>JBBSOU010000179.1:0-5940 GCA_038259445.1 Lysobacterales bacterium | reverse complement strand
TCAATCGCGCATCAAGGTGCTCTTGCCGAACAGGCTCTCGACGAGATCGACGGCGAGCATGGCGGTCTTGTTGCGCTCGTCGTAGGCCGGGTTGAGTTCCATGATGTCGAGCGAGCCGAGGCCGCCGCGGTCGGCGATCATTTCCATGCACAGCTGCGCTTCGCGGTAGTTCGGTCCGCCCGGAATCGTGGTGCCGACGCCCGGTGCGATGCCGGGGTCGAGGAAGTCGACGTCGAAGCTCACATGCACGTGGGTGTCGGCGTCGATGTCGGCGAGCGCCTCTTCCATCACGCGCTTCATGCCGATCTCGTCGATGTAGCGCATGTCGTAGATGTCGAGGCCATGGTCGCGCACGAGTTTCTTCTCGCCGGCATCGACCGAGCGGATGCCGATCTGGCGGATGCGGTCGGCGGTGATCGCCGGCGCGCTGCCGCCGAGTTCAGTGAGCTCGCGCGGGCCGAGGCCGCACAGGCACGCCACCGGCATGCCGTGCACGTTGCCCGACGGCGTGATCGAACTGGTGTTGAAGTCGGCATGCGCGTCGAGCCAGATCACGATCAGCTTCCTGCCGATCTCGCGGCAATGTTGCGCCACTGCCGTAATCGAGCCGATCGCGAGGCAGTGATCGCCACCGAGCAGGATCGGCAGGCGCTGCTCACGCAGCTCGCGGCGCACGGCCTGCATGACCTGGCGGTTCCACACCTCCACTTCGACCAGATGTCGGTAACCCGATTCCGGTCCGGTCCATGGGTTCATCGGGCCGCCGAGATTGCCGCGATCGATCACCTCGAGTCCGTGCTGCTCGAGCGCCTGCTGGATGCCAGCGACACGCAGCGCTTCGGGACCCATCGCGGCACCGCGATGGCCGGCGCCAATGTCGGTCGGTGCGCCAATGAGGGAAATCGGTGGGATGGATTGCATGATTCAGCCGCTGGTTCGGGGTAGGCAGGATAACGCCCGCGCGTGCCTGTCGCACGTGGAGCGCAGGTCAGGCGGACCTTGATCTATCGAATGTTGCACAGACCGAAGGCGCCCATTCTTGCGGGTAGGCAGGGACGCCCCGAAGGGCACGCGAGTTTGTGCTGCCCTGATTTCGCCAACTGAGTGCCCTTGCGTTGCAACACAACAAGTATACGATCGGATCTCCACTCTGAGACGCCGCGAGCAATGAGATGAGCGAAACGAATCCTTTTTTCCGCTGGCTGTATCGGGGCCTTGCTCTATCCGCGCTCGCGATGGTGCTGTTGGTTGGCTACTCCACAATTGTGTCAATGTGGAACACCAACGATTGGCAGCGGAATCGAACAGTCGATGTTCCCGATGCCGATTCACCGTCCGGGGTCGAACGGCGACGCCTGACGTTCAACAACCTGACCGAACTGGCCGGCACGAGCATGCGGACCGTCGATGTTGGCGCACAAAGATCAGGACGCGTGGTGATGTCCTCGGGCGGATACGGGGGGTTCGAAACCCACAATCTCGTTTTCCTGCCGCAGGGAAACGGTGATGCAAAATGGCTGTTCCCGAACAACAATCAGGAAATCAATCAGAAGAAGACCATCTGCGCTTGTGGCGAAGACGCGGATGCGCCAGCAATTGCCATATTCATGCTGGTTTCGCGCGACAACAATGGTGACGGCGACATCGACGAGAGCGATGCCGTGGTGCCGACGCTCGTCAAACCCGACGGTACCGGTGTCACCGAGCTGATGCCCGTCGCGCGCGTGCTTGATACCGACGTCGGCAATGACGGCAGCAGTATCGGAATACTCTGCGAAGTCGAAGGCGCGCTGGTTTATCGCGAATTCGCTTCGGGAGATTTCCGCATGATTTCCCAACGGATAGTCACCAAGATCCTCTAGTCGCGCAACATTGAGATAGGAGCCCGTTCACGGCGCCAAGCATGGCCCGCGCGCCCTATTCCTCGCGCGTCACCCGCAACACTTCTTCGGTCGATGTGATTCCGGCGAGGCATTTGCGCCATCCGTCTTCGAGGATGCCCGGGGCGCGTGTGCGGGCGTGGCGTTCAAGTTCTGCTTCGGAGGCGTTTTCGTGGATCAAGCGGCGCATGGCGTCGTCGACAGGCACGAGTTCGTAGATGCCGGTGCGGCCCTTGTAGCCGGCGTGGCGACTGCCGAGGTCGGCGCGCGGGCGGTACAGGGTGGCGATAGTGTCGGGTGGCTGGCCGAACGCGATCAGTTCGGTCGGTGTGGCCTGGTAGGCCTCGCGCGTGGCCGGATCGAGCGAGCGCACGAGCCGTTGCGCGAGCACGCCGATCAGGCTCGATGACAGCAGGAAAGGCTCGACGCCCATGTCGCGCAGGCGCGTGACTGCGCCGACGGCGGAGTTGGTGTGCAGCGTCGACAACACGAGATGGCCGGTGAGCGATGCCTGCACGGCGACCTCGGCGGTTTCGAGGTCACGGATTTCGCCGACCATGACGACATCGGGATCCTGGCGCAGGATCGCGCGCAGTCCACGCGCGAAGGTCATGTCGACGCGCGCGTTGACCTGGGTCTGGCCGATGCCGTCGATGTAGTACTCGATAGGGTCCTCGACGGTCATGATGTTGCGCGAGGAATCGTTGAGCTTGAGCAGCGCGCCGTACAGCGTGGTGGTCTTGCCCGAACCGGTCGGACCGGTCACGAGAAGAATGCCGTGCGGGCGCTCGACCATCGATTCGAGGCGCACGCGCGAGGCGTCGTCCATGCCGAGCTGGACCAGGTCGAGCCGGCCGGCCTGCTTGTCGAGCAGGCGCAACACGACGCGCTCGCCGTGCCCCGCGGGAATCGTCGACACGCGCACATCGACCGGTCGCCCGGCGATGCGCAGGCCGATGCGGCCATCCTGCGGCAGGCGCTTTTCGGCGATATCGAGCTTGGCCATGACCTTGATGCGGCTGACCACCGCATTCGCGATGCCCTTCTGTGGCGCGAGCACTTCACGCAGCACGCCATCGATGCGGAAGCGCACGACGAGGCGGTTCTCGAACGGCTCGACGTGGATGTCGGAGGCGCCTTCCTTGACCGCCTCGGTCAGCAGCGCATTGAGCAGGCGGATGATCGGCGCATCGTCGTCGCTCTCGAGCAGGTCCTCGGGTTCCGGCAGTTCGTCTGCAAGCGCACGCAGATCGAGGCGCTCGTCGAAATCGGAAACCATCGCGCGCGCGTCATCGCCCTGTTCGTAGAGATCACGCAGCAGGCGCTCGAACGCGACCGGCTCGTAGGCCGTCAGGCGCAGCGACACGCCAAGATGACGTCGCAGTTCGGCCAGCACTTCGGGACGCACGCCATTGCGCACGGCGACATCGGCACCATCGTCGCGCCAAGCCGTCAACGTCGCCCCGTGGCGACGCGCGAAACCGAAACCGGGTCGCGGTGGACGCGCTGCAACGGGCGCGATGGCGCTCACTGGCGGCCGCCGCGCGCCGGCTCCATGTTCGGTTCGAGTGAAGGGCTGCGCAGGAAATCGTGCACTTCAGGCAGCAACGGCCGCTGCGACGCCGGCGTCAACGGTGCAGGATCTTCGCGCATCTGCAATTGCTCGGTGCGCATGTAGTTGTACTTCTCGCTCGACACCGCCGCCTCGATCGCCGCATCACGCAGGATCTGCGGGCGCAGGAAGATCATGAGGTCGCGCTTCTCGTTCTTGTTCGAGCGATAGCGGAACAGATTGCCGATGACCGGAATGCTGCTGAGGCCGGGTACTTTGGAATTGCTGTCGGACACGTTGGTATCGATCAGGCCGCCGAGTACGAGCAGTGCGTTGTCGGAGACGAGCACGCTGGTCGACAGCTCACGCTTGTTGGTGACGAGATCGACCGCGCCAGTCACCGGTGGCGCCAGCGACGACACTTCCTGGTGGATTTCCATGCGCACCGCATCGCCTTCGTTGATGTGCGGCGTGACCTTCAGCACGAGACCAACATCCTTGCGCTCGATGGTCTGGAACGGATTGGTCACTGCGCCGTTCTGGCCCGTACTTGCCGTGTTCGTGTACGAGCCGGTCAGGAACGGTACTTCCTGCGCGACCTTGATTTCGGCTTCCTCGTTGTCGAGCGTGAGGATCGATGGCGTCGAGAGAATATTGGTCTTGCCGTCGCCGCGCAGTGCGCGCACGAGCGCGCCGAGGTTGATGATTTCGGTATCGGTTCCGGGGATCTTCACGGTGCCGTCCATGTACCCCAGCGACAGGCCGCCCAGACCGCCGAGCCCGAGTGGATTGGTGGCAAGTCCGACCAACCCCGCGTTGCCGCCTGGCCCGGCGAAATTGGTGCCGCCGATGATGCCCTGGCCGAGAGTGCCATCATCGCGCTGCGGCGCCGTGAACCACTGCACGCCGATCTCGCTGGCGGTCGAATCGGCGACCTCGGCGATGATCGCCTCGATCAATACCTGCGCACGGCGCACGTCGAGCTGGCGTACGACAGAGGCGAGCGAACGGAACACCGCCGGCGGTGCGCTGATGACGAGCGCGTTGGTCTGTTCGTGGGCCTGGATCGTCGCGGTCGACACGGCGCCGCCGCCACCGCTGCCGTCTGCGGCAACGGCGGTTGGCGGGGCGATGCCGGTCAGTGTCGACGCGACCCCCTGCAGGATCGCAACCAGATCCTTGGCATTGGCGTTGCGAAGATAGATGACCTGGGTATCGCCGCCGCTTTCCAGTGGCGTGTCGAGATGCGCGATCAGCGCACGCATCTTCAGGCGGGCATTCCTGGCGCCGGCGAGCAGGATCGAGTTGGTGCGCGTATCGGCGAACACGCGCGGCGCTTCGGCATTGACCTGGGCGACCTTGTCGTCGGCGAGCACGGTCAGCGTACGCGCGAGCTCGGCCGCATTCGCATGCGCGAGTGGAATCACTTCGACTTCGGCATCCGAGGCGGTGTCGATGCGCTGCACGATCGCCGCTAGTCGCGCGACATTGCCGGCACGATCGGAAATCACCAGTGAGTTGGACGGCACGTGCGCAATCAATTGGCCGCCCTGCGGCATCAACGGGCGCAGGATCGGAATGAGTTCATTGGCCGAGACGTGGCGCACTGACACGATCTGTGTGATCAGTTCCTCCGGCGCCTGCAGACGCGAACCGTTCAATCCGGCCGAACCGTCCTGCTGAGCCATCGCCTCGGGCACGATCTTGATCATGCTGCCCTGCGCGATCGCGGCATAGCCGTGCACGCGCAACACGGACAGGAACACGTCGTAGATCTCGTCCGGTTTCATCGGCTTGGCCGAGATCACCGTGACCTTGGCCTGCACGTTCGGGCCGAGGATGAAGTTGCGCCCGGTGATTTCCGAAACGGTGGCGATCAGCGCCTGGATGTCGGCGTCTTTCAGGTTGAGCGTATGGCGCCCGTCGGAAGTCGCCGTCGCAGGTGCAGCGGGTGGCTGCGCCAGCGCGGGCATCAACGACAGCGCGACCGAGAGCACGGCAAGGCGAAGCAGGCAGGCACGCATCATCATTCTGGACCCGGGGTGTTGTTCGGCGCACGAGAAGCGGTCAAGGGCAATAGGGAATCGTTGCCGCGACGAGCCGCATCGCGCTTGCCATTCCCTATCTCCGCCAAGCGTAGCAAAGCGCGCCGTGAAACGGGCGGAACCGGGTGATCCGTTCGGAGCCCCGGCGATCGCAAGCGCCCCCTTCCGCCCTCCGGGCACCTTCCCCCGCTGCGCAGGGGAAGGGAAAAGATTCGCCTGGCCAAGGATTCGTGCGAGCGCTTGGTTTGTCCTTCCCCCGCTGCGCAAGGGAGGCAAAAGATTCGCATGGCCAAGGCTTCGTGCGAGCGCTTGGTTTGTCCTGCCCCTGCGCAGCGGGGGAAGGTGGCGCGCAGCGACGGATGGGGGCACGGGTGAAACGTACGATTGATTCCTGCATCGCCGTTGACGAGTCACGCGATGCGGTTCGTGTATACCATCGATCGTTGCCGCAAGACGCCACGGC
>JBBSOU010000178.1:0-5977 GCA_038259445.1 Lysobacterales bacterium | reverse complement strand
GGCGTGCTTCATCGTAGCGGCATCCGCCTCGTCGCCGGCACCGACAACCTTGCCGGCATGACCCTCGCGCGCGAACTCGAACTGTACGTGGCCGCCGGGATACCGCCGAAAGAGGTCATGAAGATCGCCACCAGCGACAGCGCGCAGGTAATGAATCGCGACAAGGAGTACGGCCGCGTCGCACCCGGCTATGTCTCCGATCTGATCCTCCTCGACGGTGATCCGACCATCAACATGGCCGACATCCGCAAGGTTCACACGACCATTCGTGGCGATCGCCTCTACAACGCCGATGCGATGTTCCGTGCGCTGTCGGTGAAGCCGGTAACGCGCTGAGATCCGGCAAAATCCGGGGCTGGTGATGACCGCTTTCGCCGTCCCCGCTGCGCACGGGAAAGATTGGAAATTCGGCGACATGTTGACCCGCGACAGCCCGTCATTCGCTTCCCCTGCGCAGCGGGGGAAGGAAGAGAAATCCGGCGACTTGTTGAACTCGCGCAAGTCCGTCGTTCCCTTCCCCTGCGCAGCGGGGGAAGGTGCCCGGAGGGCGGAAGGGGGCGCACTTGCTGGTGATCTCGAGGTTTGCGGCGACGATCGGTGGACGCGCAGGCATCGATCTCGATGTTCGGATGACCACGCAAGAATCGCCCGCACGCTCCGACGGCCCCCATCCGTCGCTGCGCGCTACCTTTCCCCGCTTCGCAGGGGAAGGACAGAAGAGGCTCGCATGCTCCGACCAGCCCCCATCCGCCGCCGCGCAGGGGGAGGAACAATCCGTCCGCGCTGCGCGTCGCCGAGCAGGCGTGGTCGTAGACTTCTATGCCGCATTGCAACAAGGTAGGCTTGAGCCATGACTGAAACTCGAGCCAATGCCGCCGACAGCCTACGGTCGATCGATCTTCCGGAAATCGACAAGGCCTTGCGCGATGACGTCAACCGGGTCGGTTCGCTGGTCGGCGAGATCCTCGCCGAACAGGAAGGCCAGGCGTTCCTCGACGAGGTCGAGCGCGTGCGTGTTGCAGCCATTCGTCGGCGTGAAGTCGGTGAGGATGCGACTGCCCTGCAACAGGTGCTGGCCGGTGCCGACGTCGCTCATGCAACATCGCTGGTGCGCGCGTTCTCGACGTATTTCCAGGCCGTCAACGTTGCCGAGCGCGTGCATCGCATCCGTCGTCGGCGTGACTACGAAATGGCCGGTGCCGCATCGCAACCCGGTGGCCTGCGGGCGGTACTGACCAGACTGCGCGAGCAGGGCGTAACGCGCGACGACCTCGCCGACTGCCTCGCACGCCTGCGCATCGAGCCGGTGTTCACCGCCCATCCGACCGAGGCGGTGCGACGCGCGCTGCTCGAGAAGGAGCACGAGGTCGTGCGCGCGCTGATCGCCGACATCGACAACAGCCGCACGCCGGTCGAACGCCGCACCGACGTGGAGCGCATGCGGCTGGCCCTGACCGCGGCGTGGCAGACCGCCGAGTTGGCTCTCGAAAAGCCGACCGTCGCCGACGAACTCGAGAACATCGGCTTCTATCTGACTGACGTTCTCTATCGCGTTGTGCCGGTGTTCTACGAGGTGTTCGCCGACGCGCTGGTCGGCAGCGAGCCGGCGATCGAACTTCCCGCAGTGCTCGGTTTTGGCACCTGGGTCGGCGGCGACATGGATGGCAACCCGAATGTCGGTGCCGAGACGATCGCGGCAACGTTGGCGACGCAGCGCATGCAGGTACTGTCGCTGTACCGTCGCGAGGTGGTCGAACTGGCTGGCTTGTTGAGCCAGTCGTCGTCGCGCATCGGTTGTTCGGCTGAAGTGCTCGCGCGCCTCGACGTCTACCGGGCACTGCTGCCGAGTGCGGCGACGCAGCTGAAGTCGCGCCATGGCGACATGCCGTATCGCGTGCTGCTGCACCTCATTGCCGAACGTCTCGCCGAAACCGGGCGCGGTCGTGAAGGCGGTTACCCGGACGTCGACACCTTCATGGCCGACGTGACGATGATTGCCGACAGCCTGCTCGCTCATCGCGGCCTGCACTCGGGCTGGTTTGCGGTGCGACGCCTGCTGCGCCGCCTGCAGACCTTCGGTTTCCATCTGGCCACGCTCGACTTGCGCCAGGATTCGGCGGTACACGACGCGGCACTGGCGGCATTGCTCGACGACGAGGAATGGAGTGCGCACAGCGTCGAGCAACGTGTCGTTCGCCTGCAGCAGTTGCTCGGCGATGCACGGTCGATCGCGGCGAGCACCGACGACACCGCGCGTCGAACGCTCGCGGTATTTCGCACCGTCGCCGAACTACGTCCGCGGTACGGTCCGCGCGCATTCGGTCCGTACATCGTCAGCATGAGCCGCAGCGCCGCCGATGCCCTTTCGGTGCTCGTGCTTGCGCGCATTGCCGGTTGTGTCGACGGCGCAGATCGGGTGCCGCTCGACGTCGCCCCGTTGTTCGAGACGGTCGCCGACCTCGACGCCGCGGAAGGCGTCGTCCGCGCCTTGTTCGCCGATCCATCCTATCGCGCCCATCTCGACGCGCGCGGCAATCGCCAGATCGTCATGCTCGGCTACTCCGACAGCGCCAAGGATGGCGGCATCGTCGCCTCGCGCTGGGCCTTGCAGCAGACCCAGATCGCATTGACGCGACTGGCGCGCGAGGCCGGCATCCGTATCGTCTTCTTCCATGGCCGCGGCGGCTCGGCCAGTCGCGGCGGTGGCAAGACCGAGCGCGCCGTGATTGCCTCGCCGCGCGGTTCGGTTGACGCCACGCTGCGCCTGACCGAACAGGGTGAAGTGATCCATCGCAAGTACGGAATTCGCGCACTCGCGCTGCGCAATCTCGAACAGATGACCGGAGCGGTGCTGCGCGCGACGTTGCGCCCACGACCGCCGGAGCCGCGCGAACAGCAGTGGCGCGTGATCGCCACCGCCATCGCACAGTACTCGCGTGCCGCGTATCGCGGTTTCGTCCACGACAATGTGCAATTCGCAGCGTATTTCCGCGCGGCCACGCCGATCGACGTGATCGAACGCTTGCGCATCGGCTCGCGACCATCGCGTCGCGGCGGCAGCGGTGGCGTCGACAGCCTGCGCGCGATCCCGTGGGTGTTCGCCTGGTCGCAGAATCGTGCCGGCCTGACCGGCTGGTATGGCGTCGGCAGTGGACTGGTGCACGCGATCGACAGTTTCGGGCGCGACACGCTGGTCGAGATGACGCGCGACTGGCCGTTCTTCGCCCAGCTCGTCGACGATGTCGAGATGGTGCTGGCCAAGTCCGACCTTGCGATCTTCGAACGCTACTCGCGCCTGGCCGGTGAACTGCACGCGCCGTTCTTCGCCAACATCGAAGCCGAGTTCGAGCGCACCCGGTCGGCGATTCTCGATCTGAAAGGCGAGGATGAGTTGTTGTCGGGCGACCTGCGGCTGCGCCAGTCGATCCGCCTGCGCAATCCGTATGTCGATCCGATCAGCCTGCTGCAGGTCGATCTGCTCGCGCGCTGGCGTTCCGTCGAGCGCGAAGACGACCACCTCCTGCATGCGCTGATCGCGACCGTGAACGGCATTGCTGCCGGTATCCAGAATACCGGTTGATGAAGCGCGCACCGTGCGATCGATGCAGGCAGCGCAGTCGGATCAGTCATCGCGTGCATGCGATGATCCGTGCATGATCTCCTTCATCATCCCGGCCCACAACGAAGCACGCCTGATCGGCGCGACGCTCGATGCGCTGCAGCTCGCGCGGGCGGTTGTCGCGACGCCGAGTGAGGTCATCGTGGTCGACGACTCGTCGACGGACGATACTGCCGTGATTGCCGCGGCGCACGGTGCGCGCGTCCTGCGCGTCGAGCATCGGCATATTGCCGCGACACGCAACGCGGGTGCGGCCGAGGCAGTCGGTGACCTGCTGATCTTTGTCGATGCCGATACGCTGGTCGACGCGGACGTGATTCGCGCGGCCCTGATCGCGACCGCCAGCGGCGCGGCAGGCGGTGGTTGCGCCGTGCGCCTGCAGGGTCCAACACGACGGCATGAGCGGTTCGGTACCGCGTTTTTCGGGCTGATATTGCGCTGGAGCCGTATCGCGCCGGGATGCTTCCTGTTCTGCACGCGCAAGGCGTTCGATGCGGTCGGCGGTTTCGACCCGACCTGGTTTGCCGCCGAGGACGTCGCCATCAGCCGCGCGCTCGGGCGCCACGGCCGCTTCGTCATCCTGCGCGAGGCCGTGTACACATCGGGACGCAAGCTGCACACGTTCTCGATCGCCGAGCATCTGCGGTTGATGGTCAGGATTGCCACACGCGGCAAGCGCGTGCTGAAGTCACGTGACGCGCTCGATCTCTGGTACAGCGATCGGCGCTGAAGCGTGCCGATTCGGCGGCATGGTTTCCCGCCGCAGTTCGTGCCTGCGCCAGTAGGCCGTCACGCAACGGTGCGGCGCTTTGCTTTCGCGGGAAGCGCCGAAGGCGCGCTGCCCTTTGCCAAGGTCGCGACCAGGGCATCGCGGCTGGCGCCGCTTCCCACGCGACGTCGATTCAACATTCGCCTTGCCGAACACCACGAGGCGCTCGGGGCCTCATCGATTCCAGGCAAACCCTCTATCACACGGTCTCGCGCCGCACCGCTTGGCGATACAGCATCGCCGCAATCACCGAGAGCAGCACGAGGCCGAGCAGTTCGCCGCCGTTGAACCATGCCGGGAACTGCAGCCAGTTGCCGTTCTGCAGCGCTTCCGGCAGCGCCATCGCATCGGCGCGTCCACTGACCACGATCGGAACTGCGATGAAGATACCCATCAGCGCTTCGCCGGTGATCAGGCCGGCCGCAAACAGCATGCCGGTGCGGTGGATGCGACCGTGCTCGGCGTCGTTCTTCGCGCCGCCTTTGCGGCGTTCGACGAACCACGAAAGCAATCCGCCAAGGAAGATCGGCACCATCAGTTCGATCGGAAGATAGATGCCGATCGCACAGGCCAGCACGGGGATGCGAAACGACTTGTTGCCGGCCTTCAGCCACGCGTCGACCGCGATGATGATTGCGCCGATGCCGGCGCCAATACCGATCGTCGTCCACGGCAACTGGCCGCCGAAAATGCCCTTGGCCACCGATGCCATCAGATTGGCTTGGGGTGCGAGCAGCGGGCTCGGGTGGAGTTCGGTCGGCGTGCCGATGCCATAAGCCCTCAGCAGCAGGTTCAACACCGGCGCCATCACCAGCGCCGAAGATATCGCGCCGATCGCGAGCATCAGTTGCTGCTTCCATGGCGTCGCGCCGACGATGTGGCCGCACTTGAGATCCTGCAGGTTGTCGCCGCCGATGCAGGCCGCGCAACAGACCACCGCGCCGATCATGATCGCGGCGACCGCGCCGACGGAAGAGTCGCGACCGAGCAGCAGCACGAGGATCAGAGCGGCGAACAGGATCGTCGAGATCGTGATGCCGGACACCGGGTTGTTCGATGAGCCGACCAGGCCGGCCATGTAGGCCGACACCGACACGAACAGAAAGCCGGCGACGATCATGATCACGGTCATCGGGATGCTCGCGCTCCACTGCTGCACGATGCTCTGGTAGAGCGCGAGCAGCGGCAGCGTGAACAGCACGAGGCCGATTGCGATGTATTTCATCGGGATGTCGCGTTCGCGATGGGCGATCACCGTCGTGGCGCCAGCGCGCGTCGCCGCGAATCCGCTGCGGATACCCGAGAACAGCGAATTGCGCAGCGAGATCAGGGTCCAGACGCCGCCGATCAGCATCGCACCAACGCCGAGGTAGCGCACCTGCGCCGACCATATCGCATAGGCGGCGTCTTCTGCGTTGAGTCCTGCCACTGCGGCGGCAAGGGTCGGGTCGGTGTCGAGCAGGAACGCACTGTAGATCGGAATTGCGACGTTCCAGCCGATCACGCTGCCGAGCAGCACGACGATGCCGATGTTGAGGCCGACGATGTAGCCGACGCCGAGCAGTGCCGGCGACAGGTTGGTGCCCATG
>JBBSOU010000177.1:0-6104 GCA_038259445.1 Lysobacterales bacterium | reverse complement strand
TTCCAGCCCCAGCGCTTGGCCAGCGTTTCGCCGACGATCGCGCCGGTGCGCGTTTGCTGGAACGCCGCGCGCATCTGCTCGTCGACCCCCAGTTCCGGATAGACATCGAAGTAGCCCGGATCGATCGCGAAGTTGACCATCTGATTCTTGCGGTCCTGATAGTAGCCGCCGAACCAGTTCGCCCAGGTCACGTCCTTCACACCCGGCGTCGCCTCGACGCGCGCGATGATCGACTGCGGAAGCCCCTGGATCAGCGAGTACTTCGACGACACGATCATGCGATCGACGCCGGCAGCATCACCGCCCGAGGTGAACGCCACGCGCACGCCATCGAGCAGGCCGAACAACACGAACGCGGCCAGCACCGACATCAATGTCAACGCAGTGCGCGTCTTGCGCCGGAACAGCGCCGCCCAGATCAGGTGGAAATACTTCATGGCGCCTCCTCAGGCCGCGACCTGTTCAACCAGCGAACCCTTGTCCAGATGCAGTGTATGCGTCGCGTACTCGGCCGCCTTCGGATCATGCGTGACCATGATGATGGTCTTGCCGTGCTCGCGATTGAGCTGCTGCAGCAAGGTCAACACTTCCTCGGCCGACTGCCGGTCGAGATCGCCGGTCGGTTCGTCGCAGACCAGCAGCGTCGGGTCGGACACGATCGCGCGCGCGATCGCCACGCGCTGCTGCTGGCCACCCGAAAGTTCGTTTGGCTTGTGCGACGCACGATCGGCGAGCCCGACCAGTTGCAGGGCAATCGAGGCATTGCGTTTGCGCTGTGCCGCCGACAACCGCGTCAGCAACAACGGCACCTCGACATTCTTCTGCGCGCTGAGCATCGGCAGCAGGTTGTAGAACTGGAAAATGAAACCGACATTGGCGGCACGCCATTTGGCCAGTGCGCCCGAACCGAGCGTGTCGATGCGCTGGCCATCGACACCGAGGCTGCCTCCGCTTGGCGTGTCGAGTCCGCCGATCAGGTTCAGCAGCGTGGTCTTGCCCGAACCGGACGGCCCCATCAATGCGAGGAAGTCGCCCTTGCGGATGTCGAGATCGACGTCGTGCAGCACTTCGACCTTCTGCTTGCCACGGACATACACCTTGCTGACGTTGCGGATTTCTACCAGTATGGACATTGTATTTACCTTCAGGTTGCGCCGCTTTGGCGGCGTTCCGCGGATTACTTTCTGGCGCTAACGCGAGCGCCGTCGTTCATTTCCGATGGCGGTGCGCGCACGATCTTGGTCGACTCGTTGATGCCTTCCACCAGACGCAGGTCGCCGACGTTCTGCCCCGGGACGACCGGCGTGGCCACGACGCGATCGCCGTCGAGCACGAACACGACACTTCGGCCATCGCGTTGCACCAGCGCGGTCGCGGGACCGAGAACGCCGGCGGCGGGTGTGGTGCTGGCGGCATCGTCCGGCTTGCTGTCATCAAGGAACGATACGCGCGCCCCCATGTCGGGCAGGATGCGCGGGTCACGCTCGTCGAAGCCGATGCGCACCTTGACGGTTGCCTTGGCGCGATCGGCGGTCGGAATGATGGCGATCACGCGCGCACCGATGGTCCAGTCCTGGTAGGCATCAAGCACGGCCTCGGCAGGTGCATTCGGCTTGACCCGATTGATATAGGACTCGTTGACGTCGACCTCGATCTCCAGCGAATCCATGTCGACGATGGTGCCGACGCCGGTGCGCGTGAAGCCGCCACCGGCCGACAGCGGCGAGACGATTTCGCCGACCTGTGCGGCCTTGGCAATGACGACACCGGCAAATGGCGCGCGCACCGTGGTGTAGTCGACCTGCACCTGCGCACTGCGCAACTGCGCTTCGGCAACGTCGACGAGGCGTTGCTGAGAGAGCAGTTGCGCGCTGACCGAATCGACCTGCGTGCTGGCCGTTTCGGTGGCCTGCTCGGAGACGAGCTTGCGACCGACGAGGTCCTGCTGGCGCTGCAGGTCACGGCGCGATTGCTTCAGTTGTGCAGCGAACTGGCCAACCTGCGCGCGCGCCTGGGCAACCTGTGCCTGAGCCTGGCCGAGGGCCGCCATCTGCGCGGTGTCCTCGAGCCGCGCGAGAACCTGCCCGGCTTCGACGCGCTCACCTTCCTCGATCAGCACTTGAGCCAGTTTGCCGGTGATCTGCGCGGATACCGTGGCCTGGCGACGGGCCGTGACATAGCCCGTGGCCTGCAGCACGGCATCACCGGCACTGCCGGCGCGTGTCGGAGCGGCGGCCATCGCCGTATCCACCTCGAAGGCGCGACTGCTGCCGAAAAACAACCACGCTGCGCCACCGGCAAGCGCGCAGACCACGATCAGCACGCCGACGATCCAGGGCGCCGCCGAACGCGGTTCCGGCGCGTTGCGGTCAATGCGCAACTGGTTGAGCAAGTCGGCCTTGTTGTCCATGCATCATCCTGCACCGTTACGACGGCGGCGAGTCTGCCACAGACTGAACCGGCTGCCGATTGCAAACAAGAATCGGCAATCATGCCCTGGAGATGACAGGTGTCACAGCGCGTCCGATGGTCAGCTGCGCTGGGCTGCGTCAGAATGACCACCTGTCAACGCACCGCGCGAATCGGGCCGTGCGGACGCCTGCCGCGTGAGCGCTACTTCGCTTGCGTGTCTGCCCAATACATCTGGAGCTTTCGATCATGACGTACGCCGTTGCGCCCCACGCGATTCCGAGCATCCCGGTTGCCGCAACGGACCTTCGTTTTCCGGTCCACCGCATTTACTGCATCGGTCGCAACTATGTCGATCACGCCGAAGAGATGGGCGCCAGCGTCGACCGCGCGCAGCCGATGTTTTTCAGCAAACCGGCTGACGCAATCGTGATCGGCGACAGCGATGTGCCCTATCCGTCGGCGACGCGCGAACTGCATCACGAGGTCGAGATGGTTGTCGCACTCGCCAGCGGCGGGCGCGACATACCGGTCGCACACGCGCTCCAGCGCGTCTATGCGTATGGCGTCGGCCTCGACCTCACACGCCGTGATCTGCAATCGATCGCCAAGCAGAAGGGCAATCCGTGGGACACCGCCAAGGGATTCGATGCCTCGGCGCCGGTCTCCGACCTGCACCGCGTGGCCGAGATCGGCCATCCGGATTCGATTGGTCTGACCCTGCACGTCAACGGCGCGCAGCGGCAGAGCACCGATACCGGAAAGATGGTGTTCAACGTGGCCGAGATCATCCACGAATTGTCGAAATTCTACGAACTGGCCTCGGGCGATCTCATCTACACCGGCACGCCGGCCGGCGTCGCCCTGCTCGAGCGCGGCGATCGCTTTCGCGCCGAATTGACCGGCGTGGCCGTGCTCGAAGGCCGCATCATCTGAGCGCGCCTCGACACAGTCCTCGCGCAGGCCGAAAATGCGGCCAGCCGAAGCCGGTGACACACGTGTTCGCACGCGAGCGCAATTCCCCCGATTATTGCAGGAGTTTCCGATGAGCATCTTCGCCGAATTCAAGACCTTTGCCATGCGCGGCAACGTGATCGACCTCGCCGTCGGCGTGGTCATTGGTGCCGCGTTCGGCAAGATCGTCTCATCGCTGGTCGATCAGGTGATCATGCCGCCGATCGGCGCCGTCATCGGCGGCGTCGATTTCTCGGAATACAAATGGATACTCGTACCTCCCGGCGCGGACGGCAGCGGCGAAGTTGCCATCCTCTACGGCGCGTTCTTCAATACGCTGATCCAGTTCGCCATCGTGGCACTCGCGATCTTCCTCGTCATCAAGCTCATGAACCGCATGATCAGGAAGGAAGAGGCCGCTCCGGCACCACCGCCGGCCGATGTCGCGCTGCTGACGGAAATCCGCGATCTGCTGAAGCAGCGATCCGCGTGACGCGTCGACTGGCGGTGCGCACGACTGCATGCACGGGTCACGTCGGGGGGAACACGACCATTGCTGCCACGCCAGCGGTAGCCGTCGCAGTGGCAGGATGCGTGAATCGTCTCCGGTGCTTGCTGATGAAATCCCTGATGGTGAAATCCCTCGGCGTGCTGCTGGCGAGCTCGCCGATACTCGCCCTGGCCACACCAACGTCCATTCCCGAGCGTGCCTTTGCGGTCGCCGAGCAGTTGCGCGAGCGCGCGCTGCGTGACGACCTCGCCTATCGGATCACCGAGGAGCTGACCACCGAGATCGGTCCGCGCCGCGCCGGCTCCGCCAACGATGCGAAGTCGCGCGAGTGGATGATCGCGAAATTCAAGGCGCTGGGATTCGACAAGGTCTGGAGTGAGCCGGTCAGCTACCCGAACTGGGTGCGCCGCAGCGAACGCGGCGCGGTCGTCGCGCCCTATGCACAACCACTGGCGTTGACCGCGCTCGGCAATTCCGCCGGCACGCCGCGCGGCGGATTGCGTGCCGAACTGGTCGCGTTCGCATCGCTCGATGCACTGTCGGCTGCGGAACCGGCGACGGTGCGTGGCAGGATCGTCTATATCGGCAGCGTACGCATGCAGGCGCATGTCGATGGCCGCGACTACGGAAAGGGTTCGGCGGTGCGTACGCGCGGGCCGTCACTTGCCGCCCAGAAAGGTGCGGCCGGCTTCGTCTTGCGTTCGGTCGGTTCCGGCAGCAATCGGCTCGCGCATACCGGCGTCACCGTATTCGCCGAGGGCGTCGCGCCGATACCCGCGGCGGCGCTGTCGAATCCGGATGCGGACCTCATCGAAGTGATGCTCGCACGCGGCACACCGGTCACGATCGAGCTCGAACTCGACTGCGGCACCGAAGGCGACTACACCGGCGCCAATGTGATCGCCGAGATCACCGGCAGCTCACGCCCCGACGAATATTTCCTCACCGGCGGACATCTCGACTCATGGGACCTCGGTACCGGAGCGCTCGATGACGCATCCGGCATCGGCATCACCACAGCGGCTGCGCACCTGATCGCGCAACTGCCGAAACGGCCCGCACGCAGCATCCGCGTGGTCGCCTTCGCCAACGAGGAAGCGGGACTGCACGGTGGCATCGCCTATGCGAAACGGTATGGCGAACACATCCACCACGCGATACTCGGTGCCGAATCGGACGCCGGGGCCGATCGCATCGTCAAGCTGACGGCTACGGTGAAACCCGAGGCGCGAAACGCGATCGGTCGCATCGCCGCCGTGCTCGCCCCACTCGGTGTCAGCTACGACGCGCATGCACCCGGCCGCGGCGGCTCCGATCTTTCTGCCGTGCATGCCGTCGGCATGGCCGGCCTGTCCCTGCACCAGGACACCTCGCGCTATTTCGAATGGCATCACACCGCCAACGACACGCTCGACAAGGTCGACATCGAACAACTGCGCCAGAACGTCGCCGTGTACGCGATCGCGATGTACCTCGCCGCCGAAGCCGATGGCGATTTCGGTTCTGCCAAAGGTGCGTTTGCGCAAAACCCTTGAGCTGCTTCTCCACGTCGATCGCAAGAGCTCGCCAGCGCAATCGAACGCTCTACGTGACGTGAGCCGCAATTGCGTTCCCTGCGCAGTTGGGGAAGGTGGCGCGCAGCGACGGATGGAGGCTGGTCGGAACGTTGACGTGAATCTTGCGGCTGCGTCTCATGATGACGCTGAGCGTTTCACGCGCCTGATCGGTCATGGCTTCGCGTCGTGGAATCACGATCAAAGGCGCCCCCTTCCGCCCTCCGGGCACCTTCCCCCGCTGCGCAGGGGAAGGCAACATGCCGGCAGCTGACGGCAGTCTCACCGGATGTGGTGCAACACCTCCGGGGACACGACCCCGGGCACCTTCCCCCGCTGCGCAGGGGAAGGGAAGATGCGGGCAGCTGACGATCGTGTCCCATGCTGCAAAAATCGGAAATCCAGCTGACCCTTCCCCATTTGCGCAGGCGAGGAAGAATAAGGCGGAGTGGTCAGGCCTGCGAGCGACAGCTTGTTCCCTTCCCCTGCGTAGCGGGGGAAGGTGCCGAAGGCGGATGGGGGCTGCTCGGAGCGTTGACGTGAATCTTGCGGCTGCGTCTCATGATGACGCTGAGCGTTTCACGCGCCTGATCGGTCATGGCTTCGCGCCCTGGAATCACGAGCAAAGGCGCCCCCTTCCGCCCTCCGGGCACCTTCCCCCGCTGCGCAGGGGAAGG
>JBBSOU010000176.1:0-6110 GCA_038259445.1 Lysobacterales bacterium | reverse complement strand
TAATGTGTTCGGGACGGCTGATGCGTGCGTACACGCGCGATACCGGTCGAAAGCAGTCGTTCGCGCTGATTCCGGCGTCGGCAAAATCCTCTATCTGCTGCAGTACAGGATCGGGCCGGCGATCGGCGAAGACGTCACCGGGCAGCAGCAACACGGGAAGCCGGTTGACGTGCGCGAGCGCGGCGGCGGTGACCATGTTGGTCGCACCGGGCCCGATCGAACTCGTGCACACCATCGCGCGCCGGCGGCGCATCTGTTTGGCATAGGCGATCGCAGCATGCGCCATGCCCTGTTCGTTGTGCGCGCGCCAGGTCGGCAGGCGATCGCGCAGCGCATGCAATGCCTCGCCGAGGCCGGCGACATTGCCGTGGCCGAAGATCGCCCAGACCCCGGCGAAATACGGCACGCGCTCGCCATCGATGACGACATGCTGATTGCACAGCCAGTGCACGGTCGCCTGCGCGGCGGTCAGTCGGATCGTCGTCATCTCACACCGTCACCGGTTCGAGCGGCGTCGCCGCCCTGGCGCTGCGCCACGCCGCAACCAGCGCGCCGAAGCGCTGCGCCAGATCGGCGATCGCGGTGTCGTCGTCGATTGCGCCGGCCAGCCACTTCTCGGCGGCGTCGGCGAAGATCGTGCGGCCTACCGCGAAGCCCTTGATGATTGGCGTGCACGCCGCGATCGCAAAACTGGCGACCAGTTCGTCATGCGGTGCCGACAGGCCAAGCAGCAACACGCCCCGGCACCGTGAATCGTTGCGCAGGATCGTCTGCTCGATCGCATCCCATGCAGCGGTGCTGTCGGTGGGTTCAAGTTTCCACCAGTCGGGACGCAAACCGAGATCGTAGAAGCGCTGGATCACGCGCGCCATCGTGCTGTCATCAACCGCACGCTGGCGCGACGCGATGATCTCGATGAGCAGTTCGTGGCGCGTGCGGCGCGCGGCGTCCTGCAGGCGCACAAGCTGGCGCTCCTGGCGCTCGCGCAGATCCGCTTCGTCGTCGGGATGATAGAAGGCGAGGCACTTGACCACGTGATTGGTCGGCCAGGTCGCCAGCTCGGTGGCGACATCGGCCGAGCTTTCGAATTCGAGCGGACACGATCCGGGCAATTCGATCGGCCGGCCGATCCAGTACGGCGTATCGGCGGCGGCTTCGAGACCGCGCATGCCGAAGCGCCCGTCGAGCAGCACGCCAAAACGCGGGTCGCCCTGCGCGAGCCGGTCGACCGCTTTCAACGCGAGCGCCTTGAACGGCTGGATACGCGCCGGGTCGGCGCCGACCTGTGTGCAGATCGCCTCGAACTGGCTGCGGTGATCCATCGCCAGCACGGTCAGTTCGTCGTAGTGGCCGACCCGCGTGGTCGCCCAATGGGTCTGCTCGAGCGCGGCATCGTCGCGCAACCGATGCGGTCGCACCGTAGCTTGCAGGAACTGCTGCAATTCGATCCAGGTTGGCATCGCCGGCGAACAACCGTGGCGCGAGACCACGATCGCGCCACACGCGTTGCCGTATTCGCAGGCCGTTTCGAGCGGTTCATCGTGCAACCACGCGCGCAGGAATCCGGCCATGAACGCATCGCCGGCACCGAGCACGTTGAACACCTCGACATCGAAGCCGCGACCGACCACGCCGTCATCGAGCGAATCGGGAATCTCCGCAGCGAATGCCGAACAACCCTGCGCGCCGCGCTTGCACACCAGCAGCGCACCGGTCTGCGCGCGAATCGCGCGCAGCGCGGCAACCGTGTCGGAGCTGCCACCAAGGATATGCATTTCCTCCTCGGTGCCGACGATCAGGTCACACAGCGGCACCACGCCTTGCAGTCGCGCGGTGACCGCCGCGTCGGCAACGAAGCGGTTCTCGCCGCGATCCCTGGCCGTGAGTCCCCACAACACGGGGCGATAGTCGATGTCGAAAACCACGCGGGCGCCGGCGGCACGCGCAATCTCGCAGGCGTGCACCGAGGCATCGAACGCGTTCGGGCGCGACAGGTGCGTACCATTGATCAGCACTGCCCCGGCGCTGCGGATGAATCTCTCCTCGACATCGTCGACCTGCAGCGCCATGTCGGCGCAGTTCTCGCGATAGAAGATCAGCGGAAACGTGTCGGGATCGCGGATGCCGAGAAACACCAGGGCGGTCAATCGATCAGCGTCGGTCAGCACGCCCTCGATCGAGACGCCTTCGCGCGCGAGCTGCTCGCGGATGAATCGGCCGAAATGATCGGCGCCGACGCGCGTGAGCAAGCCCGGGCGCAGACCGAGTCGGGCGAGGCCAACCGCAGTATTGGCCGGACTGCCACCGATGTACTTGGCGAAACTGCTCATGTCCTCGAGCCGGCCGCCGACCTGCTCGCCGTACAGATCGATACACGATCGACCGATGGCGATGAGATCCAGCCGATGTTCCTTCGCCGCCATGCACGAACCCTTGCCAATTGCCGTGCCGACGCCGCCCGTCGCCACTATTGGAAAATATATTCCATTATTGATACGACGGCAACATGCATTTCATTTCTTCCTGGCGGCACGCCCCAATTTCGACGGATTGCGCGTCTTCGCACGCGTTGAGAACGCGTAGGAAATGACCAGCGCCTGGGCCAGGCACATCGATGCCGACAGTGAACGGAATTTGCGGATCTCCGCTTCGCGCACCTGCAGAACGAGCGTGGCCGGCTTGGCCACCGGACTGACCAGGCTGTCGCTGATCGAGAGCACGCGGCACTTGGCATCGACCGCGGCATCGATCAGGTGCACGGCCTCTTCGGCATACGGGTGGTAGCTGACCGCGATCAGCAGGTCGTCCTTCGAGATTGCATGGATCTGCTGGCGCGCCATACCGCCGATGCTGTCGATGAACAGCGTCTTCTTGTCGACCTGGTGCAGCGAATAGGCAATGTAGGCAGCCACCGCGAACGAACGCCGGAACCCGGCCACATACACGGTGCGTGCCTGCGCGATCATCCTGACCGCCGCCGCCATGTCGGCGCGACCGGTCATGCTGCCGAGGTTGCGCAACGCAAGGATGTTGCCTTCGACGAACTCGGACAGCACCTGTCCCGGATCGCCGATGGCCTTGGTGTCGACGCTCTGTGCGAACTCGCGCACGCGCTCGCTGTAGCCGAGCGTCGCACTGCCCGACAGAAGTCCGTCACGGAACAGGCGCTGCATCTGCGTGGCGCCGTCGAACCCGAATGATTTGGCGAAGCGCACGATTGCCGAGGGCTGCACGCCCATGCGCTCCGACAGCACTGCGAGCGTCTCCAGAGCGACCGCATTCGGCTCATCGAGCACGTAACGCGCGATCTGCTGCAAGCGCTTGCTGAGCTCTTCGTAACGCGCGAGGATCGCCGTGCGCAGTTCGTCGGCAGTAGTGGGCAGGGATGACAACTCGGCCATGCAGCGCTTCCTTTTTCATTGTGCGTCGACACCTCGCCACCGCGGCGGACTCGCCAGGTCGCAAGACTATGCTCGGGATATTCCATTACACTATAAGTCGGAACAACCATTCCAACCTGTATCGGAACATCCGGGAATCTTCGTGAATCGAATCGATGTCGCCCTCATTGGCGCCGGCCGCATGGGCAGCGTGCACGGACCGAATGCCGCACGCCACCCACGCCTGCGCCTCAAGTACGTGGTTGATCCACGTGTCGAGGCCGCGGCGGCAATCGGCTTGCCGTTCGGGGCCACGGTCACGAGTCTCGCACAAGCCCTCGACGACCCGTCGATCGGCGGCGTGCTGGTGTGCAGCTCGACCGATCAGCACCTTGCCCATGCACTCGCCGCCGCCGACGCCGGCAAGGCAGTGTTCTGCGAGAAACCGATCGATCTCGATCTGTCCAAAGCGCGCGCGGCACAAGCGCGCTTCGCCGACTCGCGCTTCCTGCTCGGCTTCAACCGCCGCTTCGATCCGCACTTCCTCGCCCTCAAGCGACAGCTCGATGCGGGTGCGGTCGGCGCCCTCGAGAGCCTGCATCTGGTCAACCATGATCCGGCCGCGCCGCCGCCCGGCTTCGTGCCGACCAGTGGCGGACTGTTCAAGGACTTCACCATCCATGATCTCGACATGGCCCGCTGGCTGCTCGGCGAGGAGCCGGTGTCGGTGTACACCGCGGCCAGCTGCCTGGTCGACGCCGAGATCGGTCGACTCGGCGATGTCGACACCGCGCGCACCGTGCTGAAAACCGCATCCGGAAAGCTGTGCGTCATTTCCAACACGCGACGCAGCGGTTGCGGCTACGACCAGCGCATCCAGGCCTATGGATCGCACGGCATGATCGTGGCCGGCAACCCGGTGCGCGACACCACGCAGATGCTGACCGACGACGCGATCACCGGCGCGCCGATCCATGGTGGTTTCGCCGAGCGTTACGTCGACGCCTACCGCGCGCAAATCGACCATTTCGCCGAGGTGCTGTGCGACGGCGTGGCATCACGCATCGGCTATGCCGACGGTATCGCCGCCCTTGTGCTCGCCGAGGCCTGTGCCGAATCGCTGCACAGCGGTCGCGCCATCACTCTCTGAACAGGAACATCCACGCATGCACAACGTCGTCGTCGTCGGCGCCGGCCGCATCGGCCGCATCCACGCGGTCAACGCCGCGCGCCATCCGCAACTGAACCTCGTCGGCATCGTCGATCCCGACGTCGATGCCGCGCGCGGGCTCGCCGAACAGTGCGCCACCCTCGTGACCACGCTCGAGGCCGCGCTGGCCGACGCGTCGGTCGCCGGCGTCATCATCGCGAGCTCCACCGACACGCATCTCGACTACTGCGTGCAGGCGGCCAACGCCGGCAAGGCGATCTTCTGCGAGAAGCCGATCGACCAGGATCTGGCGCGTGCGCGCGGCGCGGCATCGGTACTCGGCAGCGCACGGCTGTTGCTCGCATTCAACCGCCGCTTCGATCCGAATTTCCAGGCGCTCAAGGCGCGCCTCGACAGTGGCGCGATCGGCCGCATCGAAAGCCTGCAGATCACCTCGAACGATCCGGCGCCGCCGCCGGCGTCGTATGTGGCCGTCTCCGGCGGGCTGTTCAAGGACATGGCCATCCACGATTTCGACATGGCCCGCTGGCTGCTCGGCGAGGAACCGGTCGAGGTCTACGCAGCCGGCAGCTGCCTCGTCGATGCCGAGATCGGCAAGCTCGGCGATGTCGACACCGCGCGCACGGTGTTGCGCACGGCATCGGGCACGCTGTGCGTGATCGCCAACAGTCGCCGCTCCGGTTTCGGCTACGACCAGCGCATCGAGGCCTATGCATCGGCCGGCATGGTGCGCGCCGACAATGTCACCGAAAGCACCGTGCAGGTCTGGAACGAACACGGCGCGAGTGCCGATCGCTTCCAGAACTTCTTCCTCGACCGATACGCCGAAGCGTACCGGCGCGAGATGGCGCACTTCGTCGAGATGCTCGATGGCAGCCCGGCGTCGGTTGGTTACGCCGATGGCGTGGCCGCGCTGGCGCTGGCCGAAGCAGCAACCGAGTCGGTGCGCAGTGGTCAGCCGGTGACGCTGCCCGTCTGAGCCACCGCCGCGCAAGCTGCCCACCAGGCAGTGTGTTTCCCTTCCCTGAGCCGCGGCGGAAGGGAAATGCGGGGAATCTCGCGATCGACATTTCCCGCGCGTCTTTTCCTTCCCCTGAGCAACGGGGAAACATCGGCGGAACTCCCCATGGTTGCAGTGCACACTCTCCGACGGGCGATGCAGTTACCTTCCCCTGAGCAACGGGGAAACATCGGCGCCCCCCAATGGTTTCAGTGCACTCTCTCCGACGGGCGATGCAGTTCCCTTCCCCTGCGCAGCGGGGGAAGGTGCCCGGAGGGCGGAAGGGGGCGCTTTTCGCACGTGCACTCACGTCTCGCCGCAACGATCACCTAGACGCACGAAGCGAACTACGGAGTCATTCGACGTAAACGCCAGCATCGTGCTTGTCGCTCCGACGGGCCCCCATCCGCCCCTGTCGGGGCACCTTCCCCCGCTGCGCAGGGGAAGGGAAATGCAGGGGCTCGAGAGATCGACATTTCCCGCGCGTCTTTTCCTTCCGTTGAGCAACGGGGAAACATCGGCGCCCCCCAATGGTTTCAGTGCACTCTCTCCGACGGGC
>JBBSOU010000175.1:0-6120 GCA_038259445.1 Lysobacterales bacterium | reverse complement strand
CCGGCCCCGCAGTCGCATCGTCTTAGCGGGAAGCAATACCCGTTTCGTTCCGGTCGGGACCGGAATGACTCTCCAAACCCTTGAGGCTCCGCTCGCGGAGCCTTTTTCTTTTCTTCCCGGTACCCGGCTCTGGCGACGGCGTTCGATGTGATCGTCGACGCCGACGCAAGCCGGGCTAAACTCGGCGGCATGACCTCGATAAAACGCCCGCTCTATCGCGACCTGCAACCGTTCGACAGCGGCTACCTGCAGGTGTCACCGCTGCACAGCCTGTATTTCGAACAGTGCGGAAATCCTCGGGGCAAACCTGTCGTTTTCCTGCATGGCGGCCCCGGCGCGGGGTGCAGCCCCAAGTCCCGACGTTTCTTTGATCCGGATGCGTATCGCATCATCCTGTTTGATCAGCGCGGCTGCGGCCGCTCCCTGCCGCACGCCGAGTTGACCGACAACACCACGTGGCACCTGGTCGCCGACATCGAACGACTGCGCGAGCATCTCGATATCGCGCGGTGGCAGGTATTCGGCGGATCGTGGGGCTCGACCCTGGCGCTCGCCTATGCACAGGCGCATCCGCAGCAGGTCTCGGAACTGGTGCTGCGCGGGATCTTCCTGCTGCGCCGCCAGGAACTCGAGTGGTTCTACCAGCGCGGTTGCGACGCGATGTTTCCCGATGCATGGGAGGCGTACCTCGCTGCCATTCCGCTGGTCGAGCGCGGCGATCTCATGAGCGCCTATCACCGCCGCCTTACGCACGCGGAACCAGCAGTGAGGCTTGCTGCGGCGAAGGCATGGTCGGTGTGGGAGGGTTCGACGAGCTTTCTCAAGCAGGATCGCTCGCATATCGATGGCACCGCCGAAGACGCGTTTGCACTCGCCTTCGCGCGCATCGAATGCCACTACTTCGTCAACGGCGGGTTTCTCGAATGCGACGACCAGCTGTTGCGTGACGTTGCACGCATCCGCGACATTCCGGCGGTGATCGTGCAGGGTCGCTACGATGTGGTATGTCCGATGCGCAGTGCCTGGGACCTGCACAAGGCATGGCCGCAGGCGGATCTGCGCATCGTCGGCGATGCCGGCCACTCCGCCTTCGAGTCAGGCATCGTGCATGAGCTGATCGAGGCGACCGATCGCTTTCGGTGACGTGCGAACGGCTTGATGAAAAGCCTTTGTGGGAGCGACGTCAGTCGCGATGCTTTTCGACACCTGTGCAAAAAAGCATCGGGACTTAAGTCCCTCCCACAACGACAATGTCTCGCCGGCGCAAGGGAACCTGTGGCAGCGACGTCAGTCGCGATGCTTTTCTACACCTGTGCACAAGAGCATCGGGACTGACGTCCCTCGCCCGCACTGCGCCACCGATCGATCAAGCCGCGGCAGCGCGCTGGTGTGCACTCTCGGCGATGCGCGGGCCTTCGACGAGTGCGCGGCGCACGCCGTTGACGAGCAACTCGACCTCGTCCGCGGACAGCGCGAAATGCGGCGTGAAGCGCAGCGAATTGACGCCACCGTGGATGACGCCATAGCCATGCTCGCGCATCCATTCCTCGATGCTGCCCGTGCCGTGGCACTTGAATTCTGCAGCGAGTTCGCACGAAAACAGGAGTCCTGTTCCCTGCACCTTGGTGATGTAGCCGGGCAATTCCGCCATCAGTGCCTCGAACCGTTCGAGCAGCTCGTGTCCGCGCTGACGGATGTTCTCGCGGATCGCGGGCGTGAGCATGTCGAGCACGACACAGGCGACATCGAGCGCGCGCGGATTGGTCGTCATCGTGTTGCCGTAAATGCCCTTGCGATAAAGGCCCGCGGCGCGCTCGTTGACGGCGAGTACCGACAACGGATATTGGCCGGCATTCAGCGCCTTCGAATAGGTTTCCATGTCCGGTGCCTCGACACCTTCGAAGCCCGGGTAGTCGACGATCGACAGCACGCCGTGCGCACGCAGGCCGGCCTGGATCGAGTCGACCAGCAGCAGCGCGCCGTGCGCGGTAGTCAGCTCGCGTGCGGCCTTGTAGAACTCGACACTGAGCCCACGTCCCGGATCGCCTTCGCCCATGACCGGCTCGAGGAACATCGCCTCGATGAACCAGCCATGGCGCTCGGCATCGGCGAAGACCTGGCGAAGCTGGTCGACGTCGTACGGTTCGACCGTGAGCAGGCTGCGCTCATCGCGGTAGCTCGCCAGATGCTGCTGGTACGCCTTGCGCGACGAATCGGAATACAGCGCGGGGCGCTCGGTGCGTCCGTGGAACGCGCCCTTGACGGCAACGCGCTTGATCTCCCGACCGGCATGGCGCGCGCCGGTATCGGTGAGCAGCTTGGCGTTGACGTCGGCGATGCGCGCGGCAAGCGTGACCGATTCCGAGCCGGAGTTGAGGCACAGGAACTTCGTGTACGGTGAGCCGCCGCGCGTGTGGCCGATCTCGCGCTTGAGCGCCTCAGCAAGGCGCCATTGGGCGAGGTTCGGCGTCATCACGTTGGCCATCACCTGCGGTTGCGCCATTGATGCGAGCACCGGTTTTGGCGCATGACCGAAGCCGAGCATCCCGTAGCCGCCGGCGTCATACACCACTGCGCCTTTCAGCGTGATGATCCAGGGTCCGGCGGCGGCAAGTGCGATATACGGATTGACGCCGTCGTCGGGGTAGAAGTTGATGTAGTCGGCTTGCACGACATCGAGCTGCGCGGCTTCGTCGAGTGCGATCAATGCGCGCATTGTTGCGCGCAGGTGCGCGAACGAGGCGTGCGCAGAATCGATCGCCTCGACAAGGTCGGGGTGGCGGGCGAAAAGTCCCTGCAATGTGTCGTCGTCGAGGCCTACCGTGCGGATATGGCCGCCGGCGGCGCGCATTTCGTGGAGCTTCTGCAATGACGCGTGCATGGTCGTCTCCCTCAAAAGACCATGCCCGCGCCGACTAAACGTCGCGGGCATTTGTGTCTTAGCTATTGATTGAATTGGAAAAACAGGTGCCGGTAGGCTATCACAGCGCGGTCGGCGGCGGTACCCCATGAAGCCCGAAGGGGCGCGCATGACGGTTGTCATGCGCGATACCTGATGCCTGCGACTGCAGCCGCCGAACGCGGCCAAGTAGCCTGCGCTCACACTGAAGGAGCCGCCATGTCATCGAACACCCAAGCCGATCCTGTCGCCATGCTGCGCGGCGTGCGCAAGAGCTACGGCACGCACGTCGCCCTCGACGGCATCGATCTCGATGTCCGAGCCGGCGAGCTGCTGGCCTTGCTCGGGCCGAACGGCGCCGGCAAGAGCACCGCGATCGCGCTGTTGCTCGGCCTGCTCGATGCCGACCAAGGCACCGCGACACTGTTCGGCCAGGTTCCCGGCAATCTCGCCGCGCGACGAGGTGTTGGCGTCATGCTGCAGAGTGCCGGCATTCCGGAAACCCTGAAAGTCGCCGAGTTGCTCGACCTGACGCGCAGCTACTACGCAAACCCACGCAGCATTGCCGACTGCGTGGCGATGGCCGGACTCGACGGGCTGATGCAGCGGCGCTACGAAAAGCTCTCCGGAGGGCAGCAGCGTCGGGTGCAGTTTGCGCTCGCCATCTGTGGCCGACCGCGCATCCTGTTCCTCGACGAGCCGACCACTGGACTCGACATCGAAGCGCGACAAGCACTGTGGGGTGCGATCCGCGAACTCGTCGCCAGTGGCTGTGCCGTGTTGTTGACCACGCATTACCTCGAGGAGGCCGATGCCCTGGCCGATCGTGTCGTCGTCATCACCAACGGTCGCGTGGTTGCCCAGGGGTCGGTGCAGCAGGTACGCGCCCATGTCTCGCAGCGTCGCATCCGCTGCGTGACGTCGCTGCTGCCGGCAGTGGTCGCCGCCTGGCCGGGCGTGCGCTCGGTCGACGTCGTCGGCGACCGCAGCGAGATCATCGTCGACAGCGCCGAGGCTATCGTGCGTCGGCTGCTGGCCGACGATCAGAACCTGAGCGAACTCGAGGTGGCGCGTGCCGGCCTCGCTGAAGCATTCGTCGAACTGACCCGGGAGGCCGCGTGATGAATACCGTCATCATCGAATCGCACAATCCGCTGCGCAGCTATCTGCTCGAGGCGAAATACGAGTTCCTGAAACTGTGGCGCACGCCGTCATTCGTGCTGCCGACGCTGATCTTCCCGCCGTTCTTCTATCTGTTGTTCGGTGTGCTGCTGTCGGCTGGACGCGGAGGTGATACCGCGCGCTACCTGCTGGCGACGTATGGCGTCTTCGGCATCATGGGTCCGGCGCTGTTCGGCTTTGGCGTCAACGTCGCACTCGAACGTGAACGCGGGTTCCTGACCTTCAAGCGTGCCTTGCCGATGCCGCCCGGTGCGCTGCTCGCGGCGAAAACGGCCATGGCGATGCTGTTCGCGGCCATCATCTCGATCGTGCTCGCGGTCATCGCGATGACCATGGCCAAGGTCAGCCTCGCGCCTGCGCAATGGGTGCTGCTGTTCGTCATCAACGTACTCGGCGTGCTGCCATTCTGCGCACTCGGGTTGTGGATCGGCAGCACAGTCGGTGGTGAGGCAGCACCGGCCGTGATCAATCTGATGTATCTGCCGATGGCTTTCCTTTCGGGTCTCTGGCTGCCGCTGTCGATCCTGCCGTCGTTCCTCGGCACGCTGGCGCCGGTATGGCCGTCCTACCACCTCGCGCAGATCGCGTTGAAGGTCGTCGATCGCGATGCCGGATCGCCGATCGCGTTGCATCTGGTCGTGCTGATGGTCATCACGGTCGCCTGCTTCGTGCTGGCACGTCGACGGCTGGTGTCGGCGTGAACCCGCCGACCGCGCGCCTCAGGAAAGGCCGGAATGACGGAATCGAGGTTGATCAGAGCTTCCCTGGAGGAATTGAATGAAACGCTGGCCTGAAGTGATCGCGATCAGCGCGATTGTCGTGGCGCTCGCTGCAGCGGTGCTTTTCGAACGAAGCCGTACTGCAGTGCCGACCACGAAAGCGACAGCGTCCGATGCCGCGGATACGACCAGCAACAGTTTCGCTGTGCGCAATGCACGCGTGTTTGACGGCGAGCGTGTGATCGAGTCGGCGACGGTGGTGGTCACTGACGGGCGCATCGTCGCGGTCGGCACCGACGCCGTTGTCCCCGACGGGGTCATTCCGATCGACGCCAGCGGCAAGACGCTACTACCCGGCCTGATCGATGCGCATACCCACAGCTGGGGCGACGCGCAACGCGATGCGCTGCGCTTCGGCGTCACCACCGAGATCGACATGCATGGCGATAGTGCCCGCTTGCCGACGTTGAAATCCGAACGTGAATCGATGGCACGCACAAACCGCGCGGACATTTGGGCTGCAGGCACGGCGGTAACTGCACCCGGTGGACACGGGACCCAGTACGGGTTTGCGATTCCGACCATTGATGCAGCCACCGACATCCCGGCATTCGTCAACGCGCGCGTCGGCGAAGGTGCCGATTTCATCAAGCTGATCCTCGAGGACCTGAGCGTGCACAGCGCAGACCAGCGCTGGCCGACGCTGTCGCCGGAACAAGCGGCCGGCGTAGTCGCCGCGGCCCATGCGGCCGGTCGCATCGCGGTAGCGCACGTATCGCGTCAGATCGACGCCGAGCGGATCGTCGCCGCCGGGGTCGACGGCCTCGCCCACGTCTTCATCGATGCACCGGCCAGCGCAGCTTTCGTCGACGCGGCAAAGGCGGGCGATGTGTTCGTGATCCCGACACTGTCGGTGATGGCAGGTGGTTCCGGGCCGGGCGACGGTGGCAGTCTCGCCGACGATGCGCGTCTGAAGCCGCATCTGACCCGCGCCCAGTCCGAGTCGCTGGTCGCAGTGTTCCCGTCGATCGCGAACAACCCGACGCTGCGCGACAACGCAATGGCGAGCGTGCGCGCGCTGCACGCCGCCGGCGTCAGCGTGCTCGCCGGCACCGATGCCGGCAATCCGGGCACTGCGCATGGTGCCAGCATGCATGGCGAGCTCGAACTGCTGGTTCGTGCCGGACTGTCAGCAGAGGATGCGCTGGTTGCGGCAACCTCGGCACCAGCCAGGCGCTTCGGCATGCAGGATCGTGGACGCATCGCCACCGGCAAAGTCGGCAAGCATGAGACGGACTTCGCTCCACTCGGGACCCGCGG
>JBBSOU010000174.1:0-6218 GCA_038259445.1 Lysobacterales bacterium | reverse complement strand
AGGCCGCCCCCAGACGCCTGCATGGTCGCCATCATAGCGCCGAATCCACGCCGCTCAGGCGTACCGAGCGGCATTCGACAATCGTGTGATGGGAATCATCGCGATCGCCCGCTTGACTGCACAAGGCCGGCATACCGCGTGCCATCACCGCATCGACAAGGGGATCGGACATGTGGAACCTGCGCAGCGCAAGGCAAGCGCAAGGCAAGCGGAAGGCGGCAGGCGGCGCGTCCGCGTTCGGTTGACCAAGACCCAATCCTTGCATCCCGAGCGGCCGACCGGTGAGCACGCATCGTTTCGGGTTCAGCGATTTTGCGCCACACTCCAGGGACACTCTGATCACGTCTGCGCAGACATCACCCAGTCGTTGGATTCAACGGATTGGGGCCGCATTGCCTGCGCGCAGCTCGTCGTTGTGGCAAATCGACAGATGGCCAGTCTGCTTGTCGTAGCCACGCCTCGATCTGCGGGCAGGCAGTGCGGTGACGCCCGTGCAGACGTGATCAGCGTATCCCTGGGCTCACGCCCACCGAGTGGCAGGAGTGCGATCGCGACCATGGCACCGACAAACGAGCAAGCATCCGCGGACGACGCAAACGCCTCGCACCGTCCACGCCCGGGCCGTGCACGTCGCGCGATGGACGCCGTGTGGGAGCCGATCGGTCATTTCCTCGATCGCGATCCGCTCACGCTCGCCGCTTCCATCGCGTTCTACAGCGCCTTGTCGTTCGCGCCGATCATCGTGCTCGGACTGTGGTTTGCGGCCAACCTTTCACCGGGATCCGAACAGCGCCTGATCGATCAGATCGGCGGCCTGCTCGGATCGCAGGTTCAGGAGATCGCATTGGTGGTGACGCGCAATGCGCAGGGCAATCTGTTCGACCAAAGCGCGGCCGGCATGATCAGCCTGCTCACGCTGCTGGTATCGGCGTCGACTGCATTCGCGCAGTTGCAGGCATCGATCAACCGCATCTGGGATGTCACCGTGCAGCCGAGCAGCGCGGTGTGGGCGTGGATACGGCGTCGACTGCTGTCGCTCGGCATGATCGCAGTGGTTGGCTTCCTGCTGATCGTTGCACTGGTCATGAGCTCATTGATGTCGATCGTGCTGACCCGCGAAGGTTCCGGCTGGGCGATCGCCAACGAGATTGTCACGCTGATCGTGTTCACGCTCGCCTTCGCCGGACTGTTCCGCTACGTACCGGATGCGCGTGTGCCGATGCGCTTCGCGCTGCTCGGTGGCGCGCTCACCGCAATGTTGTTTGAAGCGGGCAAATGGGCACTCGGCGCCTATCTTGCCTCGACCACCACGGCCGATGCCTACGGTGCCGCAAGTTCCTTGATCCTGCTGCTCGTGTGGGTCTACTACAGCTCGATCATCGTGCTGATTGGTGCGGCTGTCACGCGCCTGCTGGCCGATCGTTTCGGCAACGGTGTCGGTGAGCTCGAGTTCTCGACAGCCAGGGCTGGCGACACCTGACGGTTCTTCAGAATCCGAGAATGCGCCGTGCCGCGGTTTCGGCGGCAGCGAACGAAAAGTGTTTTTCCACGTTGGCAAGTCCGTTGCGCGAGAGCCGGTTCCACAGGGTCTCGTCCGCGTACAGCGAGAGCACGGCATCGGCGAAATCTGCTGCCGTGTCAGCCACCATGACGTCTTCGCCCGCGCGGAAATGCATGCCTTCGACCGCCATCGTGGTCGCCACCACCGGCAGGCCGTAGCTCATCGCGGTGTTGATCTTGCCCTTGACGCCGGCGCCATAGCGCAGCGGCGCGATCGACACGCGCGAGCAGTCCATACAGGGCGCGATGTCCTCGACGAAACCGTGCACGCGCACGTTGTCCGATGCCAGCGCGAGCACCTCGTCGGTGATCTGGCTGCCGATCACGTGCAGCACGATGTCGGCCCGTACGGCCAGAACCAGCGGGTGCACCTCGCGCACGTACCAACGCATCGCATCAATGTTCGGCGGGTGCTGGAAACTGCCGACGAAGACCAGATCGCGGCGCTGCGCGAACGCGCGGCGGCAACCGAACACCTCGTTGACGGTCGACAGCACATCGACGCTGACGCCCGGCGCGTCGTTGGCCAACAGGGCCTTCTCGACCGGGCTGACTACCAGCGTCAGATCACACTCGCGCATGATCCTTGTTTCCTGGCGACGCGTGGAAGCCGCCTGCCGGGCGAGATCCGCGCGCCCGTCGAGTTCGGCCGCGCGTTGCTCACGCAGGTAGTGCAGGTCGACGGTGTCGAATATGAGCTTCGCATTGGGCGCATGCATGCGTGCGAGCCCGATGTACTCGCTGGCAACGTAGTGTCGCGACAGCATGATCGTGTCGAACTCGGCGCCGCGCTCTCGCATCATCTCCACCGGTTCGGGCGACCACGGGTGATACAGCACTTCAATACCGAGATGCTGCAACTCGCCCGTGTAGCGATCGCTCCACGCGCGGTTGCTGGCCATGAACACGACATGGAAGCCGTTGCGCAGCAGCACGCGCATGAGATTGACCATGCGCAGCGAACCGGCGTCGCGATCGGGTGTCGGCGTGGTCGCGTCGATGATCAGGATGCGACGCAGCGCGCGATGCGTGGCCGCGCGCGCGATCGGCGTGCCAGGCGCGGGCTGCGCAGCCAGTTCGGTGCGCCATTTGTCGATGAACTTCTGCTGGTTGATGACCTGGTAACGCTTCATGCCGCTGCCGGCGGTATCCGTTCCCGCGCTGACGCCCTCGAAATGGATGACGCGCGCGCGCGGCGCATAGCGGACCTTGAGGCCGGCTGCGCGCACGCTGAAGGCGAGATCGACGTCTTCGTAGTAGGCCGGTGCGTAACGCGCGTCGAATCCGCCGAGCGAGTCGAACAGCGCGCGCCGGGTCAGGATCGCCGCGCCCGAGCAGTAGTCGGCGTCACGCCGGTACTGGTAACGCGGATCGTCGGGATCGTCGAAGCGTCCGTAGTTCCAGCCGGAGCCATCATTGAAGATGATGCCGCCGGCTTCCTGCAGGCGACCGTCCGGGTAGACCAGCTGCGCGCCGACCAGGCCGACGTCGGCGTCGCTGTCGAAGCCATCGACCAGCGCCTCGAGCCAGCCTGGCGTCACCACCGTGTCGTTGTTGAGGAACAACACGAACTCGCCGATCGCGACGGCAGCGCCGGCATTGCACGAGCCGACGAAGCCGAGATTCTGCACGTTGCGCAGGCTGCGCACGCCATCGATCTGGGCGAGCCGTTCGGCAGTCGCGTCACTCGAACAGTCGTCGACGACGATGACCTCGAAGGTGATTTGGTGTGCATGCTCGGCGAGCGAGCGCAGGCACGCTGCCGTGTAGGGAAACTTGTCGTGCACCGGAATGACGATCGACACGCGCGGCGCCGGGTGGGTTGGCAGCGCGAACGGCGCGAACGCGTCGTCGGGTTCGGCGTAGCGTTTCGGCGCATGCACCGGCGTCGGCCGGCGCACTTCGCGCAACGCGCGCGCGAACGTGCCGGCGATGCCGTTGCGCAACAGGCTGCCACGCAGTCGCCGCAGCGCGCTGCGCACATGGTTGAGGCGAAATAGCAGTTTCATGCGCAGCATCCGCAGCTGCGTTGCCGACGCGCGCAGCGGCGCCGTCATGCGCCACGAACGGCTGCGGATCGTGTTCTCGTAGGCCGGGCGCAACTCGCCTAGCTCGGCGTCCAGCGATGTCGCCCACCGCGTGCGTTCTTCCAGTTCTGCGTGCACGGACTGCAGATCGTCATGTGCGCTGCGCAGTCGCGCCTGCATCGCGTCGACTTCACGGTTGAGCGCGTGTCCCCATTCGCCGCGGCGCGCGCTTTCGATGCGAACGTCGTGCAGATCGGTTTCGAGCGTGCGCATGCGATCGCGCGCCTCGACGATGCGTGCTGCATGCTCGGACAGTTGCAGGCTGCGCGTATCGGCTGTTGCCAACGCGCGCGCGTGCGCTGTCGCCGGCAGGTGGAGTAGCCGCGCATAGGCACGTGCCATGTCGGCAAGATCCGGCTCGCGGCGTTCGCGCAGATGGGCGCGCACCTGCGCGATCGGCTCGCGATCGGCGGCCAGCGAGCGCAAACGCCCGGCAATCGCATCCGCATCGGCGTCAACGAGAAACCCGTCGACACCGTCCTCGATGCGCTCGACGAACGCACCGATGCGGGTCGCCATGACCGGCACACCGAGCGCACGCAGTTCCGACAGCGTGTAGCCGAAGGTCTCGGAAACGCTCGACAGCAGCAAGGCCGCATCGGGAGCCAGCGTGGCAAGCAATGTCGGCAGATCCGCACACTGGTAGTCGAGCACGATGTGCACGCCGTTCATGCCGAAGAAGCGGTGCGCATCGGCACCGGCGCCGAGCAGGAACACGTCGGCGAATTCGTGCACGCGGGGCAGCAGGCGGGCGAGCAGGACCGCGCCTTTGCCGCGCCGCACGCGACCCGGCACGACCAGTCGCAGGCGCTCGCGTTTCGGCACGCGGGTGAATCGCAGCGCATCGTCTGGCCACGGCTCGAGGCCGTGCGCGATGACATCACGATGCAGCCTGGCCAGTTCCGGGGCGAGGCGCAGATCGGCAGCAAGCGCCGAACGGCTCGGCGCAACCAGACGCACATCGCCCGCGAGCAACGTGGCCACGGTGGCATCACGCAGGGTCTTCCAGTACGCCGCGTCGCGCAGCGCAAACTCATTGTCGGGGTCCAGTGCAGCGAGATCGGCGGCGCGTTGTGCATCGTCGAACGCGAGTGACGCATCACCGAAATCCCGATGCAGTACCGGCCACAACGGATAGTGATCGTGCACGATGCGTATCGTCGGCAGGCCCGTGCGCAGCGCATCGAGACTGTGCCCGATCAGCGATGACACGACCACCGAGTCGATCGCGTAGTCGCGCACGATCTCGCCAAGCAGGTCGCGATAGCCGGCGTTGGAAACATCGGTGTCGATGATCGCGACGGGCAGCGCGACGCGGCGCAACGGTGGTCCATGCAGTTGGCCATCGAGCAACTCGAGCCATTCGCCATGGCGCTTGCGCTGGTGACTGCCCCGCGCGACCAGCACGCGATGATGCGCGTCGGAGAACGCCGAGCTGAAATCGCGCACCCAGCGCTCCGCGCCACCGCCCCAGCCGTGCAGCACGTGCAGGATCACGGGCTTGCCGTCGAGCCCTGCGTAACCGGGCATCAATGGGCTGACGAGCGCCATGCGCATGGACTCGCGCAGTTCGGCGAGCGGTGATGGCGGCAGTGGATCACGATCGGCCGAGGGCAGCGCAGGACCATCGAGTGCGAGGCCCGACGCCGCAACATACAGATGATCGAGCAGGACGATGCTCAGGTTACTCGCCGTGACACCGCCCGCCTGCGAGCGCTGCCAGCGCGCCACGTGCCATGCGCTGGCCAGTGGCGACACGCTGTCACTGTCGATCAGTTGCCGCGCGCCATAGGCATGGCACAGCGCATCGATGCGGTTGGGCGCTGCATCGCTGCGCGAGCCTGAGGACAACGGCGAGCGTTCGCTGGCGAGGTTGTCGAGTGCGCTGGCCGCGACCACGTCGTCAAGTTCAAGTGCGCGCAGCAGGCGCTCGACCGCGAACGGCGGCAGTTGCGCGTCGCTGCGCACGATGATCACAGCGCCTTCGACCTGCGTACCGATCGCCTCGATCGCGCCGTGCGCATCAGTCGCACGGATTGCTGGCAGTCGCAGCGCGGCACGCTCCGGCGCGACAGCGGCGTTCACGCCGAGCAGCACGAGACGCGGCGGTTCGGGCCATTGCGCTTGCGCCGCCTCCAGCCACGCGGCGCTGCAGGTCGTTTCGCCATACACGCACAGGCAAGCGATATCACGAAGCGTGGTCGGCACGAGCATCCTGGTCGCAGCTGGACGCGGATTATCGGGGATGGACGCGTTGCCGGCTAGAGTATCCCCGTCGCCAGCGCACGACGTGAAATGCAGCATGGGGTCATGCCTGCGCAATGTCGCAGCGGGTTGCCGTTCGGCTACACTCGCGGCGTTGGTTCCCCCGATGACCCGCTGGCCCCTGCTTCGACGCGTGTTCGCCTTTCTCGCCATGCTCTGGCACCTCTTGCGCGTGCCGCTCCTGCTCGGCGCCGGCTTCGCGTTCGGCTTCGTCGTGCCGTATGCCGTGTACCTCGACCAGCAGGTGCGTGAGCGCTTCGACGACTTGAGCTGGCAGATTCCGAGTCGCGTGCTCGCGCGTCCGCT
>JBBSOU010000173.1:0-6223 GCA_038259445.1 Lysobacterales bacterium | reverse complement strand
CGAGTCCCGAACCCTCACCCGCCCCTGTCGGGGCACCCTCTCCCGGTGGGAGAGGGAATATGAGAGCTTCCAACAACGCGAACGAGTTGGCAGGACGCAGGCTTTTGCCCTCTCCCCCCAGGGAGAGGGTGACGAAGGCGGGTGAGGGTTCGGTTGGAACGAAGGAGTGATTCTTGCGCCAGCCATGCAGGATCGCGAGATCTGCTCCATGCGTTCGATCAACTCCGGCCCCATACGATCGTTCGGTACCTGCGCACGTATCGGAATCGCCGAGTCCCGAACCCTCACCCGCCCCTGTCGGGGCACCCTCTCCCGGTGGGAGAGGGAATATGAGAGCTTCCAACAACGCGAACGAGTTGGCAGGACGCAGGCTTTTGCCCTCTCCCCCCTGGAGAGGGTGCCGAAGGCGGGTGAGGGTTCGGTTGGAACGTGCGCTTGATGCTTGCGCCAGCTATACAAGACCGCGAGATCTGCTCCATCGCCAGCCCGGCAAGACCGCGCGATCTGCTCCATGCGTCTACTCAACACCTGCTTCGCGCGTTCGAACATCACCTGCTCGCTGCGTTCGCTCAATCACTGCGCAAGTATCCATATCGCGCCACTCCGAACCCTCACCCGCCCCTGTCGGGGCACCCTCTCCCGGAGGGAGAGGGCACAGCAAATTCTCACCCGCTCATGACGGGAACCCTCTCCCCGGGGGAGAGGGCACAGCAAACCGCACCTCAGCTGCTGGGGAGAGCGGCTGGTCACATCCCGACCAGCATCCGGTTCGGATTCTCGAGCTGGTTCTTGATGTCGACAAGGAACAGCACGGCGTCCTTGCCGTCGATGATGCGGTGGTCGTAGCTGATCGCGACGTACATCATCGGGGCAGCGATGACCTGGCCGTTTTCCACGATCGCGCGTTCCTTGATCGTGTGCATGCCGAGGATCGCCGATTGCGGCGGGTTGACGATCGGTGTCGAGAACAGCGAGCCGAAGGTGCCGCCATTGGTGATCGTGAACGTTCCGCCTTGCAGGTCGTCGAGCGTGAGGCCACCTTCGCGCGCTTTTTTCGCGTAGGCGATGATGGCTTTCTCGATGTCGGCAAAGCCGAGGGTCTGCGCATCGCGAAGCACCGGTGTGACAAGGCCACGCTCGGTCGAGACGGCGATCGAGATGTCCTGGTAGCCGTGGTAGATGACGTCGCTGCCGTCGACCGAGGCGTTGACGATCGGGTGGCGCTTGAGGGCTTCGGCGGCGGCGCGCACGAAGAAGCTCATGTAGCCGAGCTTGACGCCGTTGGCCTTCTCGAATGCTTCGCCGAGTTCCTTGCGCAGCGCGCCGACCTTCGACAAGTTGATCTCGTTGAACGAGGTCAGCATCGCGATCGAGTTCTTCGACTGCATCAGGCGTTCGGCGATCTTGGTACGCATGCGTGTCATCGGCACGCGTTCTTCGGGGCGTGCGCCCGGCGTCGCCGCAGAGGCGGCAGCGGGCGCGGGAGCCTTCTGCGGCGTGAGCAGGTCTTCCTTGGTCACGCGGCCGTCGCGGCCAGTTCCGGTGACGGTCGATGGATCGATGTTGTTCTCGGTGGCGACGCGACGGCCTGCCGGCGACAGGTCTTCCACCCCGGCCGGCGCCGGTGACTCGGCAGTCTTGGCCGAGGCTTGCGGATTGGATTCGGCTTTTGCAGCAGCAGCCGGCTTCGCTTCCGCCTTCGGAGCAGGAGCAGGAGCCGCCGCTCCCTCCTCGACAACACCGATGACCTGGCCACTGGTGACCGTAGCACCGGTCTGCTGGGTGATTTCCTTGAGCACGCCGTCAACGGTTGCGGTCACTTCGAGCACGACCTTGTCGGTCTCGAGATCCACGAGGTTCTCGTCGCGCTTGACCGCATCGCCGGGCTTCTTGTGCCAGGTTGCGATGGTCGCGTCGGAAACGGATTCGGGAAGTACCGGAACTTTGACTTCGAGTGACATGAGCGGTTTCCTGGCTGACCTGACGTAAGACGGTGGAGTGGGGTGGACGCACGCCGATCGCGGCGCGCATCGTCATTCGCTGGCGGAATCGGTTCCCATCGGTGCGGCGAGTGCGAGCTCAACCAGTGCGGCCTGTTCAACCAGATGCGTGGCGAGGTGTCCACAGGCGGGCGCCGGCGAGCGTGGCCGGCCGGCGTAGGCGACCGTGTGTTTCGCCGAAACGACCGCCTGCAGATGGTGCTTGATCTGGTACCACGCGCCCTGGTTCATCGGCTCTTCCTGACACCACACCACTTCCTTCGCCGCCGTGTAGCTGGCGATTTCGTTGCTGATGTCGACGCGCGGGAACGGATAGAGCTGCTCGACGCGAAGGATGGCGACGTCGCTCAGTTCGCGCTTGGCGGCTTCCTCGATCAGGTCGTAGTAGACCTTGCCCGAGCAGAACACGATGCGTTTGACCTTCTTCGCGTTCTTCGCGGTGCTGTCGGGAATGACGAGCTGGAAGCTGCCATCGGTGAGGTCAGCCAGCGTCGACACCGCCAGCTTGTGGCGCAGAAGTGATTTCGGCGTCATGACGATCAGCGGCTTGCGGCACGAGCGCACCATCTGCCGGCGCATCATGTGGAACATCTGCGCCGGAGTGGTCGGCACACAGACCTGCATGTTGTCGAGTGCGCACAGTTGCAGGTAACGCTCGAGGCGCGCCGAGGAATGCTCGGGGCCCTGACCTTCGTAGCCGTGCGGCAACAGCAGCACGATGCCGCACAGGCGGCCCCACTTGGATTCGCCCGACGAGATGAACTGGTCGACGACGACCTGCGCGCCGTTGGCGAAATCGCCGAACTGCGCTTCCCAGATCACCAGCGTGTTCGGCTTGGCGGTGGCGTAGCCGTACTCGAACGCCATGACCGCTTCCTCGCTCAGCAGCGAGTCGATGATTTCGACCTTGGCATCGGCGCGGATGGTGTTGAGCGGCAGGTGACGCGAACCGGTTTTCTGGTCATGCAATACGGCGTGGCGATGGAAGAACGTGCCGCGCCCGGCATCCTGACCGACCAGGCGCAGGTCGTAGCCATCGGCCACCAGCGTGCCGTAGGCAAGGTTCTCGGCGAAGCCCCAGTCCATCGACTGCTCGCCAGCGGCCATCCTGCGGCGGTCTTCGTAGATCTTGGCCACGCGCGAATGCAGCGTGGTTGTCTGCGGCACCTTGAGCAGACCGCCATTGACCGCTGCGATCTTCTTGGCAGGCACGCTCGTGCCGACCGGTTCGTAGAGGTCGTGGCTGAGATGCGCCGACCAGTCGACCGAGAACGGATCGTGGAAGTCGGTGTCGACGCCGGCAATCGGCGCGCCGCCTTCGAGCAGCTTGCGGTAGTCCTCGACCATTTCCTTCGCTTCGGCTTCAATCAGGCTGCCTTCGGCGACGAGCTTCTTCGCATACAACTCGCGCAGCGGCGGGCGCGCGCGAATCACCTGGTACATGAGCGGCTGTGTTGCTGCCGGCTCGTCGGCTTCGTTGTGACCGTGGCGGCGATAGCAGACGAGGTCGATGACGACGTCGCGCTTGAACTTCTGGCGGTAGTCGTAGGCGAGGCGCGAGACGAACACGACCGCTTCCGGGTCGTCGCCATTCACGTGGAAGACCGGCGCGTTGACCATCTTGGCGACGTCGGTGCAGTACAGCGTGGAGCGCGCGTCGTTCGGATTCGAGATCGTGAAGCCGACCTGGTTGTTGATGACGATGTGCACCGTGCCGCCGACCGTGAAGCCGTTGGCCTGCGACATGTTGAACAGTTCCATGACCACGCCCTGGCCCGCGAACGCGGCGTCACCATGGATGATCACCGGCACCACGTGCTCACGTTTTGCGTCACGCCGATGGGTCTGGCGCGCGCGCACCGACCCGGCAACCACGGGGTCGACGATCTCGAGATGCGACGGATTGAAGGCGAGCGCGACGTGCACGGTGCGACCCGGCGTGCGCACGTTGGCGCTGAAGCCCATGTGGTATTTGACGTCGCCGGAATGTGCCGGGTCGTCGACATGTTCGAAGCGCCCCTCGAACTCGTCGAACAGTTTCGACGGCGGCTTGCCGAGGATGTTGACGAGCACGTTGAGACGGCCACGGTGGGCCATGCCGATGACGACGTCCTTGAGACCATTGACGCCGCCGCGGCAGAGGATTTCGTCAAGCATCGGGATCAGGCTGTCGCCACCCTCGAGCGCGAAGCGCTTCTGGCCGACATACCGGGTGTGCAGGTAACGCTCGAGGCCGTCGGCCTGGGTCAGCTTGTCGAGCAGGTGCTTCTTCTCGTCGACGCTGAGCGCATAGGTGCCGCCGGCGCGTTCCATCTGTTCGTGCATCCACAGACGCTGTTCGGCATCGGAGATGTGCATGAACTCGACACCGATGCTGCCGGCATAAGTGGCCTTCACGAATGCGAGGATGTCGCGCAGACTGGCGCGGTGTGGGCCGCCGAGCGAGCTCGTGTTGAATTCGGTATCGAGGTCGGCATCCGACAGGCCGTGGAAGTCGAGCTCCAGATCGGGCGCCGACGGGCGCGGCAGCAGGCCGAGCGTTTCCAGTTCGGCATCGCCGAACGTGCCGGCCAGATCGAGCGGATCGAGCTTCGCCGCGAGATGCCCACGCGAGCGGTAGGCGGTGACCAGCTTGAGCACGCCGGCCTGCTTCTGCGACTGCACCGCGCCATCACTCTCGACCACACGGTGCGAAGCGCCATTGCGCTGCGCCGCTTCGATGCGCGCGATCGCGCCGGCATGACCGACATCATTCGCGGCGGTACCCTTGATCGCCTGGAAGTACGTGCGCCACTCTGCCGACACCGCATTCGGGTCGCGCAACCAGCGCTCGTAGAGGTCTTCAATGAAGGCCGCATTGCCGCCCGACAGCGCGGACGTGGACTTGAACAGTTCGAGCAGATTCGAGGAGGTCACGTGGACACCGTGGCAGCGGAGTAGGGTTCTTGCCGATGCATGCGCCATGCCGGAGCCTGAACGCGCCACCGAGCATGCCTTGCGAAACCTGAGAATTATAGCGACTGGATCAGGATTGTGCTGCATTGCGGGAGCGCAAGGTCAAAGCACGTCCGGATGTTGGGTCTCGGCGAAGATTCACACTCCGCGAATCAACCGCCAGAGCGCCCCCTTCCGCCCTCCGGGCACCTTCCCCCGCTGCGCAGGGGAAGGACAGACGACGGTCTCCCCCGCCGCGCAGGGGAAGGACAGACGACGGTCTCCTCCGCTGCGCAGGGGGAGGACAGACGACGGTCTCCTCCGCTGCGCAGGGGAAGGACAGACGACGGTCTCCCCCGCTGCGCAGGGGCAGGACAGACGACGGTCTCCTCCGCTGCGCAGGGGCAAGGACAGACGACGGTCTCCCCCGCTGCGCAGGGGAAGGACAGATGACGGTCTCCTCCGCTGCGCAGGGGAAGGACAGACGACGGTCTCCCCCGCTGCGCAGGGGGAGGACAGATGACGGTCTCCTCCGCTGCGCAGGGGAAGGACAAGCAAGGGTTCGCGCGAACATTCGGCTGGCGATTCTTTTCCCTTCCCCTGCGCAGCGGGGGAAGGTGCCCGGAGGGCGGAAGGGGGCGCTTCGGCTCCTTCACGAACCCTGCAACTCAGGAGTTCAAACCACGAAGAATCTGTTCGAGCACCTCGTCGTGACGAGTCGACACGTCATCGTTCCAGAACCTCAGCACGCGAAATCCCTGATCCGCGAGCCACGCGTCGCGCACGTGATCGTGATGTGAATCGAGATGCTGGCTGCCGTCGAGCTCGACGACAAGCTTGCGATCGAGGCAGACGAAGTCGACAACGTATGCGCCGATCGGATGCTGGCGCCGAAAGCGAAAGCCGCCGAGATCATGTCGCCGAAGCCGGAACCACAGCTTCCTCTCGAATTCGGTCATCGTTCGTCGCAGCTGTCGCGCGAACGGGATTTTCGCCTTGTTGCGCATGCGTGGCCCTCCTTGGACACGTTCGTTGCCTGGGCGTCAGAGCGCCCCCATCCGCCCTCCGGGCACCTTCCCCCGCTGCGCAGGGGAAGGGAAGATCAGCTGCCCCGAAATCATACGCGGACCCGCACGTTTTCTCCCTACCCCTGCGCAGCGAGGGAAGCGCGAAGATTTTCCCTACCCCTGCGCAGCGGGAGAAGCGCGAAGATTTTCCCTACCCCTGCGCAGCGGGAGAAGCGCGAAGATTTTCCCTACCCCTGCGCAGCGGGAGAAGCGCGAAGATTT
>JBBSOU010000172.1:0-6233 GCA_038259445.1 Lysobacterales bacterium | reverse complement strand
TGTCCGGTCAGTCGATCCTCGCCGCACAGCCAGGCACGGCGCACACAGCGCGACATGCAGTGATAGAAGCCCGGCGCATCGGGGTCGACGAGTTGGCTGCGGGGCGAAGTCATGGCGACAAGCGTGCCGCAGGCTGGGCAATTCGTCTGTAGGAAATCGACGTGTCGCGGCGTAGGCTTTGGTGGGGATTGTGGGTGTCCCGGTAGCGTCCGCTTACTTAAAGCTGGGAGCAGGTGAATCGCGTTAGCGCACACGAACATTTAGGACTTTAAAATCGATGGCGGAACGTTCGTCATTCAGATGGACGCCACTGTATGAGCCGTGCACAACATACTCGCCGGGAACAACGCAATACATCGTCTTTATTATCGCAAAACTCAAATGAACCGAAACCTTGTGTCCGTAATGTAGCTTGGTTTTCTCGGACATGCTTGAATAATTAATCTGCGCACATAGCGAATATGTCTTTCTGTCGCTATCAGTAAACGTGAGGTACACGCCACTACTCTTAGGATCTGGCGAATTTACAATGGGCAACTCTACGGTAGAGTTATATATGGAATTACTTTCGATCCCTATCGTCATTCCATCGCTCTCCTCCTTGAGCGAAACGATTACGTCACCGCTGGCCATCAAGGTTGTCGGAACGAGTACGAACAACGCAATGAGCAAGCTGCTAAAACATTTCATCACCTCATCCCCGCCTTAGGGAAGAACTGAACAATGTCGCCAGGCTGCTCAACGGCCGACCGCGCGAGACGCTGGGATGGATGACCCCGGCGTAGATGATGGACAAGGAAATTGCTATTTTTGCTCAACGTGTTGCACTTGATTCTTGAGACCGCACTTCACCATCGAGGTGGTATTCGCTGACCGTTCCATCGGCCGCAATACTGATCCGGCCTCTCACATCACTGATAAGAGCTCCTGGAGTCTCCGCAAAGGCACACGGAAAAGTGCCCAGCGCCAACAAGATCGACATCGCGAAACATGCGATCAATTGCGCCGCTCTTCCAGATTGCATCACAGGCTTCCTTGGCATGTCGTTGAGCGAATCTACGCCCGCGCTAGCTAATCAACAAGTGGAAATCGAACAGCGCCGTCTCAATCCACCCGACAAAACACCGCCTTGAGATAGCGTGATTCCGGCACGTGCGCCATCCACGGGTGGTCGGCGCCGGCGCCGGTGACCTTCAGTACCTGCACGGTGCGGTTGGCGTAGAACGCGGCGCGGCGGAGCATGTCGAGGAACTGTTCCTCGCTGACGAGGCCGGTGCACGAACACGTCAGCAGCACGCCGCCGGGTTTCACCGCGGACATCGCGAGCTTGTTCATGTCGAGGTATTTCTTGAGCGCGGGAATCACCTGTTCGCGGTCGCGCGTCATCTTTGCCGGATCAAGGATCACGACATCGAACTTCTCGGCGCGGTTGCCGGAAAAATCGCGCAGCCAGTGGAAGATGTCGGCCTGCACGAAGCGCACCTTGACCTTGTTGAGATAGGCGTTCTTGGCGGCGACCTCGAGGATCTCCTCGTCGAGGTCGACGCCGACCACGTCGTCGGCGCCGCCGATGGTCTTGGCGTAGATCGCGAAGCCGCCCGAGTTGCAGCACAGGTCGAGCACGCGCTTGCCGTCGCAGAATCCGGCGAGCAGCTTGCGGTTGTCGCGCTGGTCGGCGAAGAAACCCGTCTTGTGCTTGGTGCCGGGGGACGCGTGGAACTGCACGCCGTGTTCGCTGATCACGCTCGGCGTCGGCACCGGCGGAATCGCGCAGTCGAAACTTTCCTGCTTCTGCACGTGTTCTTCGGCGTAGGCGTAGACGTTGCTGTCGGGGAAGTGTTCGAGCAGGCAGCGCTTGATCAATTCGCGCAGCTTGTACATGCCGGCCGAGAAGAACTCGATCACGAGCGTGCCGGCGAAGCGGTCAACGACCAGGCCGGACAGTCCATCCCCCTCCGAGTGGATCAACCGGTAGGCGTCGGTCACTTCATCGAGCTTGAGCAGATCGCGGCGCAGGGCGACGGCGGCGGCGATCTTGCGCGCGAAGAACGCTTCGTCCAGCGCTTCGTCCGGATCAGCCGTGAGCACGCGCAAGGTGATGCGCGAATGTCCGTTGTAGAAGCCGCGCCCGGCGAACGCGCCCTCGCGATCGACGATGTCGACGATGCTGCCGGGTTTCGGTTTCGGGTCGGGTTTCTCGACCATCTTCTGGTAAATCCAGGGATGGTTGGAGCGACGTTCGATCTTGAGTGTGACGACCTGCAGGGCGTCGTTGTCTGATGGTTTCATCCGTGCATGATAATCGATGCATCGGCGTGCACTGAGCTGGTCACTCGTGCGGCCGTTTTTCGTACAGCGACGCGGCCGTGATCCAGTAACTCTCGCGCTGACATGTCGAGATTGCGGAATGCGATTGCTGCACTCGATGCGTGGCGCATCGCTGCGCGTCGCACATGAAAGCGCCCCCTTCCGCCCTCCGGGCACCTTCCCCCGCTGCGCAGGGGAAGGAAGATGGGCTTTCGCGATCCTGCGATGTTTCGCTGCTGCGCAGGGGAAGGAAGATGGGCTTTCGCGATCCTGCGATGTTTCGCTGCTGTGGTGGGGAAGGACGATGGCTGCTTTCCTTCCCCTGCGCAGCGGGGGAAGGTGGCGCGCAGCGACGGATGGGGGCAGGTCGGAGCAACGGGGTGAATCGTGCGCTGACGTCGAAAAGACTTCTGAGCACTGCATGCGCCGGCTCGACGATGGCCACATCGGACCGCGCGCACCCCATCCAATCAGGACTTTCGACGGGCATTCGGATACAGTCGCAGCGTACTCGAAGGGGAGTAGCTCTCCCGCTACCGTGATCGTCAGCACGGACCGTATTGCCGGTCCCGGTCCGGTAGGCAGAATCAGGGTGTTTCCTGCCTTGACCTGCGAGCAAGACCTTCGCCGATTGACGGCGAAGCTGTGCCCGGACTCCGAGGGCTCCGCGACCGCCGAAGGTCGGCGGGACCCATGTTTTTTCCGGAGCATTCGCGGCATGCCAACCATTGGTTCACCGACCCTCTGGGTTGCGTTCGGGCTCATCGTCCTGATCGCGCTCGTGGTCGATTTCGTCGTGCTCCGTGCCAGCGGCCCGCACCGTGTGTCGTTCAAGGAAGCGGCGCTGTGGAGCGTTTGCTGGATCGTGCTCGCGCTGCTGTTCAACCTCGGCCTGTGGTGGTGGCTGAAGGGACATGGCGGCCGCGAGCTGGCGGACGAGGTCGCCTTGCAGTTCCTGACCGGTTACGTGGTCGAGAAGGCGCTCGCGATCGACAACATCTTCGTGTTCCTGCTGATCTTCACGCGCTTCGGCGTCAGTCCGGAACTGCAGCAACGCGCCCTGATGGTCGGCATCCTCGGTGCGATCATCCTGCGTGCGATCCTGATCTTCGTTGGTGCCGCGCTGATCGCGCGTTTCCACTGGATCCTCTACTTTTTCGGTGCGTTCCTGATCTACACCGGCATCAAGATGGTCAGCTCGCCGAACGAGGAAGCCGATTTCGAGGCCAATCCGTTGATGCGCTGGATGCGCGGCCACCTGCGCCTGACCAACGTCTATCACGGCAGTGCGTTGACGGTAGTCAAGGATGGCGTGCGCTACTTCACGCCGATGTTCGTGGTCATGGGCCTGATTGCAGTCACCGACGTGATCTTCGCAGTCGACTCGATCCCGGCGATCTTCGCGATCACGAAGGATCCGTTCATCGTGCTGACCTCGAACGTGTTCGCCGTGCTCGGCCTGCGCGCGCTGTTCTTCCTGCTCGCCGGCATGGCCGAGCGCTTTCATCTGCTCAACTACGGTCTCGCCGCGGTGCTGATCTTCATCGGCATCAAGATGCTGATCGTCGATGTCTGGAAGATTCCGATCGGGCTTTCGCTCGGCATGGTGGCGTTGCTGATCGGTACGTCGCTGGTGGCCAGCCGCTTCGTGCCGAAGCAGCGCTGAGGCAGATCGTCGCCGCAGTGTGAATCGTCCGTGCGTTGTCGTGGCAGCGCGTTGTCGACGTTCAGCCGGCTTGCGCGAACGCCGAATCGGCGTCGATCTGCGAGACGCAGACGACCCGGTTGCGACCGGCGCGCTTGGCCGTGTACAGGGCGCGGTCGGCGGCGTGCAGCAAGGGCTCGAATGCGCTGATCGAGGCGGAAAGCGCCGCCACGCCAATCGAGACACGCAGCGGCGCCGGCCATCCGGCGACCATGAATCCCGAGCCGGCCACGCGGTTGCGGATGCGTTCGGCCAGGTCGCGTGCCTGCGCTTCGCCGGTGTTCGGCAGCACGACCACGAACTCCTCGCCGCCAAGGCGGCTGACCACGTCGTCGCTGCGCAACTCGGAACGGACCAGATCGACGATCGCGCACAGCGCCTGGTCACCGGCGTCGTGACCGAACTCGTCGTTGATGCGCTTGAAGTGATCGACGTCGAGCGCAAGCACGGCGAGTTGCTGGCGGTTACGCTGAGCGCTCGAGACCACGCGTGCGGCCAGTTCTGCCATCGTGCGTCGATTGTAGACGCCGGTCAGCGGATCGATCATGGCAAGGCGGGCGAGGTCCACATTGACACGATCGCCACACATCAGCGTGAATGCCGCGGTCGTCACGACCGGCAGCAGGGCCGCATAGGTGAAGACGATGCCCTGCAGTGGCGAATAGGTGATCAGCGTGGCGTTGACCGAAGTCGGTGGCAGGACGATGCGCGCAACCATGATCGTGATGCCGATCAGCAGGAAGACGGCGATGAGGTGTTCGGCGCGACTCCTGCGCCGGTCGCCGAGGTAGATCGCACAGACACCAAACAGGGCGAGCACCGCAATCGCCAGCGACATCACTGCGATGCGTCCCTGCAGTGACGGCCACAGATACGTCAGCAAGACGACGCCAACCGTGGCTGCACTGCCGAAGCCGAGCATCGCCAGGCGCCCGTCGCTGCGCGCATTGAACACACGCAAGGCATGCATCTGGTGGGCAAAGGCGAGCAGCAGCAAGGCGTTAGCCAGCACGGTGGAAAACAGCGCCGGAATGTGCGCACCCATCGCGAACATGAAGAACGCCGGCGGCTGGATGAGCATGCCGCGAATCCACAGGTCGATCGGGTGCTGGATGGCGCGCGGGTAACCGGTGGCGGCAAAGCGCAGGCCGAGGCCGACGATCAGGGTCAGCGTCGCTGACAGTTGCATGGCCGTGGAGATATCGAAGTTCATCGGACTTCCGGAGATGATCCTATGTTGCAATGCAATATTCAGGCCAGAATCCGTCTGACAAGCAAAAATCCTTTCCCGCGATGGCATGCGCTGGTGTTGAAAAACACATCGCCGCCGTCGCCGGCATGGCAAAGGCGTGAGCAACCGTCTCCGTCCACGCACCTTGCGCGTGCCGGAGCGCATCCCAATGTCGCTCGGATGGACATCGCACCTGCCAATCCCGAGCCGAACGAAACCACGGTGCGCTATGACCGCGAGCGGATCCGCTACGCGATCACCAGCGCCGCGTTGCTGGTTGCCGGCATCTGGCTCGTGTGGCTCGGTGGATGGCTGCTCGGATGGTCGATGAACGATCTTGGCGTCGCGCCGCGCACGCTGAAGGGCCTGGTCGGCATCGTGTTCGCGCCGCTCGCCCATGCCTCGTTCGAGCACCTCGTTTCCAATACCCTGCCGCTGGCGGTACTGGCGACGCTGACCCTGTATGCCTATCCGCGTGCGGCGCAACTCGCGCTGCCGACAATCTGGCTGCTGGCCGGACTGGGCGTGTGGCTGTTCGCCCGATCTTCCGTGCATGTTGGCATCAGCGGCATCACCCACGGCCTCATGTTCTTCCTGTTCCTGACCGGTCTGCTGCGCCGAGACCGACTCGGCATCGCCATCTCGCTGGTGGTGTTCTTCTTCTATGGCGGCATGTTGCTGACGGTGTTGCCGCGCGAGCAGCACGTGTCCTTCGAGTACCACCTGGCTGGCGCGGTGGTCGGCATTGCCGCGGCAATCGGCCTGTTCCGGCTCGATCCGAAGCCGGCGCGCAAGCGCTACAGCTGGGATGACGAGGACGACGACATCGAAGCGATCGACGCCGAACTCGAGATGCCGCGCCCTGCGCAGGTGCCGGTGTTGTGGCAAGGGCCGACGCGCACCGATGCGACCGGCACGGTGATTCCGTTTCGTCCGCGGGATCCCGGCCATGACTGAACGCCACGCGTCGATCCTGAGCCGGTCGATGGA
>JBBSOU010000171.1:0-6264 GCA_038259445.1 Lysobacterales bacterium | reverse complement strand
TGGTCCCGGCTATCTGCCGGAAGAACGCACGCCGGCCAGTGATGGCTTGTTCGCGCTCGATATCTCGGCCGTTCTCGAGTACATCGAAGGGCAGGTTCGCGCATTGCCTCCCGGCATTCGCGTCGCATCGTTCCGCGCCCGTGGCGGCAATGCCGTGCAGGTCGATATCGACCTGACCCAGCGCCTCGTCGATGGCTGGACATCCGAGGGCCAGCGCGGCCATCTGCGGCTCTCCGCCGGACACGTGTTGCAAACCGTCATCGGCCTGCATGACCTGCATTTCGTGCTCGCCGGCAACGAGGACTTCGAGAGTTTCCTGCGCCGCATTCGTGGTACTTCGATAAGCATCAGCGCCGAACGTGACAGTTCGGCATCGTGGGCGGTTTCCTCCGGTGAACAGATGCGCACCCAGCGCATGCCGGCGAAGATCACGGACCAGGGATTCGGCGGCTATCGGCTCACCTGGGAACGCGGCGGACCCGGCGAAAGTGTGCGCGCGAAGGTCGGAGAACTGGTCGGCCTGTCATTGCCGGATGGCAGTAGCTCGGCGCCGGACTGGATGGTTGGAGCAATACGCTGGATGCGTATTGATGACGAGGGACGTATTGATGCTGGTGTTGAATTGCTGTCGCGCCGCGCGCTTGCGGTCGGTGCGTCGGCGATCGACGATGCCGGCACCGTGCGCAGCGACATGCGTGGCATCCTGCTTACGCCGTTGCGTGCCGAGCAGTCGGCCATCTACAGCTCTCTGGTGACGCCCGGGCTGTTCGAGCGCGAGACGCGCGCGATCCGCCTGACGCTTCCGGTAGACCCGCATCGCTGGCCGTCGTCGCCGTGTGTTCTGGATGTGCAAGGTGCCGGGGTGATGGATACGGCGGGCGCCTATCTGCAGTTCGCGCTGCCGCCACTGGATCTCCCCGAAGACAGCGCGGGTGAGCTTGAAGTGTCACGCGCGATGGCGGACAGCCCCTCGGCTTGAGTATCCTTGCTGCTTCGCGGGCGATAATCAGCCCCATCCGGACTTTGCGCGCAGGCGCGCCAGATTCTCCATGACCACGATTGAATCAACTTCGGCCGAGCGGCGCGCGAGCGTCGGCGTGCAGGTGGGCGCCACCACGGTCGGTGCACGCGCGCCGGTCGTCGTGCAGTCGATGACCAACACCGACACCGCCGACGTGGTCGGCACGGCGAAACAGATTGCCGAACTTGCGCGCGCCGGTTCTGAACTCGTGCGCATCACCGTGAACACGCCGGAGGCGGCCACGGCAGTGGCAAAGATCCGCGATCGGCTGGCGATGATGGGATCATCGGTGCCATTGATCGGTGATTTCCACTACAACGGCCATCAGTTGCTCGCCGACGAGCCGGCTGCGGCTGAAGCGCTCGCCAAGTACCGCATCAATCCGGGCAACGTCGGTTTCGGGCGCAAGAAGGACGCACAGTTCTCGGCAATCATCGAGACCGCATTGCGCTTCGACAAGCCGGTGCGCATCGGCGCCAACTGGGGCTCGCTCGACCAGTCGATGGTAGCGATGCTGATGGACGAGAATGCACTGCGTGAATCGCCGTGGAGTGCGTCGCGCGTCGCGCGCGAAGCGCTGATCCGTTCGGCGCTCGACTCGGCCGCGCGCGCCGAAGCGCTCGGCATGTCGCGCGACCGCATCATTCTTTCGTGCAAGGTTTCGGGCGTGCAGGAGCTGATCGCGGTGTATCGCGATCTGGCCGAGCGCTGCGACTACGCCTTGCACCTCGGCCTGACAGAGGCCGGCATGGGTTCGAAGGGCATTGTCGCCTCGAGCGCTGCGCTCGGCGTGCTGCTGCAGGAAGGCATCGGCGACACCATCCGCATTTCGCTGACGCCCGAGCCGGGCGAGTCGCGCACGCGTGAAGTGATCGTTGCCCAGGAGCTGTTGCAGACGATGGGCCTGCGCGCATTCACGCCGATGGTCACGGCCTGTCCCGGTTGCGGTCGCACGACCAGTACGCTGTTCCAGGAACTGGCCAAATCGGTACAGGAACACGTGCGCGAAAAAATGCCCGAGTGGCGCATCAAGTACGACGGCGTCGAGAACATGACGCTGGCGGTGATGGGCTGCATCGTCAACGGCCCCGGCGAATCGCGTCACGCCAATATCGGCATCTCGTTGCCGGGTACCGGCGAGGCGCCGGCGGCACCGGTGTTCATCGACGGCGAGAAGGCGATGACCTTGCGCGGCGAGAACATTGCGCGGGAATTCGTCGGCGTGGTCGAGGACTACGTCGCGCGAACCTACGCCCAGCGCGGATAGGCGCGCGGGTGGCCAAGCAGGGCGAAATCGACTACGTCGCCAATATCGGTGAGGTCGGTGCCGTGCATGCGCGCGGCAAACCATTCACGGCGCCGGATTGCGGGCGCTTTCTTGCCGATATCGGCGGAGTGTTCATGGTGTTGCCGCCGGCACCGGCGCGCCTGCTTGATCTCGGTTGCGGTAGCGGCTGGACCAGCGTGTTCTTTGCGCGCCACGGCTATCAGGTGACCGGGCAGGACATCGCGCCCGACATGATTGCGCTGGCCGAGCAGAATCGCGCCGAGGCCGGCGTCGACAATCTCGATTTCATTGTCTGCGACTACGAATCGCTCGGGCTCGATGGGCAGTTCGATGCGGCAGTTTTCTACGATGCCCTGCATCACGCTGAAGACCCGCAACGCGCGATCGCGAGTGTGTACAAAGCCCTCAAGCCGGGCGGCGTGCTGGTCACGATCGAGCCGGGAGTCGGTCACGCCAACGCCGAGCACTCGAAGAAGGCGGTCGAGGCGTTCAACGTGACCGAACGCGACATGCCGCCGCGCGAGGTCGCACGCATCGCCCGCGCCGCCGGTTTCCGCGATGTGCGCGTGTATCCGACGCCGAAGATGCTGATGATGATCCAGTACGAGATGCCGCAGCTCGCGCGGCTGCCGGACTGGCTGTCCGACCTCGTGCGCGGGTGCGGCATCGGCTGGCTCATGCTGTTTGCGAAGCACCGGCGTGGCGGCATGGTGGTGCTGCGCAAGTAGCCTGTCGGTTACCGGCGATGCCCTTGCCTGTGCATGCGCGTGTGCGCGTCGGAGGCTCGGTGCAGTGGCTCAGGCGCGCAGGCGGAAGCGTCCCGCGTGAGCCATGTCGAGATTGCCCCTGCACTTGAGGATCTCGATGCAACTACCTGTTTCGGTTGCTGATACCTTGAGGCGAAGCGCAGCCGGCGTAGACTCCTGGCGTGCCTGCAGCGGACGCAGCAGGATCGCCACCGAGTCGCCGGTTTCAGCCGCCAGTTGCAGGCGGCGCAGCTGCTTGTAGTCGGCGTTCGGCAACCAGTGCAGAACCGCGGCGCAGCAGCCAGCGCGCAGACATTGCTCCGCGCTCCAGTGGCGATCGGCCGCATCGGCATCGATGCGGACCAGGTGTTCGAGGTCGACGCCGGCAGCGACCAGCGCCGGCGCATACGGAATATAGGGTGGCGCAATCATGGCGACACGACGGCGCGCGCATGTCAGCGCAGCGATGGTCGGCAGCAACAGTTCCATCTCGCCGATGCCATCGCTTTCGATCAGGATCTCGGTCAGTGCGCCGAGCGGCCAACCGCCGCCTGGCAGGCGTGCATCGAGCATCGCATTGCCGGTTGGCTGGGCGCGTACGGGTGCTGCGCGTTCGCTGCCATGGCGCCAGATGCCGGGGTGGCGCAAGACCTCGCCGAGGCCGGATTGACGGGTGAAGCCGATATCGGCAGTGAACGGGGAGGTGAGTACGGCGGCCATCGGTCAGGTTCTCCGGATCATGCCGACGTAAAGCCCTTCGATCGCGAAGGTCGCGCGCTCGGGATCGATGTCGATCGGCGCGAAATCGGGGTTGGCTGGGAGCAGGCGGATCCTTCCACGCTTGCGTTCGAGAGTTTTCACGGTGACTTCGTCATCGACCCGCGCGACCACGATGCGACCGTCGTCGGCGGTATCGGCGCGATGCACGGCAATCAGGTCGCCATCGAGGATGCCGGCATCGCGCATGCTCAGGCCGACCACGCGCAGGAAGTAGTCTGGTCGCGGGTGGAACAGGTTGGCATCGATGCCGAACTCGCCTTCGATGTTTTCGGTGGCGAGGATCGGACTGCCGGCGGCGACGCGCCCGACGAGGGGAAGCATCATTGCCGCCGGCGTCCGTGAGCGATGCTGCAGACGCAATCCGCGATGCGGCAGGCGTTCGAGTGCGCCCTTGCGCACGAGTGCCTCGACGTAGTCCTGCGCCGAACTGTGTCGTGCGAAGCCGAGTGCGTCGGCGATTTCGCGCAGGGTCGGTGGCCTGCCGTGTTCGGCGACGTAGTCGCGGATATGCTCGAACACGCGGCGCTGGTTGTCGGTGAGCTCGAATTCGTCCATACGTACTAATGTACGTACTTCCATCCGGATTGCAAGCCCCGTGTCATTCGTGCCGGATCAGTGCCGCGGAGTGCTCGCCGACGACGATGGCAGCGATTGGTCTGGCGACGGGTAGTTTCATGTCGGCGAGACTGGAAATCGTCGGATTTTTCTCTCTCGCGAGTTTCCGGACACGAGGTCCAAGACGCCGGGGAATACACAGGCATGCGTCAGGATCAGTTCGATCAACATCAGCACCAGCGCATTGCCGATGCTGCGGATGCCGAACTGCGCCACGCGAATCAGACGATCGTGATGATCACGGTTGTGGCAGTGTCGGGGAGGGCGACACGTGCGCATCGGCAGGGACATGACACATCCCTCCGGCTCGATCGCGCGACGCGTCAAGCAGCAAGCGTGAGCGTGCAGCGTGTTTTCCGATCACGTCAGGTCTCGGGGCTGTTCACGGAATCGCGCTGCCGATGCATGCACACTCACCGTGTCAAAATGCACTTGAAGGACGCTGCCGATGCGCAATGCCGCGCTATCCGCCTGCCTGCTGGCCCTGCTGCCATCGTGGGCTGTCGCCGCCACGCTCGAGGTCGGCCCGGGTCAGCCGTATGCAACGCCGTGTGCGGCAATTGCTGCGGCCGCCAATGGCGACACGATCCGCATCGACGCCGCCGGCAACTACAACGGCAATGTCTGTGCCTGGTCGAAGAACGGGCTGAGTCTGATCGGCGTCAATGGCCGGGCGCGTATCGATGCCAATGGCCAGAGTGCGCAAGGCAAGGCCATCTGGGTCATTGCCGGCAACGACACGCTGATCGACAACATCGAACTGAGCGGCGCCAGCGTGGCCGACGCCAACGGTGCCGGCATCCGTCAGGAGGGCCGCAATCTGACCGTGCGCAATTCGGTGTTTCGCGACAATGAGAATGGCATCCTCGCCAACGCGGTGGCCGGCAGCACGATCACGATCGAGTACAGCGAGTTCGACCGCAACGGTGCAGGCGACGGCTACTCGCACAACGTCTATGTCAACCGCGTCGACCGACTGATTTTTCGCCACAACTGGTCGCATCGAGCCGTGGTCGGGCATTTGCTCAAATCCCGCGCCGTCGAGAACCATATCCTCTACAACCGCCTCACCGGCGAAGCAGGCACAACCGCGAGCTACGAAATCAACCTGGCCAACGGCGGTCTCAGCTACGTGATCGGCAATCTGATAGAGCAGGCCTCGACGAGCCAGAACGGGGCCATGCTCGATTACCTCAGTGAAGGCAATCCCAATCCCGACCTGCGTCTGTTCGTGGTCAACAACACCTTCGTCAACAATCGCGGCAGCGGCACGTTCCTGCAGGTGTCGGCGAATGCCAATGCCGTACTCGCGCGCAACAACATCTTCTTTGGCGGCGGCACGCTGAGCAACCAGAGCGGCGCCGTGCTTGACAATAATCTGGTCGCGACCAACCCGCTGTTCGTCGACGCGGCGAACTACGACTATCGGCTGACCCCCGGCTCTCCGGCGATCGATGCCGGCGTGGCACCGGGCGATGGTGCAGGGCAGGCGCTGATGCCGGTGTCGATCTACGTGCATCCGCTTGCCAGCGCAATGCGCGTAGTCGATGACACGCTCGATATCGGAGCCTACGAGTTCGTCCCGTCACCGATCTTCAGCGACGGCTTCGACGGCACCTGATCGATAGCCAGAGCGAATGCGCCCGATACCACGTTCCGCTGTCTGACCCGTATCCAGCGTGCGTCTGCGTGAGGGCACGATGTTGGAGATCCGTTCGCGCCTGCGGCTCCAATCCTGCAAGCGCGCCGCAGGTCCACTCCTCGCTACCGGGTTCCAGCATTGGTCGAATTGTGGGTGTCCCGGTTGTCGTCCG
>JBBSOU010000170.1:0-6498 GCA_038259445.1 Lysobacterales bacterium | reverse complement strand
TCGGTGAACTTGAGTTCGCCACAATTCATCGCGTAGAGCTCCACGGCCGGGGCCGGGGCCGGGACGGCAGCCGGCGATGGAGCAGCAGCCGGCGCTGGCGACGCCGTTGGCGCCGGCGTTGCCGTCGACGTAGCGGTGTCGTTGTCGCTGTTCGAACAGGCGGCTAAGGCAAGGCAGGCGACCAGCACGACGAGACGTTGCATGGGGTTTTTCCGGCGCAGGAGATGCGGCACTTTCGCGCGCGCTCTGCGTTCGGTCAAGCGATGCAGTCGATGCGCGGACGCGTCAACGCTACCATGGGCGTATCGATCCGATCGGAAGGACGGTGTGATGCAGGACGTGGCACGTGCGCATTCATGGACGTTCGGCAATGCCGTGCTCGATGGTGCGTCGCTCGAACTGCGCGTCGGCGGCGAACAGGTCGCGCTCGAACCGAAGCCGCTCGAGTTGTTGTTGTGCCTGTTGCAGCACCCGGGCGAGGTCGTTACCAAACAGGAACTGCTCGATGCCGTGTGGCCCGGTCGCGTGGTCACCGAAGGCGTGCTGGTCAAGGCGGTGGCAAAGGCGCGTGCCGCGCTCGGCGATGGTGACGGCCAGATCGTGCGCACGGTGCATGGCTATGGCTACCGTCTGGTTGCCGATGTGCAGTTGCGCTCGTCCACGCGTCTGTCGCCGGTACCGGACACCAATGCGCTGCAGGTCGGTGATAGCGTGCCGGGGCGCAGCAACTGGGTGCTGACGCGCGTGATCGGTGAAGGCGGGCAGGGACAGGTGTGGTTGGCCACGCATGCCAAGACCGGTGAAGTGCGCGTATTCAAGTTTGCCCGCGATGCCGCCGGACTTTCCGCGTTGAAGCGCGAGATCACGTTGTTCCGTTTGCTCCACGACACACTCGGCGAGCGTCGTGATCTGGTCCCGCTGCTCGACTGGAATCTCGATGAGGCACCGTATTTCATCGAGTCGGCGTATTCGCCGGCTGGCAGCCTGCTCGACTGGAACGACCACATCGGCACGATCGCCGGCGTCAGCCTCGAGGTGCGCGTCGAGATCGCCGCGCAGGTCGCCGATGCGCTTGGTGCCGCGCATGGCGTTGGCGTGCTGCACAAGGATCTCAAGCCCGGCAACGTGCTGATCGAGATCGGCGACGATTCGATTCCGCGCGCAAAGCTTGGTGATTTCGGCAGCGGGCGTGTGCTCGATCCGCACCAGCTCGAAGCGCTCGGCATCACCCGGCTCGGCTACACGCGCACGGCGCTCGACGTCACCGATGCAAATTCCGGCACTCCACTGTACCTCGCGCCGGAGATCCTTGCCGGCCATGCGCCGACCATGCGCAGTGACATCTATGCACTCGGGGTCGTGCTCTGGCAGCTCGCGGTTGGCGACCTGCGGCGTCCGCTGGCGCCGGGCTGGGAACGCGATATCGACGATGCGCTGTTGCGCGAAGATATTGCCGCGTGTGTCGATGGCGATCCGCAACACCGACTCGGCGACGCAGCGGAGCTTTCGCGGCGGCTGCGTACGATCGACGCAAGGGGCAGCGCGCGCGCGCGTGCGCAGGCGAATGCCGAAGCGCTGCAGCAGTCGCAGCACAATGCCGAGCATCTGCGACGCAATCGACGCGTGGCCGTCGTGATCGCGGTCATCTCCACCCTCGCGCTCGGTGTCAGTCTCGCGTTCTTCGATCAAGCGCGACGCGCGCGCGCGCAGGCCTCGGAAGAGGCGGCGCGCGCGCAGGCTGTCAATGACTATCTTGTGCGGGATTTGCTTGGCAGTGCCGATCCGTACGCCAGCACGGGCGAGTTGACGCTTGCCGCAGCGCTGCAGCGCGCAGAGTTGACCGTTGAGGGTCGATTTTCGCGGCAGCCACGCGTGGAGGCGTCCGTCCGGCTAACCCTCGCCAGCGCCTTTCTCGGACTAGGCGATACGGACCGCGCCGCGACCCAATTGAGCCAAGTCCGAGAAAGGCTCGGTACCCCTGCTGTATCGGACGACGGGTCTTCAGGCGATCAGCTTCTGGACGAGGCACGGAATCTCGAAGCCAAGCTTCACATCGAGCGCAACGAGTTCGACCAGGCCCAGACGATACTCGGCACGCCCGATCCGGCCGTACTGCATGAGACAACCCCTACGCTCGCCTTTGAACGTGCCAGCCTTTCTGCATACGTCACACTGCGTACACACGCTCCCGAGAAGGCGCTCGCGTTGTACGAGACGTTGCGGCCGCGATTCGTTTCGCGCTTCGGCGAAAACAGCGAAGAGGTTATTGCACTGCTGCGTTCGCAAGCAGAGGCGCTCGAGAACAGTGGTCGGATCGAGGCCGCACTAGCGCTGCAGAAGTCGATTCTGCAGCAATCCATCGAACTGTATGGGGCGGGTGATCTGCGCACGGTCAAGTATCTGCGCTCGGTTGCGTCAGCCCAGCACAGACTCGGACGGTACGAGGATGCTTTGCAAAGTAGTCTTGACGCTCTGGGCGTACTCTCGGTACGTCTCGGTGACAAGCACTTGCATACGATTGAAGCGCAGTCGGATGTGGCCGTCATCAATGTCGCACTCAACCGACTGGACGTTGCCGACGAAGTCAATGCTCGCGCCTTGTCAGCAGCCCGTGCCGGGCATGGCCCGACCCATGACGTGATCGCGACGTTGTTGAACGGCAGATCGCTGATTGAGCATGGCCGAGGCCGCATGGATGAGGCGATCGATGCGGCGCGCGAAGCGCGAACGCAGTTGCGTGAACTTTATGGCGCCAAACATGCAAAGAGCCTCATGGTCGGACAGACCCTGTCGCGCATCCTTCAGGATGCCAATCGCTGGCAGGAAGCCGAGTCACTGCAGCGCGAGTTGCTGGAGCTTGCGGAAACCACGTTTGCTGCTGATCACTGGCAGCTCGGCCAGTTGCGCGCTTCGCTCGGCGTGAGTCTTTTGAACGGTGACGACCCGGTGCAGGGAATTGCCCTCGTCGAACGTGGCGTTACGGCAATGGAAGCGGGTCTCGGTAGCGAGCATCCGCATGTCGTGCGCTATCGGGACATTGCTCGGCGATACCACTCGGGCGCGTATCCCGGCGAATGAGTCATGTCGGCGATTGCCTGTGGTGTGCGCGCATCGTCGTTCGCTGCGCCGTCGTGGGAATGCCGAAAGGCGCCGCTTTAGTCGCCTCCCGGCAGGAATCTCCGCAAAACTTCGCAATTTCTTCCGGACGCAATACTTGCCCGGGCTCACAGTCTCCCTGGAACAACCAGGGAATGACGCATGCGCCGAAGCGATTTCTTCTGTCGTGCCGCGCTGTTTGTCGCGCTCTCGGCGATCGGCTCCGACGAGACCCATGCCCGTGCGGTGATCGGCACCCTTGACGACGGCAACCTGGCCATCATCGTGCCGACTCCAGGTCTAGGCCTGCCCGATCCGGACGTGTCGGTTGTCGGTTCACTCCCTGAAAACGCGCGGCCGCACGGCGTCGCCGACATCGATGACAACCGCAGCCTGATCGCGGATTTCAACCGTTTCCGCGTGCATGTGGTCGGCCATGAGCCGGCCGCGCTGCTCGACACGATCGCGATGCCGAACTACAACGGCACCGGCACGATTGCGATCAGTCCGGATCGCAGCGTCGCCTTGGCCGGCGGCTTTTTCTCGCAGGTTCACGTGATCCGCGCGCCGTTCGGCGCCAACTCGGCGCTGACGACGATCGCGTTGCCGTCATTCATACCGAGTTTCGCCACGCAAAACATCGTCTTTGACCTGGCTGGCCGCGCCTACGTGCGACATGCCGCCGGAATCAGTGTGATCGACCCTCCATACGCCGCCATCGCATTCGAGGTTCCGATCGATAGCATCGGCCCCGGCGGAATCGCCGTCACCGCCGATGGCACCCGGCTGCTTACCGGCTACATCGTGTCCGCAGCGAAAAGCCCGTCACGCGATGCCGATGCACGCCGCTTGCGAGATCAGCAAGGCGAGCCAATGCCAATGGCCATGCCGCAGGCACGTGCCGGAGGTGGGGCCGGCGCCGAGCCGCTCAGCACCGGAATCGATGTCGCCGCGCTGCCGCTGACCGCGGCCAGCGTGCTGCAACGCCTTGAGCTGTTCCAGTGAGAGTGCATTGTCGCCGGCATTATGGTGACGCCTGACAGCCAACGCGCACTACTCGCCGTCGTGCGCTTTGACAATGGGCCCAACGTGTACGCCCTGCCTTCGCCGTTCGCCACTGCAGCGGCGCTCGACGCCTTGCCACTGCCGCCCGGATTTGACTCGGCCAATGGCCTCGAGGACATCGGCCTCAGCGCCGACGGCAGTGAGGCGATCACCGTGGGCAATTCGCCCACCGACGGCGTCAGCTTGCCGGCGCTGCATATTCGCGCACCGTTCACAGCCGCGGGGGCGACACTCAGTGCGCTCAATCTGCCCGGTGGGCGAGGCGCAGGTTCGGCCGCGCTTTTCACCGAGCCCGGCGCTTGCCGATGCAATCTTTGCGCACGGATTCGAAACGCCGTGACGACGACGCGGCGTCGAGCGAGCGGGCGGAACATGTTCGTAAAACCTTCCGCGAATGTTCCAGACTGCGCACCGCGTTTCGCCGAGGCTTGGTCGCTTCAGCAACGACGAGGCGGATTCATGAGGCGCTGCGAAATCCTGCGTTCGATGGCGTACGTCGGACGACGGGTCATGCAAACGGTGTTCTTGCTGGCCATGTCCTCGCCGGTCCACGCGCTCGGCGTGGCGGATGGCTACGCCCCTGCCGTCAGCGGCAACGTACTTGCACTCGTCGCGCAGCGCGACGGCCATGCCCTCATCGGCGGCCTCTTCTCGACGGTCGGCGGCGAGCCGTGCGCAAGCCTCTGTCGGCTGACCGTCGACGGGCGCATCGCGCCGGGCTTCGTGCGCACGGGTGTCGACGGCATCGTGTTCGCATTGCGGGCACAAGCGGATGGCAAGCTGCTGGTCGGCGGCGACTTCAGCACGATCGTCGGCCAGCCGCGCACGCAACTGGCAAGGCTCCACGCCGATGGCAGTCTCGATCCCGCGTTCAACGCGGGGATTGCCGGCGGCATCGTCAGCGCAATCGCGCTGCAGGCCGATGGCAAGATCCTGATCGGCGGCACCTTCACCAGTGTCGGCGGCGCCAGTCGCGCCCGCCTCGCGCGCTTGTTCGCTGACGGTCGCGTTGATCTGTCGTTCGCCGTTATCGGGTCGACGATTGTCAGTGAGGTGAACGCCATCGTTGCGCTGGATAATGGAAGCATCCTCATTGGCGGTGCTTTCGATATCTTCGCCGGCGCGAATGTGTCCAATCTCGTGCGTCTCAGCGCCAGCGGGGCGCTTGACTCGACGTCGACGTTGTCGGCCAACGCGCGCGTACTGGCGCTCGCGCGGGAAGCCGACGGCCGCATTCTGGTTGGCGGTGATTTCAGCCAGATTGGTGCCGTTGCGCGCACGCGTCTCGCTCGCCTGGATGCGACCGGCGAGCTCGCTACAACCGGCATGGTCAGCGTCAACGACAGCGTGCGCAGCATCGTCGTTCTCGATGATGGCGATGTGCTGCTCGGCGGCAGTTTCAGCACCGTCAGCATCCTGCCGCGTTCCGGTCTGGCGCGCCTGCAACGCGGCGGCGGGGTGCTGGTTGCCTACGCGCCGCAGGTTGGTGGCGGGGCGGTCGCCGCCATGGCAGTCCAGCCCGATGGTCAGCTCCTTATTGGCGGCGGTTTCAACGTCGTGGAGGGCAACGAACGGCAGAGCCTGGCGAGACTCCATCCTGGCGGCGCGCTCGACGCAACGTTTCAGCGCAATCCTGTCGAACTCACCTCGATTCTTGCCACGGCCACCACGCCGGATGACCGAATCCTGGTTGGCGGCAGCTTCAATACCCTCGGTGGCCTGCAGCGACCCGCCGTCGCACGACTTCTGCAAAGCGGTGCCATCGACACCGCCTTCGCGCCGCCGGCGGTGCTGAGCAACACCATCCGCACCCTGTCCGCGCTCGCCAATGGCGCGGTGATCGCCGGCGGCCGTCGCGGTGCGATCCCGATCGCGTTGCGCTTCGACGGTGCCGGCGCCGGCGGCAACATCGCCACGCCGCTGTTGGGCGCCAACGTCAACGTGATGCTCGGAGAAAATAATGGCAGAACGCTGGTTGCCGGCGGATTCGACCAGATCGCTGGAGCGCCCAGGGCAAACATCGCGCGCCTGAGCGCCGACGGGTCGCTCGATCCCGAGTTCACGGCCGCAACCGACGACCAGATATTCACCGCTGCGCGCGATGCCGAACTGGTGCTGATCGGCGGCGCGTTCACCAGTGTCAACGGCACGCCGCGCGCTCACCTGGCTCGCCTGAACGGCAACGGCCAGCTCGACGCCAGTTTCGCAGCAGCCGTTGACGGTTTCGTTTTTGCCATCGCCAACCGACCGTTCGGCGCGATCCTGATTGGCGGTGCGTTCCAGACAGTCGACGGGGTGTCGCGGCCGCATCTGGCGCGTCTGCTCAACGACGGCAGC
>JBBSOU010000169.1:0-6711 GCA_038259445.1 Lysobacterales bacterium | reverse complement strand
TGGAGTCGATGATCCGGCGACCATGGCACGGTCGCGAATGGAATCGGCGTAACGGATTCCTGCAGCACTGCTCCGGTCGCGTTGGCGTGGCTGCGAAGGTGAATCCGGGGTCCGCTTTCTGCCCATTCCAGTGCAGCCGCCAGCGTGCGATCGCCTTCTTCCAGCGTCAACGTGCCGGTGGTGGCTGTTCTCGAGCGAAGTTTCGAAGACTGAAACGCGCTGCCTGTGGCGGCATCGGTGCGCCAAAGTGCAGCCGTGCACGATTCGCTGTTCAAGACCGTGCATTCCGATCCGATCACTTGCACGTCGGTGCCGGCAATTGCGACATCGGTAAAGCGAACGTTGGAGCCCGTCGATACTTCGCGGCGCCATGCAAGGTTGCCATTCGAGAGATCAAGCCGCCCGGCAAAACCTGTGGACGTATCGCTCGGATCGTCGGGCGCGAGCGAACCCGCGAAGTACACTGCATTGGACGCGGGATCGACTCGTGCAAGAGCGGTTTCAGAGTAGTGCCAGAGATTGGCGCCCGATGTACCGTTCCAGCGATCTATACCTACGCCCGACGTCACGACGTTGCCAGCGCCATCGATCTCTACCGTTGTGAAGAAGCCGGACACCGGCACGGCTTCCCACAGGATATGGCCGTCGATAGCAGACAACTTGCGTAGCCAACTGGAGCTGGCCACATAGAGACCGGACGCGTCCGCGGTCGTGACAACGAACGGTGCCGTCCATTGGTCTTCGGCCGGTGACATCCATTCGACGCGCAGGGGATTGGTGCGCAACCGGGTCACGCGAGCGGCCGAGCAGCGGCTCCAGAAATAGGCGATATCGGGCGCGGTCGCCGAGAGCTGGAGATCGGAGCAACCGCCGCCGACGCGGAGCGAATCCAGCGTGGCGCCGGTCGTCGCGGACAGCAGTCGAATCACCCCACCGTCCAATCCCGGCGATCCTCGAAATGCCGCGAGCAGGTCGCCCGATGGCAGCAATGTCACGGTCTCGAGATCATTCTTCGGGATGGACCAGACCAGACTGCCGTCGGCGGCAAAGCGACTGAGCGTCGTCGACAGAAGAATCGTCGAACCGTCGGCCAACGCAATCAGCTCGTTCAAGCTCGAGTAGGGGTCCTCCACGTAAGGACTTGTCGCCGACCAATCCGGAGTCGTTATGTCGCCACTGAAGCGCACAACACCCGTCTGGCTCCTGCCAGGTTCAACAAATCAATAGGCGAACGTCTGGCCCGATGGCCCCGCCAGGATTCGTGGCTCGTAGTACGAGGCCGGCTGAACAGGGCCGGTGACGTCCCCGAATCGGGCTGACCAAACCGCATCTGGATTGCCGGCCGTAGCGTTCGTGCTCAGGATCGCGAGAATCGCGAATACCGCAGATGGGCGCCACGCGCTCCGCTTCTTCATGTCCATATCCCGTTCCGTGAGTTGGAAGGAGTCGTCCTTGATGAGTGTAGGGTGCGCGGCCGACGACAATCAAGGTCGAGCAAGCGAAGCATGACGACCTCGCCCATGCGCATTCTGGAAATCTCGAATAGTTGACTTCGACCACATTGGCCTGACGCGTTCGCTTCATGTTCCCAAGCCTTGGCGACAGTTTCGCGATGCCGGCGACCTGCGCGTGCCTCGGCGCGTCGACCACATCGTGCGAGGCCTTCCCTTAACGATGGCGTGAGTCGTCACGCGCCAGGTCGAAGTGACTGTGTTCCCGTCAAAACCAGACGCTCACCGCTGTGACGATGGCAATGAGCAGCGCGATCATCGCGGCGGCGAGAGCCCAACGTGCTGTGCGCAGCGCCTGCGGCGCAATGTGAGGCGCCGCGGCCTCTTGAGGAATCGCATTGCCCGCCGCGAGATTCCTGCCCGCGCCGAGCATTTCGAGCACCTTGGCGACCGCGCCGTCGTCAAAGTTGTATGGATCAAACGCCTGCAGCCCGCGTTCGCGAAGCAATGCCTTCATCGGCGCATCGAGCGGAACGTACTTCATTGACCAGCTCGCGAAACTGGTGCGTTCGATTGCACGACGCTTGAGCACCTTGAGATCGGTGTGCCGCGGGTCCTTGAGCAGGGTCGCGTAGAGCCGGTCGACTTCAACCGTTTCACCTTCGAGGCACTGGAAAAAGTTTCCGTCACCGAAATAAAGCGCGCCGACGAGTCCGCGCTTCGCATTGTTGTTGCGCGACTGCGTCAAAATGCGTGCGACGCTCGGTTCGATGCCGCGCTCTGCGGGCATGCACGTGAAGGTCGAGCGGCTCACGTAAACGATCTGGACCAGATCCGACACGGGTTCCTCCTTTCGATAGGCGACTGAGTGGATCGCCCGCCGCGGAAGGGTTTCGGTGACGTCCGCCGGCGAGCGTGCAGCGCATACGCGCAGCAGACTCTCACGGATGCGATCGACCAAACGCGGCGACGACCCGCGGTCTGCGGCGTATCCCTTATTGGGGCCACGCGGTGTACGCTTCACCCATGCCTCTGTGGAAACGTCTCGGCTTCCTGATCGTATTCGTGGTGCCGGCGCTGATGCCGTTCGCCGCGTGGCTCGGGCGCGTCACCGGACTTGCCGATGTGATGGCCTGGTTTCCGTTGTTCTTCCTGTTCGTGCTGCTGCCGCTGTTTGACTACGCGTTGGGCCACGACCCCAGGAATGCAGACGCATCCGAGCGCCCGCAGCTTGAGGACGATGCATGGTTCCGCATCATGACGCTCGCGGCACTACCGGCCCAGTTGGGCGTGCTGGCCTGGTCGATGTGGCATTTCGTGCATGCCGATTTCGGCATTGGCGGGATGCTCGGCTGGGTGTTGTCGCAAGGGATCGTCGGCGGCGTCTTGGCCATCAACGTTGCGCACGAGCTGATCCACAAGGACACCCGACTGGAGCGCGTCGCTGGCGGCGTGCTGCTGAGCAGCGTCGGCTACCACGGTTTCAAGATCGAGCACCTGCGTGGTCACCACGTGCACGTATCGACGCCGGTCGACGCCTCCAGCGCGCGCTTCGGTCAGTCGCTATGGCATTTCCTGCCGCGCGCGTTGGTGCGCAACACGAGCAATGCCTGGAATCTCGAAGCGCAGCGCCTGCGTCAGCGAGGCAAGCGGTGGTGGCACTGGCAAAACGAGTTGCTGGGCTGGAGCGTGTTGTGGCTGGCGTTCGCGATCGGTGCGTGGATGTGGCTCGGTCCCATCGCCCTCGGGTTCTTTCTTGTGCAGGGATTCTTCGCCGCGTGTTCGCTCGAGATCATCAACTACATCGAGCACTACGGTCTCGAGCGCGCAGTGATGCCTGATGGTCGCCATGAGCGCACCACGCATCTGCATTCGTGGAATTCCGACTATGCGCTCTCGAACCTGTTCCTGTTCCACCTGCAACGCCACTCCGACCATCACGAAACACCGCGCCGTCGCTATCAGGTATTGCTTCACCATGCCGACAGCCCGCAGCTTCCCGGCGGCTACGCGGCAATGTTCGTGCTGTGCATGTTTCCGCCGTTGTGGTTTCGGGCAGTGAATCCGCGGGCAGGACGTTTTCGATCGACGGGTCCGTCAGCGGTGGGAGACAGCAACACAGTTGACGCCACCTTTTTGTAGCTGCAAGCCCGCGTGTACTTCGGCGAACTCTGCCCGTACGTTGAGCCAGCCGGCCACTCACTGCAAGGACCCGGACAAGAGCGTTTTCAGTGCCGCGCTCAAGGAATCGACGGTTATCTGATTTGCGCCGATTTCGCCCCACGTTCCTCTCACGTGCCAGGAAATTCCATCATGAAGCTCGATATCCTCAAGCAGGCAGTCATGGACTCACGTGACGGCATCACGATTTCCGAAGTACGAGACGGCGCCAACCCACTGATTTTCGTCAACCCTGCGTTCGAGCAACTGACCGGCTACACGTTCGAGGAAGTCACCAATATCGACTGCCGCTATCTGCAGAACGACGATCGGGACCAGCCTGGTCTGGCCGTGGTTCGGCATGCGATCGTCGCCGGCGAATACTGTCTTGTGACCCTGCGAAATTATCGCCGCGACGGCTCGATGTTCTGGAACGAGCTCAGCTTGTCACCGATTTTCGACAATGTCGGCAAGGTCACCAACTTCATCGGCATCCAGAAGGACGTCACCGATCGAATCCTGCTGGAAGAACAATTGATCGGCGAGAAACGAAGTCTGGCGGAAGCCGCCGAATCGCTCGCGGCGTTGGCGATGCGCGATGGTCTGACCGGCATCTACAATCGGCGTTACTTCGATACACAGTTGCATGTCAAGCACAAGATCGCACAGCGGACGAATTCGCCGTTGACGCTGATGATGATCGATGTCGATCATTTCAAGGCGTACAACACCACGTATGGACATCCGGGCGGCGACGCCGTACTGCGGACCGTGGCGCATAGTCTCAACGAGTCCTTCACCCGCTCCTCGGACTTTGTCGCGCGCTACGGTGGCGAGGAATTCGTGATTCTGTCCACGGGACTGAACCACGAGAATGCGGGCCGTTTTGCGGATGGCTTGTGCAACAGGGTTCGCAGTCAGCGAATTCCGCATGTTGGTGCCCCGAGCGGATTTCTGACCGTCAGCATTGGCTACGCCGTTCAGTCCTGCGTGGATGACCAATCAATCGCGTTGCTGATCGCGCGTGCCGACAAGGCACTTTATGCGGCCAAGGAACAGGGAAGGGATCGCGCTGCAGCCGCCACGCCTTGAATGACGGGCCGATGGGCCGGTAGCGAACGCAGGCGTCAACGTGGCGAAGGTGTTTCCTCTGAAAACGGCTGGCAGATGCGGTTTCCACGCTGCTTTTGCGCGACTCGCGACCTGCGCGGCCTCGCGAGCGCGAACGTTCTGTTTTCCCACCGACGTCACGCTTGCGAGATCATGCATGACGTAGCATGCAGTGACTTCCGTTGGGGATGCTGGCATGAAGTGGATGTCATCTATTTTGTTGATCGCGTCGCTTGCTCCCCTTGCGCATGCCGAGACGCGCGTTTTCTACGCCGGCGATGCCGGAAGTGAGCGCTTCCACGATGTGCACCGTCTCTCCGATGGCAGCCTGCTGGTCGCCGGTCAGGCGACCTCGCTCAACTGGATTCCGGCCAGCGTGCCGCGCACGACGCTGGCGGCCACCGGCATCGTTTCTTCGTCTCCCGGCAATATCGGTTTCATCCTTCGCGTCAGTGCCGATCTCGGCACGGTGCTGCAGGTCACCGCATTTCCCGCCGGCAGCGTGCGCAACGTACAGCGCATCCGCAGCACCGAAGTGCCAGGGCAGCCGACCGGGGTGATCCATATCTCGGGCATTCGCGATGGTGCCACGCCCGGCTATTTCATTGCGCGTCTCGACAACAACTGGATCAACGCCGCACCGACCGCAATGAGCTGGGTGCACAACGCGGACAGCGGAGCCGGTTCGGCGTACCAGACGCTGCAGCCATGGGACGTCGGCAGCGATGGGGAGGTCGTGTTCGGGCGTGGCCGCGAATACGACGCCAACTGGGCCGTCATGGAACGACTCGGCGCGAGTGGTGTTCGCAAGATCGTCGAACACTGGCGCGCGCACTGGTTCGATGATCCGGGCATCGCCGGCGATCAGGAATGGGATGGCACGCCGGCATCCAGCCATGCCGGACAATATCCGTTGCGCTACAGCGGACTGGTGCTGAAGGCGCAACGCCGAGGCTCACTGCGTTCGACCACGTCGGCCGACTACAATCTGCTGCAGCAGGATGGCAATGGCAATGGCGGACGCAAGGGCCGCTATCCCGACGACTATTACTTCAGTGGTCCCTGCGGACTCGCTTCCGGTGACGCCTGTCCCGGCGGACCGGGTTACACCGGCTACCGCATCGGCCAACCGACCCAGCGACTCGGCGGCGTGGTCATCGACCGGCGCAGCAATCGGCTGTACTTCGGCTACAGCACCCAGACCGTTCTTCCAGGCGGCCAGCCGGACTTCGAGCCGGCGATCGTGGCCATGAATGCGGACGGCTCACTGTTGTGGTGGAACCGGTTGTATCGCGAGACGACCGCCAACTCGACGCCCGACCAGTACGTCGATGCCATCGCGATCGACTACGCGCGCAGCGAACTCGTCGTACTCGCTCGAACGCACGGCAATAATGTGGACAACTTCTGGCGCGGCAATGCGATCGCCGCGCGGCCCGGTTCGAGCGGTTTCCAGAACCAGTTCACGGGCACCAACGGCAACATCCACATTTCGTGGCTCGGCAAGTTCGCGCTCGACAGCAACGAGGTGCGTGCATCGACTTTCGTCGGCGAATATGTCGAAGGCACCACCAACTATGGCGCGCCGCTCGCCGATCCGCTGCTCGACGGATGGCCGAACCCGAATGCCGGCTGGCCGAATCTCAATACCACCCGCAACTGCAGTGACATCGACGTCGCCGCCGATGGTTCAGTCGGTGTGGTCTGTCAGGGTCGGCGCACGATCACCACCAGCAATGCCCACCAGCGCATGCCGCTGCCGACGGGTGCGGGCGCATCGCTGACCGGTACATGGAACCATTTCGTGCGTGTCTACACGCCGGATCTGTCGACGTTGCGCTACAGCTCACTGATGACAGGCGCATGGAATACCGCGAACGGGCAGGGGGGAGACAACGTGACCTTGAGCGGCATCGCTCTCGCGCCGGGAGGCGTGGTGGTCGCCGGAACCCACAATGCGTGCACGTCGGTGGGCGGCTTGTGCACACAG
>JBBSOU010000168.1:0-6768 GCA_038259445.1 Lysobacterales bacterium | reverse complement strand
CCGTATTGCCAGACCTGACCCGACAGCAGCGCACCGAGCACGCCACCGACGCCCGACGAGAATCCGTAGAACACGCCTTGTCCATGCCCGTTCATGCGACCCGGGAAAAACATCGCCATGTAATGCATGCAGGCGGCAAAGAATCCGGCGAAACACAGCGCATGCAGGAGCTGCGCGAGCGAGAGCAGCACTACGTTTTCCGGCCACAGCGCGGTCATCAGCCAGCGCGCGCTCGCGGCAATCAACGACGTGATCAACACGCCGCGTGCCGACCAGTGCCGGAGCAGGCGGGCCGCGGCGAAGAACATCGCGATCTCGATGCCGACGGCGATCCCCCAGAACGCGCCGAGTGCGGTCGCGCTGTAGCCGTTCTCTTCGAGATAGATCGAGAAGAACGTGTAGTGCGGCCCGAACGACAACTGCATGAGCAGGGCGACAATGAAGAAGGCGATCACCTCGCGGCGCAGCAGCAGGTCGCGGAAGCGGCCCTGGTCAATGTCTTCGCCGGTGGTCGGCGGCCGCGCGTAGTCGTTGGCGAAGCTGGTCGCCAGCAGGCCACCGAACAGCGGCAACATGAGCCACGGCAACCACGTGATCGCAATACGGTCGAACAGTGCGCCGAGCGCAACCACGACGATGATGAACCCGATCGATCCCCACACGCGGATGCGCCCGTAGCGCTCGCTGCGACCACTCAGATGCGACAGCGTGATCGACTCGAACTGCGGCATGACCGCGTTGTAGGCGAAGCAGAACACGCACATGGCAATGAACAGCATGGCGAAGTCGAGCGGCACGAGAAACACCGCAAAACTTGCCAGCGTCAGTGCACAGCCGATACGCAGCCAGCGCACCGGCTGGGGCGAGCGACCGGCGAGCCATCCCCAGGCACTCGGCGCGACGATGCGCGTCGCGTACCACAGGCTCATGAGCACGCTGATCGCGGCGACGTCCTGCCCGCGCGCCTGCAGGTACAGGCTCCAGTAGGGCGAAAACGCCCCGAGCGCCGCGTAGTAAGCCAGATAGAACGACGACAGCCGCAGGCTCGGTAGCGTCGCCATGTCGGCGCGCGTCATCTCAGAATTCCAGCTCGAGGCTTGCGCAGAGGTAGTCGATCATCGGCGCCAGACGCCTGAGGCGGTCGACGATGATCGGCTTCAGTTCACTCGACGTGATGACCTCGTCATCGAGGTTTTCCCAGGCGGTGAAATCCTTGCGTTTGAGATCCTCGATCAACTCGTGCGTCGCCTCGAATCCGCGCGGCGGGCGCTTGAGCGACTCGCCGCCGAACGCGAAGTGCGTCGTGAAAGCCTTCGACCGCGTCGCCTTTTTCCATGCAGCCGGATTGTCGGCGAGAAAATCGCGGATGCGCTTGGTTGATTCGGGCTGCGGCCGCCAAAGGCCCCCACCGACGAAACTCGCGCCCGGCTGCACGTGCAGATAGAAACTTGGCGCTTCGGTCTGGCGCGCGCGCTCGTGATAAAGCTTTGCGCCGGCCCAGGTCTTGTAGGGCGTCTTGTCGTTGGCGAAGCGCGTATCGCGATGCATGCGGAACAGCGAACCGCCCTGCGTACGCGTGTCGGCGACGAAGTGCGAGGTGATCTTCGCCAGCGGCGCCTGCAGGTCGCCGAGCAGTCGCAGCAACGGCTGGCGCAGGACCTCCTCGAAGCGCGGCTTGTTGGCAGCGAACCAGTCGCGATTGTTGTGCCTGCCGAGATCGCGCAGGAAGCGCAGCGTTGCCGGGCTGAAATAGGTGTCGCTCATGAGATCTCGGATACTCGAACAAGGAATGGCACATGGCGCTCGCTGGCACGATCGCCAGCGAAAAAGGTACGCGTTCGACCGCTGGCCAGGCGACTTCGCGACGGAAGTCGCTCCCACGAAAGCCACGCGGGTATGCAAGCGACTTCAGTCGCGATCCGGACCAATCGCACAATCCTGATGGCCCGCCGAATCCATGCCGACATCCCTGTGCCTCGCTCACTGCGCCGCCTGCGCGTGGCCCCAGGCTTCAAGGGCATCGAGCAGGACATTCTGCTCGATCGTCGAAGTGTCGCGCAGCGTGGCGATTGTCTCGAAATACTGCGCCAGTGTCAGCGTCGTCAGCGCCGTCTGCGTATCGAGGCGTCGCTGGCGGAACGCCTGCCAGCGCTCGGCTTCGTCGGCATCGAGCGAGTGCGGCCAGTTGCGCGCGCGGTAGCGCAACAGCAACTCGACGTAACGCGGATCCTGGAACCGCGAGGCGAGACCGCGCAGGTTCTGCGGCGGCGTCTGGCGTACATCGCGGAACAGGCGTTTGTCGCCTTCTGCAGGAAAGCCCGTATAAAGGCCGAGTTCGGCATCGGTCTCGTCAGCGTCGCCGAAGCGCTGCGACGCGAAGACGCGCTGGAGCTTGGCCGCCAGACCGGCTGTCGCACGCAGACGCTCAAGGTTCGCCAATGCGCTTTCGACATCCAGATCGATGCGTGCGCAGTCGACGCCCTTGAGCACGCTGAGCGGCGCCAGTGCCGGCGAACGATTGGCATGCACGAGCTTGAGCGCGATGCGTTCCTCGCCCTCGGGCAGGTCGGCGCGCGAGACGAACACGCGGTCGGCAATGTCCTCGGCATCGAGTTCGATCAGCGGCGTCGGGTCGCTCGACAGGTCGAACACGATCACGCCGTTGGCATTGGTCGCGTGCATTGCCAGCGGCGCGATCAAGGCGAGGCAGCCACGACTGGCGGGATAGCGCGACGACACATGCACGACCGGCGTCAGACGCGCGACATCGAGCAGCTCGAATACTCGTTGCTTGCGGCGCAGCGCGAAGTAGAACTCGAACAGCCGCGGCTGGCGCACGCGCACGAGCCGCGCCAGGCCGATCAGCGCCTCGACGTCGGAAAGCGCATCGTGCGCACGCAGCTGGACCACATGATTGGCGCGGGCGAGCTGCTCGAGGCGGAAACTCGGCGTGCCGTCGTCGCGCAGTGGCCACTCGATGCCCTCGGGCCGCAGCGCGTGGCACATGCGCATGAGGTCGATCAGATCCCAGCGCGAGTTGCCGTCCTTCCACTCGCGCTCGTACGGGTCGTGGAAATTTCGGTAGAGCAGGTGGCGCGTGAACTCGTCGTCGAAGCGCAGCGAGTTGTAGCCGACACCGCAGGTGCCGGGCGCGGCCAGTTCTTCGTGCACGATTCCGGCGAACTCCGCCTCGATCAGACCTTCTCGATCGGCGAACTGTGGCGTGATGCCGGTGATCAGGCAGGCCTGTGGATGCGGCAACACATCGGCTGCCGGCTTGCAGTAGAACATCACCGGTTCACCGATGATCTGCAGGTCGAGATCGGTGCGCAGGCCGGCGAACTGCACGGGGCGATCGCGGCGCGGGTCGGCGCCGGTGGTTTCGTAGTCGTGCCAGAAAAACGTGGTCGCGGCCATGCGCTGTGTCCCTGAACGTCAACCCCGAATGCTACACCGGCATGCGCCGACGCTTGGCGCGGGCTTCGCCGTGCGGCGATAATCGCGGACTGCTTGAATACCCACGGAGAACACGATGTCGGCAACACGCGGCCCACTGACCAGCGAGGACAATCTCGTCTGGATCGATCTCGAGATGACCGGCCTCGACACCGACAACGATTCCATCCTGGAGATCGCCACCGTGATCACCGACCGCGACCTCAACGTGCTTGGCGAAGGTCCCGAGTTCGCGATACGCCACGAGGAGGCCCGCCTGCTGCAGATGGATGACTGGAACTGCACACAGCACCGCAAGTCGGGACTCTGGCAGCGCGTGCTCGACTCGCCGTTCACGATCGCCCAGGCCGAAGCGCTGACCGTCGAGTTCCTCGTGCAGTGGGTGCCGCCCGGCAAGTCGCCGATGAGTGGCAATTCGATCTGCCAGGACCGTCGCTTCCTGCATCGGTTGATGCCGCGGCTCGAGCGCTTCTTCCACTACCGCAACCTCGACGTGTCGACGATCAAGGAACTTGCACGGCGCTGGGCGCCCGAGGTTTATCGCGGTTTCGCCAAGGAATCGGCGCACACCGCGCTCAGCGATGTGCGCGACTCTATCGCCGAGTTGCGCTACTACCGTCAGTTCATGGGACGGCTGGCAGGCACGCTCGACGCTCCCTGAACGCACTTTCCTGCCAGACCCAAGCTGACGTCGCTTTCACCGTGCGGTACTTTTATGTGAGCGACTTCAGTCGCGAAGGCCCGCGGCACACCATGTCGCGCACGAGACACACAGCGTTCAGATTGGCGCTGTCCACTTTGCAAAATTGGCGCAGAACCCGGTCAGGCCCGATTCCGTCTGCGTGATGTCTACTCGAGGATTGAAAATCCCGGATGGACGCGACTCATGGCGACGAAGTCGAAAAAGAACACGAGCAAGGCGACACCCGCGAAGACTCGCGGCAGCAAGGGCGCCGATACGATCGGCAACGGCGGCGAGCTGCACCAGCGTCGCAACGCGAAACACGATGCGCTGACCACCAACCAAGGCCTGCCGATCAGCGACAACCAGAACTCGCTGCGGGCACATCCGCGCGGGCCGACCCTGCTCGAAGATTTCATCCTGCGCGAAAAGATCACGCACTTCGACCACGAGCGCATTCCGGAGCGCATCGTGCATGCGCGCGGATCGGCGGCACACGGCTATTTCGAGCTGACCAAATCGCTGAAGAAGTTCACGACCGCGAAGGTGCTGACCGAAGTCGGCACGCGCACCCCCTTGTTCACGCGCTTCTCCACCGTCGCGGGTGGCTCCGGCTCGGTCGATACACCGCGTGACGTGCGCGGGTTCTCGGTCAAGCTCTACACCAGCGAAGGCAATTGGGACCTGGTCGGCAACAACATCCCGGTGTTCTTCATCCAGGATGCGATCAAGTTTCCCGACCTCATCCATGCGGTGAAGATGGAACCGGACCGCGGCTTCCCGCAGGCGGGCTCGGCCCATGACACTTTCTGGGATTTCATCTCGCTGACGCCCGAATCGATGCACATGATCATGTGGGCGATGTCGGATCGCACGATCCCGCGTTCGCTGCGCACGATCGAAGGCTTCGGCGTGCACAGCTTCCGGCTGATCAACGCTGCCGGCGATTCGACCTTCGTAAAGTTCCATTGGCGTCCGAAGCTCGGCCTGCAATCGACCACGTGGGACGAGGCCGTGAAGATGGCCGGTGCCGATCCGGACTTCCACCGTCGCGACCTGTTCGAAGCGATTCAGTCCGGCGCATATCCGGAATGGGATCTTGCCGTGCAGTTGTTCTCCGAAAAAGACGCTGAGAAGTTTCCGTTCGATCATCTCGATGCGACCAAGCTGATTCCGGAAGAACTGGTGCCGCTGCAGGTGATCGGGCGCATGGTGCTCGACCGCTGGCCGGACAACTTCTTCGCCGAGACCGAGCAGGTTGCGTATTGCCCGTCGCATCTCGTGCCGGGCATCGATTTCTCGAACGATCCGCTGCTGCAGGGCAGGCTGTTCTCGTATCTCGATACGCAGCTCTCGCGACTCGGCTCACCGAACTTCCACCAGTTGCCGATCAACGCACCGAAATGCCCGTTCGCCAACCAGCAGCGCGATGGCCACATGCAGATGCAGGTGCCGAAGGGTCGCGTAGCCTACGAGCCGAACACGCTTTCCGAGACGTCGGCGCGCGAAGTCGGCGCAGCCGGATTCCGCAGCGCCGCGATCAGCGAAAGCGGCGAGCGCGGTCGAATCCGTTCGGAGACCTTCGCCGACCATTACAGCCAGGCACGCCAGTTCTTCCGCAGCCAGACTTCAACGGAACAAGCACACATGGCCTCGGCCCTCGTGTTCGAGCTTTCCAAGGTCGAGCACCCGCACATCCGTGAGGCGATCGTTGGGCACCTCCTTAACATCGACAAATCCCTCGCCGAGCGCGTCGCGACAGGTCTTGGCCTCGACAAGCTGCCGAAACCGGCGACGACCGACGTTCCTGCCGAAGACCGTCCAAACTCGCCGCCGCTGCAGATCATCGGCAAGATGAAGAAAACCCTCGACGGACGCGCGGTCGCGATCCTCGTCGCCGACGGCTGCAATGGCGCTCTGGTCAAGGCCTTGCGCAAGGCCGCCACCGATGCCGGCGCAAGCGTCAAGATCGTTGCGCCGAAAGTCGGCGGCGTGAAGCTCGCCGACGGCAGCATGCTGCCGGCCGACGGGCAACTGGCGGGCACGCCTTCGATCTTCTTCGATGCGGTCGCCATCGTCGTCGGCGACAAGGGCGCCGAAGCACTGAAGAAGGAAGCCGCCGCCGTCGACTTCATCCGCGATGCCTTCGGCCATCTCAAGGCCATCGCGCTCGACAGCGGCGGTCGTTCGCTTTTCGAGCACGCGGGACTCGAAGTCGACGCCGGCATCACCGACGCCAAGGCAACCGCGTCATTCATCGAAGCCGGCAAGACCCGCCAGTGGGGACGCGAACCGAAGGTGCGCTCGCTCGCCTGAGAGTCCGTCGTCGCCACGTGCAATGATGCGCGTGGTGACTTGCGTGAACGGTGCGCCGGCTTCATGGCGCCAACCATGCGTGCCCGGCGTTATCAGGAAGTCTGCCTCGGGACATGCGCGTCGTTGCCTGAGCGGAGAGGTTACGTTCCGTTGTGGCGAGTCGGGCAAGCCGCCTCGCGCCGGCCACCGACGGTCCCAATTCTGCAGTCGCACGGCGTGCTGCGCGCAAGGCAATTCAAGCCGGGCGCGTAGCGAACGCGTGCCAGCGGAGTCTGCCTAATGCGACGCTTGACTCTGGACCATGGTCCAGACCT
>JBBSOU010000167.1:0-6853 GCA_038259445.1 Lysobacterales bacterium | reverse complement strand
TCGCCCCATGCGCATCATCAGCTTCAATGCCAATGGCATCCGCTCGGCCGCCAACAAGGGCTTTTTCGACTGGCTGCGTGCGCAGGATGCCGACGTCACCTGCATCCAGGAAACCAAGGCACAGGAAGACCAGTTGGTCGACCCGGCGTTCCGGCCAGATGGCCAGCACTGCTTCTACCGCGACGCGGCGAAGAAGGGTTACAGCGGTGTCGCCATCTATTCGAGGCGCGAACCCGACGAGGTGCGCACGGGGCTCGGCTGGGCGCCGTTCGATGACGAGGGGCGCTACATCGAGGCGCGCTTCCGCAACCTCAGCGTCGTGTCGTTCTACATTCCGTCCGGTTCATCCGGTGACGAGCGCCAGGGTTTCAAGTTCGACTGCATGAAGTTCCTCGCGCCGATCTTCGAGCAATGGCTGGCCAGCAAGCGTGACTACGTACTGTGCGGAGACTGGAACATCGTGCGAGCGCGCAACGACATCCGCAACTGGACATCGAACCAGGAGAATTCCGGCTGTCTTCCCGACGAGCGCGCCTGGCTCAATCGCATGATTGCCGACGGCTGCGGCGACGGCACGCCGGCACCCACGCGCGGATGGGTGGACACGTTCCGCGCGCTGCGCGCGGACGACGTCGAATACACGTGGTGGTCCAATCGCGGTCAGGCACGGGCGAACAATGTCGGTTGGCGCATCGACTACCAGATCGTCTCGCCGTCCCTGCGAAAACGATTGCGCGACTGCCGGATCACCGCATCGCCGCGATTCTCCGACCATGCGCCGTATGCGGTCGACTACGACATCTAGGTTTGCCGTCGATGGTCGCGGTCAGGACCTCCCGTCCGCTTCGCGCACGTCCGGTTCGGCGATCGAATCCTCAACCAGTCCGGAGTGCATAAGCCAGGCGAACAGGATCACTCCCGGCAACGCCGCGGCCGTGGTCAGCAGGTAGAAATCGACATAGCCCAAGCGTTCGATCAGGCTGCCCGCCGTGGTACCGGTGATGAAGCGCCCGACGATCGACGCCGCTGCCGAAAACAGCGCGAACTGGGTCGCAGTGAAAGACAGGTTGCACAGTGCCGACAGGTAGGCGACGACAACGACGCCGCCGATGCCACTGGAGAAGTTCTCGAAGCAGAATGTGAATGCGAGCATCGCATTGCTCTGGCCGAGATGGGCGAGAACCGCGAACGACAGATTCGAGACTGCCATCAGTACGAGACTGAGCATGACCGAACGGCGCATGCCGAGGCGCGCATAGAGGATGCCTCCGGCAAAAATCCCGACCAGATAGGCAACGAAGCCGAAGCCGATATCGTAGGTGGCGATATCGGCGTTGCTGAAACCAAGGTCGTCGAGCAGCAGGCGTGCAGTGAGATTGGCGAGCGTGTCACCGATCTTGTGCAGCAGAATAAACAGCAGTACGAGCCAGGCACCGTTGCGGCGGAAGAACTCGGTCAGCGGCTCGGTCACCGAGATCAGCAGTTCGCGCAGGTTGCGACTCGGAATCGGCTCGCGGTGCCGCGCCGGTTCACCGAGCCAGATGCCGGCAATGACCGCCGGCAGCACGAAGACCGTACACATCAGGTAGGCCGTGCTCCAGCCGACCGCTTCGGCGACCAGCAAGGCAAGTGCGCCGGCCGATACCGAACCGATTCGCCATCCGTACTGGGACATTCCCGAACCGACGCCGAGCTGGCGCGGTTCAAGCAACTCGATCCGGTAGGCATCAATGACGATGTCGAACGTGGCGCCGGCGACACCGACGAGCACGGCGGCGAGCGCGACCCGACCAAGGCTGGCGGCGGGATCAGCGAAAGCGAGAAACGCGACCGAGGCGGCTACCAACGCGGCTGAAAGGAATAGCCATGCACGCCGATGACCAAACTTTCCCAGCAATGGCAGGCGCATGCGATCGACCAGTGGCGCCCAGAGGAATTTGAGGTTGTAGACCAGAAAAGCGAGCGCGAATGCGGTCACGCTCTTCTTGTCGATCCCGCCCTGGGCCAGTCGCGTGGTCAGCGTCGCGCCGATCATGGCGTAAGGAAAGCCTGACGACATGCCGAGCAGAAGCGCACCGATCGGGGCGGGTTCCAGATACGGTTTGAGCCAGGAATAGGCACCGCCGGTCGGCGTAGGTGTCGTTGAATTCATGCCATGCATGCTATCCGATCGAACCAGCGCTGGCGGGCATCCGACAGTGCGTTGACACAGCTGCTCCGTGCGTCAGTCGCGTCGCGCAAAAACGGTGCCGTGGATTTCGATCGCGCAACATCCGACTGGTACGCTGAAATCCGTGACGGCAGTTGCGACAATGGCGACGATCGAGAACAGGAGGCGATCCACATGCCGGACATTCTGCTCAAGGATTTCGATGCGGCTGCGTGGGAACGCGTCTGTCTCGCCGCCGCCGTGCGCGGGTGTCCTCCCGAAGCGCTGGCGGCGCGCGCGGTGCTCGACGCCTACGGCACCGGCGAAGACGCGGTGCTCACGGACCGTCAGGACATTGCAACAATGCGCGGCATCTGGAACCAGGGCGAAAACCAGGTGTTCCGCGAGGCGATGGAAGCGTTCCAGCGCGTCGACTCCGGCCCTCTCTATGAACGGCGGTCCGAACCCAGGAAACCGTGACGGTCAGCGCGACGCCGCATGAATCGCGCCGAGCAGTCGCGGCCCTCGCGCGCCAGTCACGTCGGTGCGATTTCCCGGCCGTTGTTCGAGACGTTCGCGCGCGAGCCAGGCAAACAGTGCGGCTTCAACGTAGTCGGGATCGACGCCGAGCACGCGCGTGCTGGCGATCCGCAACGGCGCAAGCGCACGCGCGAGCGCGTCCATCAGCGCAGCGTTGTGCACGCCACCGCCGCAGGCGTAGACATGGGTACCAGTGAAACCCGACGCATGCAGCGCGTCCGCGACCGTCCTTGCACTCAGCGCGAGCAACGTCGCCTGCACATCCGCCGGGTCGCGCGCGTCGTTGCCGAGGAACGGTTGCAGCCAGGCACGGTTGAACTGTTCGCGACCGGTACTTTTCGGTGGCAGCGCCCCGAAGTACGGATCCCGCAGCAAGAACGACAGCAGGCGATCATCGACCTTGCCGCGCGAGGCCCAGCGACCGTCGAGGTCGCATGCAGTGGCGAAATGCTGCGCGTGCCACGCATCCATCAGGCAGTTGGCCGGCCCGGTGTCGAATCCGAGCACGCGACCGTTCGCGTGAATCAGGCTCAGATTGGCGATGCCGCCGAGATTCAGGATCGCGCATGGCGCGCGATCCATCAGCAGCGCGGCGTGGAATGCTGGAGCGAGTGGTGCGCCCTGACCGCCAGCTGCCACGTCGGCGCGACGGAAATCGGCAACGGTTTCGATACCGGTACGTTCGGCGATCACCGAGGCATCGCCAATCTGCAGCGAGAATGGATGGATTCCCGTCGGCCTGTGTCGCACCGTCTGTCCGTGCGAACCGATCGCACGAACCAAGCCTGGCGCCAGCCCGTGCTGGTCGAGCAGGGCAATTGCGGCGTCTGCGAAGCAGTGGCCGACGGCAACATCGAGCGCGCCGAACTCGTCGAGCGAAATGGTGGCCGAAGGCGCGGTAAGGGCGAGCAGTCGCTCGCGAATCGCCGATGGATACGCTGTCATCGACGCTGCCAGCACTTCGATGGAGGAATCGAAACGGACCAGCGCCGCGTCGATCCCGTCCGCGCTCGTGCCCGAGATCATCCCGAGGTAGACGTCCGCGCGCTCGGTCATCGCCACACCGCTCAGTCGTTACGGGCGAGGCGGATTGTGTCGACGTGTTTCAGACGAGCCAGGAGGGGCGAGATGCGCGCCTTGAATCGAGCGAGTTCGCTGGCCGGCAGCGGCTCTTCCTTCGGCAGCGTCACGGTCAGCGGATCACGGTGCTTGCCATCGAGCCGGAATTCGTAGTGCAGATGCGGGCCGCTGGCGAGGCCGGTCATGCCGATGTAGCCGATGACCTGGCCCTGACTGATGCGCTGCCCAACCTTGGCGTTGGCGAATCGAGACATGTGTGCGTAAAGGGTCGTGTAGCGGCCGTTGTGCTGCAGGATCACGACATTGCCGTAGCCGTTCTGCCAGCCGCGGAATGTGATCTTGCCGTCACCGGCCGCGCGGATCGGCGTTCCCGTCGGCGCGGCGTAGTCGACACCACGATGAGCGCGCATCTTGCCGAGCACCGGATGCATGCGGCCTGCGCTGAAGCGCGAGGAAATTCGCGTGAATTCAACCGGTGTGCGCAGAAACGCCTTGCGCAACGGACGTCCGTCTTCCGTGTAGTAGAGCGTCTCGCCCTGCAGATTGGTATAGCGGATCGCGGTGTAGCGCTTGCCCTGATTGACGAAGGTTGCCGCAACGATGTCGCCATCGCGCAGTCGCTCGCCTTCGCGATAGACCTGATCATAGATCGCACTGAACGAGTCGCCGACGCGAAGATCCTGCGCGAAGTCGATGTCGTAGGCGAACGCATTGGCCAGCTTGAGCACCATGAGGTCACTCATGCCCGCCTGATCACCGGCTTCGAACAGGGAGCTGCGCACGACGCCGTGGGCGATCTGGACGCGACGCTCGACCGCGCGGTCCTGCGATGCCTCGACGACACCGTCGGTGCTGAAGTTGAGCGTGATACGCGTGCTGTCGTCGCGATCGAAACGCATCGCCCGCAGCGTGCCACTGGAGTCGATGTCGAAAGCAAACACATTGCCCGGGCGGATCAGCCGCAGCGCCGTCGCGTCCTTCTGTGCGTCGAGCGCACGCTGAAGGTCGTTCGGACTCAGCCCCTGTTCGCGGAAGATGTCTGACAGGGTTTGGCCAGGTCGCACTTCGGCAATCCGCCATTCCGGCTCGCCGCCCACCTCGGCCGCCAGAGCGGCAATGGCCGCGTCTGCCTGTGCGCCCGATGGCAACTGCGGAATCTCCAGCGCCATCGTGGTGTAGGCGACGTCGACTGGATCGTTGCGCGTCGCGCTCGCAAACGTCGGCATGATCACGCCAACCAGCACCGTGAGCAGGACGGCCGTGCCACCAAGTATCCAATGCTCGCGTCGCCAGTTGACCGGCGCCGCGGCGACGTTCTGCATGAACGTCCACGTCTGGTTACGGAGATAGAAATTGAAGTGCTGTCGCTGCGCGCGCCGACGAAGGGCCAGCCGGCGGGCGTTTCTCTTCGCGTTTTGTGTCGGCGGGCTGGTGTCGGTCACAATCGCGTTCCGGCGTCTGGCCGCTTACCATAGCGGCGCATGAAGATCGGCGTCAACTTCAATGCTGGCGCGGGGTTGCGACACATTCCTCGATTAACGAATAATTAACCGGGCGTTCACCGTTATGGGCGTTCCGGCATTTTTTGCACTCATTTGCGCGCAGTGACTGACTGCACCGAAGGCGATCCGATGACCCAGTTGCAATCAGCGCTCGATTTGATCGGGCGCGGTGCCGAAGAAATCCTCAAGCACGAGGAGCTAGAGGCGCGCCTCAAGCTTGGACGGCCGCTGAGGGTCAAGGCGGGCTTCGATCCGACCGCGCCGGATCTGCACATTGGCCACACAGTTCTTCTGAACAAGATGCGCCAGTTCCAGGACCTCGGCCACCAGGTGATTTTCCTGATTGGCGATTTCACCGGAATGATCGGCGATCCGACCGGCAAGAACGTCACGCGCAAGCCGATGACCCGCGAGGATGTCGAGGCGAATGCGAGGACCTACACCGATCAGGTGTTCAAGGTGCTCGATCGTGAGCGCACCGAGGTGCGCTTCAACATGGAATGGTTCGGCGGCATGTCGGCGGTCGACATGACTCGTCTGGCGGGACTGCTCACGGTCGCGCGCATGCTTGAGCGGGACGATTTCGCCAAGCGCCACGCTGCGCAGCAACCCATTTCGATCCACGAATTCCTCTATCCGCTGGCGCAAGGTTACGACTCGGTGGCGCTGCAGGCCGACGTCGAGCTCGGCGGTACCGACCAGAAGTTCAACCTGTTGATGGGCCGTGGCCTGCAGGAGCATTTCGGCCAGGCCGCGCAGATCGTGCTGACCATGCCGTTGCTCGAGGGGCTCGACGGCGTCGCCAAGATGTCGAAGTCACTCGGCAACTATGTCGGCATCAACGAGCCCGCCATCGACATCGTCACCAAGACGATGAAGATCGGTGACGATCTCATGTGGCGCTGGATCGAGCTGCTGAGCGTCGACATCACGCTGGCGGAAACTGTCTCGCTCAAGGCCGACATCGCCTCAGGCGCGCTCAATCCGCGCGACCTCAAGCTTCGCCTCGCCCGGGAGCTCGCTGCGCGCTTCCATTCCGGCGCAATTGCCGAGCAGGCAGTGGCTGGTTGGCAATCGGTGGTGCGCGGGCAGGGCGATACCAGCGCACTCTCGTTGAGTGAGGTCGTGGTCCCGGCTGAAGGCGTGCGTCTCGCCGCGCTGCTGACGATCGCCGGGCTCACGACAAGCAACTCCGAGGCGACGCGCAAGATCAGGGAAAATGCGGTGCGCATCGACGCGGAAGTCGTCTGCGATCCGCAGCGATTGTTCGCGCCTGGGTTCGAGGGCGTGTTGCAGGTCGGCAAGCGCACGTTCGCGCGCGTCCAGCTGGTTGCCGCGTCCGCCCACGAGTGAGCAACAAAGCGCTTCTCAAACGCCGAGCATGCGGTTAGGATGCGCGCCCGTTTGAGCGGCGTTGATTGTTGCGTACGGGGTTGTGGAGGGGGTTGATACGGAGGGGCGCGGAGTCGTGCCGAGGTATTGACGGTGATGAAAATGGTTGTATGATGATCGGCTCCCTCGGACGAAAGGTCCGCAGGTGCGGGATGAGGTAGATCCTGCAAGCGATTGATCTTTGACAGTG
>JBBSOU010000166.1:0-6870 GCA_038259445.1 Lysobacterales bacterium | reverse complement strand
GGTTCGTAGCCTTCGAGAATGACGCGCGCCGACAACGCCTGCGCGCTGGCCTCGATCGCCGCGACCAGCTCGAGGTAGTCCTCGAGTCGCGTCAAAGGCGGCATGAAAATGTACAGATGTCCACCGCGCGGCTCGGCACAGATCGCCGTGCGCGCGATCGAAATCGCTGATTGGCCACGCACGGGACGCTGCGCCTCGTGCGCGCCCGTCGCCCCAGCAGCGGCTTCGGGTCGCCAGTGGCGATCGCCGTCGGCAGCGGTGTGGATCGCCATGCGAGCGCGCTGTGGACGCGCCGTGTTGTCGCGCACCCCGACCAGCTGGCGTTTGATGTCGGTGTGTGCCGGCAACGGCGGCAGCGGCTGCGACGGATCAATCGGCACGACGAACGGGTAGTCGGCTTCGGCAACCCATGGCTGGGAATCAAGCGGCAGTCGATAGCCGAGCGGTGAGTCGCCCGGCACCAGCAGGCAATGCTCGCTGCGCAGGAACCACGGGCCGGTCTGCCATTCGCCGAGCGGCCGCGCCAGCGGCAACACGTGGCCGACCACGGCACCGAGGCCACGCTCGAAGACGGCGCGGATGCGATCGCGCTCGAGTGCATCGGACAGGCGCGTGTCAGTTGGATCGACATTGACCGGAAGGCGTCGCTCGCGCCACAGATAGTAGTAGTGATCCTCGTACGCCGGGAACACACACTCGCTGTCGACACCGAGTCGCTCGGCCACGCCGGCAAGAAAGGCCGCGGCGAGGTCGGCATCGGCGCGACCCTCGACGGCCTCGTCACCGAACAGCGCGGCATCGCTCCACACCGGTTCGCCATCGCGACGCCAGAAGCAGTTGAGCGACCAGCGCGGCAACTGCTCGCCGGGATACCACTTGCCCTGGCCGAAATGAGTCAGGCCGTGGGTGGCGTACATGTTCTTGAGCTTGCGATAAAGATCGGCTGCGCGGATGCGCTTGGTCGGCCCCAGCGCATCGGTATTCCACTCGGCACCGTCCGGGTCGTCGGCGGCGACGAAGGTCGGCTCGCCACCCATCGTCAGGCGCACGTCGAAGCGCTTGAGATCGGCATCGACCCTGTGGCCGAGCGCTTCGATTCCGTTCCATTGCGCTTCGGTGTACGGCTTGGTCACGCGCGGCGACTCGAGCAGTCGGTGCACGGCCATGGTGTGTTCGAACTCGACCTCGCACGGATCGATCGCGCCGGTGATCGGCGCGGCCGAACCCGGTTCGGGAGAACAGGCGAGCGGGATGTGCCCTTCGCCAGCGAGCAAGCCCGAGGTCGGATCGAGACCGATCCAGCCCGCACCGGGCAGGTACACCTCACACCACGCGTGCAGGTCGGTGAAATCCTTGTCCGTGCCACTCGGGCCGTCGAGCGATTTGACGTCGGCGACAAGCTGGATGAGATAGCCCGAGACGAAGCGCGCGGCAAGCCCCATGTGACGCAGCAACTGCACCAGCAACCAGGCCGAGTCTCGGCACGAACCCGACGCGCACTCGAGCGTGTATTCGGGCGTCTGCACGCCCGGCTCCATGCGGATCAGGTAACGGATGTCGTTGCTCAGACGCTGGTTGATGTCGACGAGGAAATCGGCGGTCGCGCGCGGTCGCCGCGGAATCGCATCGAGATAGGCCTGGAAGCGCGGAGTCGCCGGCAGCTTGACCAGGTACGAGGTGAGTTCGCGACGCAGGTCGTTCGGATAGACGAACGGAATCTTTTCGGCCAGCGGATCAAGGAAGAAATCGAACGGATTGAGCACCGACATTTCGGCGACCAGATCGACCTCGACCTTGAACTCACGAGTCGGCTCGGGGAACACGAGGCGCGCGAGGTAGTTCGACTGCGGATCCTGCTGCCAGTTGATGAAATGCCCGACCGGTTCGACATTGAGCGAGTACGACAGGATGCGCGTGCGGCTGTGCGGCGCCGGGCGCAGGCGCACGATCTGCGGCGCCAGATGCACGAGTCGGTCGTAGCGATAGTGGGTAACGTGACTAAGGGCGACATGAATCGACACGGACGACTCCGGACTGCGAAAAGGTTTTGGCGACGCGACGAGACTGTGGAGGTGGCGCGCCGACGCGAAGGCCGTGGAAGACGGGCGACGTATTCGCGGCACGCGGCGAGCCAAGCGACCATAACAAATTTGCATGCCGCAGTGCCGCATTATCCAGCGCGCGAATGCATGCAACGGTAACGGTGGCGGGCCGGCACGAACCGGGCGCAATGATTCCTGCGCGGCATGCGCAGAACGAACGCACGGTCCAGCCCGCGCGCGGCAGGTGATCCGACGGCGTCGACTCGCCGCAACGCACTGCAGCATAAGCGGAAACGTCGATCAAACAGGCGTTTGACCGCGGTGCAAAGGTGCTCTAGGTTTCAACGTGCAGCGGTTGGCGCGGTAGCCACTTCGCCGGCCTGCTGCAGCATCGGGGGATTCTGCTTCGCCGCGATCGTCGCCGGCCTGGAAGCCGCGCCATGATCGCGCTGTAGCCAACGAGCGGCTCGCCACGAGCGCGTGCCGCACAACGGGAGGGGTCAATGATTCGTACTCTGTTCGCGCTTGTGCTTGCATTCTCCAGCACCGGTGCCATCGCCGCGACGGCCGGTACCGGTGTCGCCTTCGTGCACGGCACCGGTGCGCAAACCAATGCCTACGACGACTACTGGCAGCCAGAAATCATCAACACGGTGCGCCAGGGTCTGGTCAACCAGTCCAACTACACCGTCATCAACTGCGATTTCACCCAGTACATGTGGGACAGCCGCGCTGCCGGATGCCTGGCCGGACAGCTGACCAGCTTCATCAACAGCCGCAACATCACCGATCTCGTCGTGATCACGCACTCCAACGGCGGCAACGTCATGCGCTGGATCCTTTCGAATCCGACCTACGACAGCCGCTATCCGAACATCATCAGCAAGACCCGCTGGGTCAATGCACTGGCAGCGTCGAGCGCGGGCACGCCACTCGCCGATGCGGTCATGAACGGCAACGTCTTCGAATCCGTGCTCGGCTGGCTGCTCGGATACAAGAACGACGGCGTGCGCATGCAACAGTCGAGCTGGATGGCGCAGTACAACCAGAACAACCTCTACGGCACCACGGGACGCCCGGCCTTGCCGAAGGGCTTCTGGAACGTGGTCGGCAGCGATGTCGCCTCGGGCGTTTTCAGTTCGAACGCGTATTGCGGCGGCTACACGCAGAGTGTCGGCCTCGAGATCACGCAGAACTGGCTCTCCAGCTGCTCGGACGGTTTCCTCAACTGCACGAGCCAGCAGGCCGCCGGCACGCTGTGGTTCCGTGACACCACGCGCACCGGCGGCAAGGTGCTCAACCACAACCAGAGTCGTCGCGCCTGCTTCGGGCTGCAGACGATCCTGCGCAACGACCTCTGAGGAACGACGCGATGAAGATCAAACTGATGAAAACCTTCGTTGCCGCGATGTTCTGCGCGTCGATCGCGCATGCCGCACCGGACTCGCTTGCGCTGATCGCGCCCACCGCAAATGACCAGATTCCGCAACGCGTCGTTGCGATGACCCTGGCGCGTACCGCGCTCACCGATCTCGATCGCTCCCCGAGCGCGATGTCATGGGCGATCGATCCTTCAGCGGCGCTCGATGCGGCACCGAAACCGTTCGTGCAGGAGAGCCGCGAATACTGGATCGATGCCGACGGCGTCGACCTGCAGCACGGCGTCAACCTGGCCACGAGCGCGCCCGGCGCGCTGATCCGCCTGAGTCCGGTCGCCGGCAATACCGACCTGCTCGATCCGGCGACGTTCTCGATTCGCGCCAATGGACGCAGCATGGCCAACGCGGATGCCATACGCACCGCTGCCGATGCGGATGCGTTGCGCGCGGCCGGCATGGACGTGCCCGATCGAAGCGTCGTCATCCGCCTCGATGAACGCGTCGGCGCTGGCAACATCGAACTGGTCGCGGCGTCCGCACGCGGCGCGTACCTCATCCACGTGTTCGAGCCAGCCAGTCCGATCGTGCTTTCGTTGCGCGCCGATCGCGACAGCGTGATCGCCGGAAACCGCATCCGCTTCATCGCCAGCACCTCGGGCGGCGCGCGCATCGCCTCGCTGCAGGGCCTCGTCAGCTCGCCGGGCGGACACTCCGAGACAGTCGACTTCGAGCGTCAGGCTGACGGCAGCTTCGTCGCCAGCGTGGCGCCCGACGTCGCCCGCGCCGGCGGCCATGGGTTGTGGGAAATCCATGCGTTCGGCAACACATCGAAGGATACTTTCACCGTGCAGCGCGATGCGCGCAACGCGTTCGCGGTCGGCGTCGCCACGGCGCGTCTCGATGGCACGGTCGAGCGAGTCGCAGCAACGCGGAAGACCGATGCGCTGGTGCTGCGGGTCGGCGTCGATGCAGCTGATGGCAGTCGATATCAGCTCGCCGGCGTGCTCTACGGCACCGCCGGCGACGGCGCGCTGCGACCGGCGGTGGTCGCGCATTCAGCGGCATGGCTCGACGCCGGCCGCGGCACGATCGATCTTCGTATCGACTCCGAGTCGCTGGCGAAAAGTGGGCTACGCGCGCCTTACGAAGTGCGTGACCTGCGTCTGATCAACCAGGCCGACATGAGCCTGATCGAACGCCGCGAGCGTGCCCTCGTCGTTCGCTGACCAGGCAATTGTGGTGGACCCGTGCCGAGCGATGGCACGGGTCCATCGCGAGGCATGGCGGAACGTGGCCGGCCGAATGTCGGCAGCGTCACGGAAGCGGATTGCCGCCAGGCGCACGCTAGAAGAATGAATTCAATCATCGTCAGAACCGTTTCGCGGGCGTTGGTGCTTGCCGCTGTCTGTGCCGCCCCCGCGATCAGCGTCGCGCAACCGGCGTTCGACTGCACCGCGCCGGCACCGGCGCCACTCGTCAATGCGGTCGTGCTCGGCAACGGCAACGCCGGCAGTGTCACCACCGCGATGCTGCAATCTGCGCTTGATGCCGGCGGATCGATCCGGCTCGCAATCGGCACATCAACGCTCGCCGTGAGCAGCGAACTTCGGGTGACGCGCGCCACCGTGCTCGATGCCGGCGGCGCAACGCTCTCGGGCGCAAATCAGCGGCGCGTACTGCGTGTCGACAATCCGAACAACCTCACCTACACCTTCGACCTGCGCAACGCGACGATCGCCAACGGCTCCACGCCAAGTGGTTCCGGGGCCGGATTGTGGAAGCCGACCGGTGGCCCGTGGCAGGCAGTGACGATCCGCATCTTCGATTCGCGCTTCAGCGACAACCTGGCGATCGCGACGGCGCAGGACGATGGCGGTGGCGGCATCTATGCCATTGGCGCACGCGAGCTGACGCTGGTGCGTGTTGGCATGGACGGCAACCGCGGCGCCAACGGGGGCGCGATGTATTCCCTCGGCTCGAAGACGATCAATCTGTTTGACAGCACGCTGAGCGCAAACCAGGCCACGGGAACCGGCGGCAATCCCGGCAATGGCGGCAACGCTGGCGCGATCGGTGTCGACGGAGCCGATCGCTTCGTCAATCTCTGTCGCACGCGCCTGCTCGGCAACACCGCGAACGCCTACGGCGCCGGACTGTTCACGACGGTCTACGATACGACCAGCCACACGCGCATCCTCGACTCGACCATTGCCGACAACAACAGCAGTGGCACCAGCAATGCACACACCGGCGGCGTCTATCTGCAAGGCGGGCCGTTCACGATCCGCGGCTCGACCTTCCGCGGCAACCAGGCATCCGGTTACGGCGGTCTCTCGATCTTCGACCACCAGACCGCGACGCTCATTCGTGCCTCGGGCGACATCACCAACAGCACGTTCTCGGGCAACATCGCGCGCACCGGTCTCGGAGGTGCGATGAACCTCCAGGGCAGCGGCGGCATCGTGCTGCAAAACCTGACCATTGCCGACAACCGAGCGGTTTGTGATGTCTGCTTCGCCGCTGGCATCAGCAATGGCAACGGGCTGGCAGTGACTATGCGCAATACGGTACTTATAAACAATACTGCAGGCAATCCGTACAATCCGTGGGCCCTCCTGCACCCGGTCAACGGCAGCAACAATCTGCAATGGCCGCAGTTTCGCCCGATCTCCAATCAAGCCGAGGTATCGGTCACGCCCGGTTCGGTGTTCGCCGACGCCTTGCTCGGCGCACTGGGCGGCAACGGCGGGCCGACCGATACGATGGCGTTGAATCTCGGCTCACCGGCGGTGGATTCTGGCAGTGCGGTCGGTGCACCAGCGATCGACCAGCGCGGCGTATCGCGTTTCGGCGCGGTCGATATCGGCGCCTACGAGCGTCAGGCTGATCTGATCTTCACTCACGGCTTCGAGTGAGCTGACTCGCATTGAACGTCGGACGTTTCGTCGACGCCTTTCGCTTGTCCTTCGCGCCCGACGCCTCAATGAGTTGCGCCGTGTCTGCCGCAAAGGCACGGTCTGTGGGAGCGACTTCCGTCGCGATAGCGAGGCGCTGGATTACCGAATTGCGTTCGTCGAAAGTCCGGCATTCGAGCGGATGAGGGCATGACTACCTCTCAACAGCCGATCGACGACACGTAACGAGGTCACTCACTCGAAGCCGTTGGCAAAGATCGCGTCGGTCGACAAGGTGGTCGCCTCGAGGCGCGCCAGTACTGCACTCTGCGATTGCGGCAGCGTGTTCGCCCACGCCGGCGCACCGACGGTCGGCAGTGGATTGGGCTTGGCCACCGCGTTGGTGACCATCGCCTGTGTGCACAAGCCGCCCACCGACGTGCACGCATTGTGGGTTCCGGCGACCACCACGCCTCCCGGCGCGAGAGCGATGCCGCTCAAGGTCACGTTGTCTCCCCCCTGCCCGTTCGCGGTATTCCATGCGCCTGTCATCAG
>JBBSOU010000165.1:0-7038 GCA_038259445.1 Lysobacterales bacterium | reverse complement strand
TCGCCGCGCATGTCGGTGGCGGCATCGCCACGTCCAATGGCGACATCGAGATCGGCGCCGATTCGCGCGTCGAGGGTGGTGTGATCGTCGAGAAGGCGGGCTGGTTCAACTCGTCGACGCGTGTGCCGCGAATCGTCATCGGCCCGCGCGCCGTGGTCGAAGGCACGCTCGACTTCCGCCGTGACGTCGAACTGCTGGTCAGCGAATCGGCAACGATCGGCAGCGTGACGGGCGCGACGCCGAAGCGTTTTGCCGGCGATACGCCGTAACTTCAGCGATTGTCTGACAGCACGCGTTCGTCGAATCGACGGACGCGTGTACGCCGATGACGTGAACATTGGCGCTCTATGCGCTGAACATCTGGTTCACGTATCCGACTCTCTCCTGAATTCGGTCGCGGTTCACTGCCCGGCCACGATAGTGGTGCGGGGACTCATGCTTCCACCCACCTATCGTTGTGCCGGTTGCATAGAGCGCCGGACAGTGTGTCCACGACATACCGGGAGATTCCGAATGAAGTCACGATATTTGTTGCTGTTGCTTGCCACGCTGTGGTGCAGCGTTGCGTTTGCCACCAACCGTCAGGACGCGGAAATCGCGCTGGCTCAGGCAGATACCGCCGTGCGCGCGGCCGAAAGCGCCGATGCAGCCGAAGGGGCGCCGGCAGATCTGCGTTCCGCACAAGGCAATCTGGTTGCAGCGCGGGGTGCCCTCGAGCGTCGCAACTGGACCGACAGTGCGATGAATGCCGAAAAGGCCAAGGCCGATGCCGATCTCGCCGCCGCACGCAGTCGTGAGAAGCGCGCCACCGCAGCTACCGCCGAAATCGAGGCCAGCGTCGAGACGCTGCGCCGCGAAGTCGGCCGCAGTGGAGGAATGTGATCATGAAGACCACGATCATGCGCGTCTCACCCTTGCTTGCCGCCTCGCTGCTGGTCGCCTGTGCCAGTGCGCCGAAAGGTCCGCCACCGGAAGTCATGCGCCTGCAGGACCAGCTTTCACGCATGCGCGCCGACCCGCGAATCGCCAACAACGCGGTCGACGAGATGTCACGCGCCGACGCGGCCGTGACCCTGCTGGCGCGCGAGCATCGCTCGTTGAAGGAACCGATGTTCCGCCACGGCATCTATATCGCCGACCGACTCGTGCAGACTGCAGAAGCGAGCGGCCTCGCGCGTTACGCCGAAGTGCGTGGTACCGAGCTCGGTGTCGAGCGTGACCGCCTGCTGGTCGACGTACGCACGCAGGAAGCCGACAGCGCTCGCCGCGTTGCCAGCGCCGCGATGGCCGCGGCCAGCAGCGAGCGTCGCAGCGCCGACATGGCGCGCGCCGATCTGCAGTCGGCACGCATCGAGCTCGAATCGATGCGCGCGAAGCTGACCGAACTGGAAACGCGCGAGACAGAACGTGGCCTCGTGGTGACGCTCGGCGACGTGCTGTTCGAAGTCGATCGTGCCGAATTGAAACCCGGTGCGACGCGCTCGCTCGACCAGCTGGCGACGGCACTTCGCGACGATCCGAATGCAACCGTCGCAGTCGAAGGCCACACCGACTCGACCGGCGCACGCGACTACAACATCGACCTGTCGGCACGTCGCGCCGAATCGGTGCGTTCTTATCTCGTGCGCAACGGTGCCAACGCGGCGACGATCACGTCCCGCGGCCTTGGTCCGGACTATCCGGTGACGAGCAACGGCACCGACGCCGGACGCCAGCAGAACCGTCGCGTCGAAGTGATCGTCAACTCGAACGTGGCGCGCTGAGGCGAGTCAAGGTTTCAAGGCCGTGATGCCGGCGCGAGTCGGCACGCGGTCGACGTTCCGAAGCCACCGCGAGCCGCCATCCCCGCCTGTGCGTGGATGGCGGCTTTTTTTGTTCGCGTGCCGTGATTAGCCCAGGGAAACGCTCATCGACTTCGATTCGACCGTTGCGTGAAGGTAGGCGCCGCGGCCGATGCGATCTAGAATCGCAGGTTCATTCCGCAGTGGAGCCAGCCCATGGTTCGTATCGCCCTCGTCAGCGCCGTCGCGCTCGTCCTTGCCGCGTGCAACAAGCCGGAGCCAACCCCCGCGCCGCCCGCCATCACCGAGGCCCCGCAAGCTGCGGCCAAGCCGGCACCGGTGGTGCCGACAGCGGAAGGCAAGTTCGACGCCGCGATCAAGGCCGAGGACGTCGCCGCGCGCATGCAGACGCTGTCTTCGGACCAGTTCGAAGGACGCAAGCCGGGCACGATCGGTGAGCGCGTTACCACGGCCTATATCAAGGACCAGTTCGAGCGTGCCGGCCTCAAGCCAGGCAACAACGGCAGCTGGTTCCAGACCGTGCCAATGATCCAGACCACCTTGCTCGAACCGACCAGCACGGTGCTCGACGTGACCGGCGCCAGCGGCGGCGAGCGCTTCGCCTATGCCACCGACATGATGGTCGGCTCACTCGATGCAAGCACGTCGGTCGACCTCAAGGATTCCGACATCGTGTTCGTCGGTTACGGCGTCGATGCGCCGGACTGGAACGATTACGCCGACGTCGACGTCAAGGGCAAGACCGTGATCATCCTTGTCAACGATCCGGGCTGGGGCAACCAGGATGCCGAATTGTTCAAGGGCAAGACGCTGACCTACTACGGTCGCTGGACGTACAAGTACGAGGAGGCCGCGCGCAAGGGCGCCGCAGCCGCATTCATCGTCCACGAGACCGGCGGGGCCGGCTACGGCTGGGGTGTCATCGAAAGCGGCTGGTCGGGTCCGCAGCAATCGCTGCCGCCGGCCGAAGCCGGTGGCCCTCGCCTGCAGAGCGCGGGATGGCTCACTGAAGCGGCAGCGACGCGATTGTTCGCGACTGCCGGTGCCGATTTCGCGGCGCTCAAGAAGAGCGCCGACCTGCGCGGCTTCAAGCCCACCGCGCTTGATGCCAAACTGTCGGTCAGCTACACGAGCAAGGTCGAAAGCTCGAGCTCGGAGAACGTGATCGGCTACCTTCCCGGCAGCGAACGTCCCGACGAGACGATCATCTACACCGCGCACTGGGATCACCTCGGCCGCAACGACACGCTGACCGGCGACCAGATCTACAACGGCGCAGTCGACAACGCGACCGGCGTCGCCGGCATCATCGAGATCGCCGAGGCGTTCGCCAAACAGTCGCCGCCGCCGAAACGCTCGATCGTGTTCAACGCGGTCACGCTCGAGGAATCGGGCCTGCTCGGATCGGCCTACTACGCCGCGCATCCGTCGTTCCCGATCGACAAGACCGTCGCCAACATCAACCTCGACGCGCTTCCGGTCGACGGGCCGACGCGCAACGTCACCGTGATCGGTCTCGGCCAGTCCGAACTCGACGCCTACATCGAGGAAGCAGCAACTGCGCAGGGCCGCGTGATTGGTGGCGACGAGGAACCCGAGAAGGGATTCTTCTTCCGCTCCGATCATGTCAACTTCGCGCGTGTCGGCGTGCCGGCGCTGTATGCATCGGGCGGTCTGGATCTTGTTGAAGGCGGCGAAGGCGCAGGCCGCGCATCCGCCGAGGACTACACCACCAACCGCTACCACAAGCCCGGTGACAACTACGATGCGAACTGGGACCTGCGCGGCCTCGTCGCTGACCTCGAAGCGCTCTATGCCGTGGGCCGCAAACTCGGCGACGAGACGACCTACCCGCAATGGAAACCCGGCGCCGATTTCGCCCGACCGAACAAGTAGAGGCGATAAGGTAGCGGCGATAAAGCAGCGGCGACGAGTGGGTGAGGAGTCGATAGGCGCTGGCAGCGAGGGCGCAAGTTCGCTTGCGTGCCTCGGCGCGTCGCAGCTTCCTCCGTTGCCTGCATTGGGTGCTGACACTGATGCGCGCAGATTAGGGTTCGCGCCGCTTTCGTGGGAAGCGCCACCAGGCGCGATGCTCTTGCCACATCACCGCGCGCCACCTTCGAATCCAACGTGCCGATTCGTCGCGCTCACGCGCCGCTTCGTGGGAAGCGCCGCCAGGCGCGATGCTTCTGGGCACGTCGCTGCGCGCTGCCTCGAATCTTCACGGATCGAAATCGTCGCGTCGCTGCGGGCGGTCCTACGAAACGCTCTCAGGTCAGATGCCCTTCATCCCGTTTGATGGATTTCGCCTGTTGCTTCATTCAAAGCTTTCGCTCGCGATCGCCACAGCCTGTCCAATCATGCTGGCCACTCAGCGCAGCACGCGCAACACCAGGTCTTCCAGCTGGCGCGTGCCGGTGTTGCCGTGGCGGGCGGCGAGGCGGTGCAGGCGGCCGTCGCGCCAGGCCTCGAATGCGAGCGGGTGGATGTAGGACTTGCGGCAGACTGCAGGCGTGTTGCGCAGTTGCGCGGCGACCTCGCGCACGACCTCGTTGATCACGGCTGCGTGCGCGCGTTCGCTGTCGCGTTCGGGCAGCGGTGTGCGCACGAGGATTTCTATCGCACCGAGCGTGCCGCCCCAGGTGCGGAAATCCTTGGCCGTGAAATCGGCACCCATCGCCTCCTGCAGGTAGGCATTGACCATGCCGGAATCGATCGATTGGCGATTGCCGTCATCGTCGAGAAACTGGAACAGGTGTTGTCCGGGCAACTGCTTGCAGCGGTGCACGATGCGCGCGAGACGAGCGTCATCGACGACGATGTCGTGATCGAGCCCGCTCTTGCCGCGAAAGCGCAGCGACAAGCGACCGCCGCGCACGAATGCGACATGCCGTGCGCGCAGCGTGGTCAATCCGAATGATTTGTTGTCGCGCGCGTATTGCTCGTTGCCGATGCGCGCGAGCGTGTCGGCGAGCAGGGACACGACGACTGCGACCACCTTGTCGCGCGGCAGCGCCGGCAACGACAGATCGCGCCGCAGGCGTCGTCGCAGGCGCGGCAACGCGGCGCCGAATTCGGCCATGCGCCCGAACTTGCCGTCGTCACGGAAGCGCCGCCATTGCGGGTGGTAGCGATACTGCTTGCGCGCACGCGAATCGCGCCCGGTCGCCTGCAGGTGGCCTCGAGGCTCGGCACAGATCCACACATTGGTGTAGGCCGGCGGCACCGCAAGGCTGCGGAATCGCGCGATCTGTTCGGGATCACGGATGCGCTGTCCGTCGACGCTCAGATAGACGAAGCCCTTGCCGGCACGCTTGCGGTGGATGCCTGGCACGCTGTCGAGCACGTAACGCAATCCGGCCTGGCGCGCGACAGCAGCCTCGACCGCAGCGGCATCGGCGAACGGGAGCCTGGTTGTCGGCGCCGGCTTTTTCATCGACGCAGAATGCCCGGCGCAAGGTGAACAATGCGTGTGCGCAGACTTCGCAGCAGACTTCGGTCGCAATGCCCGATTCCCCTGTTCCCGGTGAGGCGACCGGCTGATTACCTGAATAAGCGACTTCAGTCGCGATGCCCGATTCCTGATTCCCTGTGGGAGCGACGTCAGTCGCGATGCCTTCCCTCACCTTGGCCGGAGCGCTTCGGGACTGAAGTCCCCCCACAACAATCGTTCGCCAACCGAAAACCTCGGCACACTGCACCGTTGGGAGCGACTGGCTGGCTCCCTGTGAACGCGGCTTGCTGATTCCGGGAGCGACTTCAGTCGCAATGCCTGCTCGAGGGAAATCGTGAACCGCGTCAGTTGGCCGAGGTCGCGTCACCTTTCAGATAGCGGTCGAGGAACACGAGCATCTTGCCGTAGCCCTCGATCTGGTTCTTCTTCTTGGTGAAGCCGTGGCCTTCGTCGTCGAACACGACGTACTCGACCGGCACGTTGTTCTTCTCTACCGCGGCGACGATGTCATCGGATTCGGCGAGGATCACGCGCGGATCGTTCCTGCCCTGCAGCACCATCAGCGGCTTGTTGATCTTCTCGGCATGGAACAGCGGCGACACGGCGATCAGCATGTCGCGATCGGTGACCGGATTGCCGATCTCCTGATACAGCGCCTCGCGCATGCTCTCCCAATACGGCGGGATGCTTTCGAGCGTGCGCAGCCAGTTGCTGACGCCGAAAATGTCGACGCCGACCTTGAACTCGTCCGGATGGAACGCCAGCGCGGCGAGCGTCATGTAGCCGCCGTAGCTGCCGCCCATGATGCCGATGCGCTCGGCGTCGACATAGTCGAGGCCCTGCAGGTACTTCTTCGCCTCGATGCAATCCAGCAGTGGCTCGCGGCCGTGCTTCTGGTCGTCGGCGGCAAAGAAGGTCTTGCCGTAACCGGAGCTGCCACGGTTGTTGATGCCGAGCACGACGTAGCCGTTGTTGGCGAGGAACTGCGCTGCGTAGTTGTAGGCGCGCGTGGTCTGTCCGCCCGGGCCGCCGTGTACGAGCACGATCGCCGGCAGCTTGTTCTGCGCGGTGGCCTGATGCGGCTTCCACAGGATGTTCGGAATCTCGAGACCATCGAAACTCTTGAAGCGCACGACGCTCGAATCAACAAGGTCGGCCTGCTCGATCGCCGGGCTCAGCGATTGCGTGAGCCGCTTCGCTTCCGGCTCGCCGAACTCGAGCGCGTAAAGCTCGCTTGGCTGGCGGTCGCCATTGACGAAGAAGGTCATGCGCTGCTCGGAGCGGCCGATGTTGACGCCGCGGATCTCGCCCGACGGCAGTGCCGGCAGGTCGACCTTGCTGCCGCTGGCGACATCGTGCACTTCGAAGCGCGTACTGCCGTCGTCGTTGATCGCGACGACGCGGTACTTGCCGTTGTGCGAATAGCTCGAATAGACGATATCCCAGTTCTCGCTTTGCACGTCGGAATGGGTATCGGTGGCAATCGCGTAGTTGCGCAGGCGCATGAACTCGCCGCCGTCATTGGTCAGGTACAGCAGGTTGCCCGAGGTCGGATCGAAAGCCTCCGGCGAGAAGCGCGCGTCGCCTTCGTGCTGGCTGATGTGCAGCAACTTCTTGTCCTGCCGGTCGAAAACGTACAGCTCGTTGTCGTTGGTGGTGCGCGCCTTGACCAGCGCGAGGTAGCGCTCGTCACGCGACAGCGTGCCGATGGCGTAGCCCTCGGTGTTCTTGTACAGCAGCTCGCGCGCATACGTTTTCGCGTCGTAGCGATACAGGTCGAAG
>JBBSOU010000164.1:0-7068 GCA_038259445.1 Lysobacterales bacterium | reverse complement strand
CATCCGCCCTCCGGGCACCTTCCCCCGCTGCGCAGGGGAAGGGCAAAACAGATCGTAGGCGAGCTTGCCGATTGGCCGCATTCGTCTCCCTTCCCCCGTTGCGCAGGGGAAGGGCAAACCAGATCCGAGGCGACCTTGCCGATTGGCCGCACGAATTTCCCTTCCCCTGCGCAGCGGGGGAAGGTGCCCGGAGGGCGGAAGGGGGCGCCTTTGTTTCTCGCTCCGCGAAGCGGGTAACGTGTAGATCGCCAGATCCTGCAGATGAAACTCGCGCACTCCCAACGCCACCAAAGCGGTTGGATGCAGATGAAACGATTCGCCGTGAATGTCGCACGCCTGCATTCAGACGTCCAAACCATTTGACGCTTCGCAGCAATTGTGATTGATTGCAGGTGCGGCGTTTGCTTCGCAGACGCACGCCGCGACGGACCCCGCGAAAGAATCTCCGTCGAGTGCGGACCGATTGGATCGGCGCGCTCGATGACTCGTGCAGGAAGCGAAGATGTCGCACAGCAAGACGCCATGCCTCCACGACCCGGCCTTTGAGCACGACAGCTGCGGCTTCGGCCTGATTGCCAGCATCGATGGCACGCCAAGCACGTGGCTGGTCGACCAGGCGTTCACCGCACTTGCACGCATGTCCCATCGCGGCGGCGTCAATGCCGACGGCATTACCGGTGACGGCTGCGGCGTGCTTTTCTATCGCGCCCACGACTGGCTGCGCGCGCTCGCCGACGAGGCATCGATCGCCGTGGCCGAATGCTTCACCGCCGGCCTCGTTTTTCTCGATCGCGACAGCGGCATCGCCGCACGCGCGCAGTCGAACCTTGAATCGTGCCTTCGCGATGAAGGGCTCGCGACAGCCGGTTGGCGCGACGTGCCGGTGGTCGATCAACCCTGCGGCCCGCTCGGCGTGGCCAGCCGGCCGATCATTCGACAGATTTTCGTCGACGCGCCGGCCGGCCTCGATGAGGCCACCTTTGATCGCGCGCTGTTTCGTGCGCGTCGCCGCGCCGAACTCGCCTGCGCGGACGATGCCTCGTTCTATGTCGTCACGCTGTCGGCAGCGACCATCGGCTACAAGGCGATGGCTGCGCCGGGCGCGCTGCGCGATGTGTTTCCGGATCTGCAACGTGCCGACCTCACAAGCTGTGCCGCGACCTTCCACCAGCGCTTCTCGACCAACACGATGCCGAACTGGCGGCTTGCACAGCCGTTCCGCCTGCTCGCCCACAACGGCGAGATCAACACGATAAAGGCCAACCGCAACTGGGCGATGGCGCGCCAGGCCAAGCTCGCCTCGCCGCTGCTCGATCTTTCCGACCTCGGCGATCACGTCAGCAACAGCGGCTCGGACTCGCAGAGCCTCGACAACATGCTCGAACTACTGGTCACTGGCGGCATCGACGTGCTCGCCGCGATGCGCGTGCTGGTACCGCCGGCATGGAGCGCCGATGAGAACCTCGACCAGGACCTCGAGGCGTTCTATCAGTATTACGCCTTGCACACCGAGCCATGGGATGGTCCGGCCGGACTGGTCATCTGCGACTCGCGTTATGCGGTGTGCGCGCTCGACCGCAACGGTCTGCGTCCGGCGCGCTGGGCGCGCAGCGACGACAACCACCTGATCGTCGCCTCCGAAGCAGGACTCTGGGACATTCCCGATCAGCGGATCGTGGCCAAAGGCCGGCTCGGTCCGGGCCAGATGATCGCGGTCGATCTGGTCGAACAGCGTTTGCTCGACAACACCGCGATCGACCGCATCAATGCAGCGCGTGCGCCATATCGCGACTGGCTGCGCGAAGGCGTCATCTTCCTCGAATCGCACCTTATCGATCCGGCACTCGCCGCCGAACCGTTTCCGCCCGAGATGCTCGCGCGCTTCCAGAAGCAGTTCGCACTGTCGCGCGAAGAACGCGACATTGTGCTCAAGACGCTCGCCGAAACCGGCGCCGAGGCGACCGGCTCGATGGGCGACGACACGCCGATGGCAGTGCTCTCGCAGCAGTCGCGCTCGCTCTACGATTATTTCCGCCAGGGCTTTGCGCAGGTCACCAATCCGCCGATCGATCCGTTGCGCGAACGGCTGGTCATGTCGCTGGTGTCGCAGATCGGTCTCGAAGGCAACATCTTCGATCTGTCGCCCGAGAACGCGCGCCAGGTGCTGCTGAGCTCGCCGGTGCTCTCGCAACGCAAGCTGCGCCAGATCCTTGCGCTGCCGCATATCATCGACAACCACATCAAGATCGACCTCTACTACGACGAGCCGATCGGCCTCAAGGCAGCTCTCGAGCAGGTTTGCGTGCAGGCCGAACAGGCGGTGCGCAATGGTGCCGTCATCGTGCTGCTGTCGGACCGTTATCCGGTGCCGGGCCTGACCCAGATCCATGCCCTGCTCGCCACCGGCGCCGTGCATGCGCATCTCACGCGCATGCAACTGCGCTGCGACTGCAACCTGCTGGTCGAGACCGGTACCGCGCGCGATCCGCACCATTTCGCCTGCCTGATCGGCTTCGGGGCGACCGCGGTGTATCCGTTCCTCTCCTACCAGACGCTGTTCGACATGAATCGGCGTGGCGAGATCAAGGGCCGAGAGAACGAACCGGTCAACGAAATCGGCCGCACCTATCGCAAGGGCATCCGCAAGGGACTGCTCAAGATCCTGTCGAAGATGGGCATCTCGACCGTGGCCGGCTATCGCGGCGCGCAGTTGTTCGAGATCATCGGACTTGATCACGACATCGTCGACATGTGTTTTCCCGGTACGCCCTCGCGCATCGGCGGTGCCGGTTTCGTCGACATCGAAGATGAATATCGCGCCCAGCTCGCCGCGTCACGCAATCCGAACTACACGCTGCCTGCCGGTGGCCTGCTCAAGGCCGTTCCGGACGGCGAGTACCACATGTACAACCCGCCGGTGGTCACGCATCTGCAGGCTGCCGTGCGCAGCGGCGATGCGTCGCTCTATCGCCAGTACGCGGATGCGGTGAATGCACGGCCGCCCTCGACGCTGCGCGACCTGCTCGTGTTCCGCGATGATCTCGAACCGATCGACGTCGACACCGTCGAGGCATCGACCAGCATCCTCAAGCGCTTCGACTCGGCGGGCATGTCGCTCGGCGCGCTGTCGCCGGAAGCGCATGAAGCACTGGCGATCGCGATGAATCGGCTCGGCGCACGTTCCAACTCCGGTGAAGGCGGCGAAGACCCGGCGCGCTATGGCACCGAGCGGACCTCCAAGATCAAGCAGGTTGCCTCGGGACGTTTCGGCGTCACGCCGGCCTATCTGGTCGGCGCCGAAGTGCTGCAGATAAAGATCGCGCAAGGTGCCAAGCCCGGCGAAGGCGGCCAGCTGCCGGGCGACAAGGTCAATGCGCTGATTGCGCGGCTGCGCTACGCCAAGCCCGGCATCGGCCTGATCTCGCCGCCGCCGCACCACGACATCTATTCGATCGAGGACCTGACCGAACTGATCCACGACCTGCGCGAGGTCAATCCGACCGCGCTGGTCTCGGTCAAGCTCGTCTCGCATGCGGGCGTCGGCACGATCGCGGCCGGCGTCGTCAAGGCCGGTGCCGACCTTGTCACGATTTCCGGCTACGACGGCGGTACTGGTGCGAGTCCGATCACCTCGATCCGCTACGCCGGCACGCCGTGGGAACTCGGCCTCGCCGAAACCCACCAGACGCTGGTCATGAACGGCCTGCGCGATCGCGTCATCGTGCAGACCGATGGCGGCCTCAAAACCGGTCTCGATGTCATCAAGGCGGCGATTCTCGGCGCCGATTCGTTCGGCTTCGGTACCGGGCCGATGGTCGCGCTCGGCTGCAAGTACCTGCGCATCTGCCATCTCAATTCGTGTGCGACCGGTGTCGCCACGCAGAACGAGATCCTGCGCCGCAAGCACTTCCTCGGCGCTCCCGAGATGGTGCAGAACTTCTTCCACTTCATCGCCGACGACGTGCGCGCGATCCTGGCAACGCTCGGCATGCGCTCGCTGCACGAGATCATCGGCCGCACCGACCTGCTGCGCCAGTTGCCCGGCATCACCGCCAAGCAACGCAAACTCGATCTCTCGCCGCTGCTCGGCAAGGCCGAACTGACCGACAGCGTGCGCAGCCTATGCGCCGCCGGTCCGCTGGCACCGGGACCGAGCGAGCTGTCGCTGGCATCCGTGCACGATACGCGCGCGGCGGTGGCGGCCAAGAGTGGCGGCACGTTCCGCTACGCGATCAGCAATGTCGACCGCGCGATCGGTGCGCGCCTGTCGGGCGAAGTTGCCCGCGCGTGGGGCAACGATGGCATGAGCGATGCGCCGATCACGCTCGAGCTCGCCGGTGCTGCCGGCCAGAGTTTCGGTGCGTGGAATGCCGGTGGCGTCCATCTGATCCTGACCGGCGAAGCCAACGACGGTGTCGGCAAGGGCATGGCCGGTGGTCGCATCGTCGTGCGCCCGAGCGACGACGTGGGCTTTGCGTCGCAGGACGCGAGCATCATCGGCAACACCTGTCTGTATGGCGCCACCGGCGGCGAACTTTACGCCGCCGGCCGTGCCGGCGAGCGCTTCGCGGTACGCAACTCCGGCGCACTTGCGGTGGTCGAGGGCGTCGGCGATCACGGCTGCGAATACATGACTGGCGGCACCGTCGTCGTGCTTGGCCGCAGCGGACTCAACTTCGGTGCCGGCATGACCGGCGGCTTCGCCTACGTGCTCGACCTCGAGCGCGATTTCGTCGACCGCTACAACCACGAATTGGTCGACATCAACCGTATTTCACTCGAAGGCCTCGAGAACTACCTGCAGCATCTGCGCTCGTTGATGCAATCGCACATCGAGGCGACCGGCAGCGAGTGGACGCGCCAGCTGTTCGCCGATTTCCGCGAGGTGCTGCACAAGATCTGGCTGGTCAAGCCGAAGGCCGCGAGCCTTGCCGCACTCGCCGAAGAACTGCGGGCGGCGGCATGAGCGAGAAGCCGTTCCCGTTCCTCAAGTTCGCGCGCGCGCTACCCAAGGAGGTACCGATTCCGATCCGCGTGGTCGGCTTCGGCGAAATCCATGGCGACTTCGAGAACGGCGACGCCGCCGACCAGGCGTCTCGCTGCATCGACTGCGGAAATCCGTATTGTTCGTGGGGTTGCCCACTCGGCAACCGCATCCCGCAATGGCTCAAGCTGGTCAAGGACGGTCGCATCGAGGATGCGGCGTCACTCATGCACGAGACCAATCCGCTGCCGGAAATCTGCGGGCGCGTGTGTCCGCAGGACCGCCTGTGCGAAGGCGTCTGCACCATCGAGGAAGGCTTCGGCGCGGTCACCATTGGTGCGATCGAGCGCGCCGTCACCGACGAGGCAATCCGTCTCGGCTGGCGACCCTCATCGGCACCGTCGATGACCAGCAAGCGTGTCGCCATCGTCGGCGCCGGACCGGCCGGACTGTCGGCCGCCGATCGCCTCGCGCGCGCCGGTGTCGCTGTCGACGTGTTCGATCGATACGAGGAAATCGGTGGGCTGCTGACCTTCGGCATTCCGCCGTTCAAGCTCGAGAAATCGATCGTGCGCACGCGGCGCGGCGTACTTGAGGAACTCGGCGTGCGCTTTCGCCTCGGCGTCGATGTCGGTCGCGATGTCGCCTTCGATACACTCGTCGAGGACTATGACGCGCTGTTCGTCGCCACCGGTGCCTACACCTATGTCGACGCCGCCCTGCCCGGCCAGAGTCTCGACGGCGTGCATGCCGCACTGCCGTTCCTGATCGCCAACGCGCGCCAGTTGCTCGGCACCGCAACCGCAAGCGATGTGCTGCCGGATCTGAGCGGCAAGCGCGTGGTCGTGCTCGGCGGCGGTGATACCGCAATGGATTGTGTGCGCACAGCGGTGCGTCTCGGCGCCGCACGCGTCAACTGCGTCTATCGCCGTGACGAAGCGAACATGCCCGGTTCGCGCAAGGAAGTGAAGAACGCGCGCGACGAAGGCGTGATCTTCCGCTTTCAGGCGCAACCGCTCGCGATCGTCGGCGACGGCCTTGTCGACGGTGTCGAAATCGCCGAGACGCGACTGGTCGACGACGGTCGCGGTCGTGCACGCGCCGAAGTACTGATCGATACCGCGCAGACGATCCCGGCCGATGTCGTGATCCTGTCGTTCGGCTTTCTGCCGAGCCCTTCGGCATGGTTTGCCGCGGCCGGTATCGACACCGATGCGAGCGGGCGCGTCACCGTCGGTGGCGGACATCGCCTGCCGTATCAGACCGGACATGAAAAGATCTTTGCCGGTGGCGACAACGTGCGCGGTGCGGACCTCGTTGTGCGCGCCGTGCTCGATGGCCGCGAAGCGGCGAAGTCGATACTGAGCCAGCTGGGCGTGGTGGCCTGATCGAGACGCGTAGACTGCAGTCTTCAGGCGACCCCGGTTGCCGCTCTCGAGAGGTCTGGCGCCGATGCATCACCTGATACCGAACCTGTTGCTCGGCTTGGCCATTGCGCTGCCTGCTCACGCACAAACCGAGGGCGATGTGATGTCGCGCGCGCGCACGATCCACGAACGCGCGATCGTCCTCGACAGCCATCTCGACACCCCCATGTTGTTCGCCCAACCGGACTGGAACATCCTCGATCGCCACGGCGTCGTCGAGGACCTGTCGCAGGTCGACCTTCCGCGCATGCGCGAAGGCGGCCTCGATGGCGGTTTCTGGGTGATCTACACCACGCAAGGCGCGCGCACGCCCGAGGCAAACCTCATTGCACGCGATGCCGGGCTGCTGCGCCTCGTACAGATCCGCGAGATGGTCGCGCGCAATGCGGCCCAGTTCGAAATCGCACTGCGCGCCGATGACGCCGAACGCATAAAGAAAGCCGGCAAGCGCGTCGTCTATCTCAGCATCGAGAACGCGAGCCCGCTGGCCAGCGATCCCACCCTGCTACAGACCTACTACAGGCTCGGCGTGCGCATGCTCGGCCTCGTGCACACCGCCAACAACGACTTCGCCGACTCCTCGACCGATCCCAAGGGACCGGAGTGGAATGGACTCAGCCCCAAGGGCCGCGCACTTGTCGCTGAAGCCAATCGACT
>JBBSOU010000163.1:0-7104 GCA_038259445.1 Lysobacterales bacterium | reverse complement strand
TTCGATTTTCCACTGACGATCGAAGGCGGCATCGTCACCGGCAACGCCGAATTCTCCGGCGCCGTACTGAACTCGGGTGGCGTGATCCTGCCCGGTGGCATCGATGCAATCGGTGCGATCGGCGTTGTCGGCAGCTACAGCGAAACCGCCGATGCTGTGATCGAGCTCGAGGTGGCCGGCAGCGCGATCGAGGCGCATGACCGTTTCGTCGTCACCGGCAACCCCGGCAGCGTTGACCTGCGCGGCACGCTCGACGTGCTGCGTCTCGGCAACTACCAGTTCGGGCTGACCGATGCGATCACTGTGGTTGATGCAATCACGGCACCGGCGACCAGCGTGCCGGCCGCGGTCAATATCGACGCTGCGTTCGCGCCGACCCCCGAGATCCGTCGTGACCGCAGCCGCGTCGTGCTCGTGCGTGATGTGCTCTATACCGACGACTTCGAACCGCCGGTCCCTGCGCTCGAGCCGCTCGACCTGATTTTCATCGATCGCTCGCGATGAATCCCGGCAACGCGTGCGCATGTCGTTTGGCGCGCGCTCTGCCGTAGCGATCGGTTGATACAAGGGGCCGAACTGAGACGCGTGCGCCGGTTTGCGCGTGCGCACACACCTACGCTGGACGGGATCAATCAAGGTCCTCGTCCGATCGGGAGATGGCATGCGTCACGTTCTTGTGTTGTTGATGTTGCTCGGGATGGTTGGCGCACCTGCGAGGGCGATGGATGTCATCGGGGATGACGAAATCACGCGTACCGCGATCGCCAGCGGCAACTGGTTCGATGCCGGCACGTGGAACGGCGGCGTTCCCGGCGCGGGCGCCACGGTACGCATTCCGGCCGGGCTGACCGTCACCTATTCTGGCGTGTCGGTCGTCGCGCTGCGTGGCGTGCGTGTCGACGGCACCTTGCGTTTCGCCACCGACGCGACCAGCGAGATCGTCCTCGATACGCTCGAGGTGACGATGTCGGGACGCCTGCAGATCGGCACCGTCGCCGATCCGGTACGCGCCAACGCCGCCGTGCGCGTGCGCTTCAGCTCGGCCAGCGACATCGATGTCGGCTGGGATCCGACCCTGATCAGTCGCGGACTCATCGCGCACGGACAGGTGCAGATCCACGGCCAGCGCAAGACCGTGCACACCAAGGTGCTGACCGATCCGCGCGTCGGCGACACCACGCTCACGTTGCTCGCCGCGCCCGAGAACTGGCGCGTCGGCGACACGCTGGTGCTGACCGGCACGCGTTACTCGGGCTGGAAATGGGACAACAGCATTCTCGCCGTGCGCTACCACGACACGCAGGATGAAGTCGTCACCATTGCTGCGATCAACGGCGCGACGGTCACGCTCGCGCAAGCGCTCCAGCACAACCACCTGACCCCACGCGCCGAGCTCAAGGCGTCGGTGGCCAACATGACGCGCAACGTGTCGTTCGCAACCGTCAACGGGGCGAGCGTGCCGGTGCAGCGCCGCGGCCACGTCATGCTCATGCACCACACCGGTTTCGACGTGCGCTATGCGGCGTTCGAGCAGCTCGGCCGCACGCGCAAGGAGGTCGCCAGTTTCGATATCGACCAGCTTGCCTCGGTCACGCCATCGAGCAATCTGCGCGGCCGCTATCCGCTGCATTTCCATATCACCGGCATCGACACGCCGTCCGCGCCGGCGATCGCGATCGGCAATGCGGTCATGCACAGTCCGGGCTGGGGGTATGTGCATCACGGCAGCAATGCGGTGTTCCACAACAACGCGAGCTTCGATACGCACGGCGCCGGCTTCGTTGCCGAAACCGGCGATGAAATCGGCGCGTGGACCAGCAACATCGCGATCAAGGCCAAGGGCAACGACGCGTTCAATCCGAAGAATGGCAACGATGTCGCCAGCTACGACATGGCGCGCACCGGTGCCGGTTTCTGGTTCCAGGGACGCATGGTGCGCAGCGTCGGCAACATCGCGGCCAGCGTCAACCACGGTTTCGTGTACCTGCATCGCGGCACGCGCATGCGCAGTTTTCCGAACACCGCCTTCCCGATGGCGGAAGCGCTGCTGCGCAGCGGGCCGGTGTCACCCGATGATCCGCCGATTCTCAACTTCCACGACAACGAGAGCTTCGCGAGCACGGTCGGCCTGTACGTGGTCAAGGCCAATCCGAACCAGGAACACGACATCCACACGCATCTTTCAGACTTCCGCGCGTGGGAAGTGCAGGCCGGTGCTGCGCTCGAATACACCTCGCATTATCTGCTTGAAGATTTCGACATCATCGGCAAGACACCTGAGCCGTTCAGTGTCGCCATGTTCGGTGTCGAGTTCGGCACCAACACCAGTGACATGGTGATCAATCGCGCACGCGTCGAACGCATGGCCACCGGCGTGATCCTGTCGAAGAACTTCACCGACCCGCAGCCGGCCGCAATCAACCAGTACGCGCTGATTGACGTGACGTTCGCCAATGTGGCCCAGCCCTACCAGTATTTCGATGCCGCGCACGATCGCATCCTGACTGCGGCCGATCTGGTCGAGGACCGCTTCGAGATCGTGCTCAATGGCGGCGCACCGCTCGCCTATCTGAGCCCGGCGACGTCGTTCGGCAGCGGACTCGCGTTCAGCGGCAGCAAGACCGACAGCATCGGCGCGGGACCCTTGCCGGCCGGCACCGACTGGCTCGGCATCGAGGCATTCGACATGATCGATGTCTGCGCGCAGGACGGCTACCTGCGCACCGCCGAGGGCGTGCCCTACGCGATCGTCGGCGAATACTTCACCAATCGGGCGACCGGCACGATCCACCGGCGAGGGCTGAAAATCCGGCTCGGTCCGCAGGTTGATGCGCTGCTGGGCAACCCATTCCACGCCTGGCGCGACGCCTTCGAGCGCGGCCCGATCAACCTGCAAAGCGTGCCGCCGGTGGCCAGTGACGATGCCGTCACCACCGCGCGCGAGGTCGATGTGGTGATCGCCGTGCTCGCCAACGACAGTGATGCCGACGGCGATGCGCTGGTCGTCGACGGCATCGTCGAGCCGCTGCATGGACTGGTGTTCAAGAGTGCCGGCAATACACTGACCTACCGCCCCGATGTCGACTTCGTTGGCACTGACACGTTCCGCTACTGGGCCAGCGACCGTCAGGGCAATTTCACGCCGGCAACGGTCAGCGTGAGCGTGTCAGCCGATGTAATCTTCGGGCACGGTTTCGAGTAGGCGGCGAGTTGCGCCGTACGCGACCTTGGTGAGGCTTGCAAGCGAGTCGCCGTTGCCTTCACCGGCGCAGGGGAAAGACAATCAAGGGCTCGCACGAACACCTGCCTGGCGATTGTTTTCCCTTCCCCTGCGCAGCGGGGGAAGGTGCCGAAGGCGGAACGGGGCAGCTTTGCGATCCAGGGATCCTCTGATCACCTCTGCGCAGGCAGTGCGGCGACGCCTGTGCAGAGGTGATCAGACTATCCCCAGGCAGTGGACAGGGAGAAAACCCGTCGGCATGTTTGCCTAGCGCAGCCAGTTCGCCAACGCCCGGCATGGAGGAGGTCAGTTTGGCCCTACAGCGGATCGAGGTAGGTCGCGTCCCCTTTGTCGAACCATGGCAGCAAGCTTGATGGTCGCTCGGCAAAGCGCACCGTGTGCACGCGTACGCAATTTAACGTCGCCACTGCATAGAAGACGATGCCGACGGTGATCAAACTGCGCGTGTCCGACAACAGTTCGAATGCACTGCCGCCAAATAGCATCACCAGCAGGGCAATCGCGGCTGAGAGCCAGATCATGTGCACGCCGATGTAGAGTCGATCGAACACGAGCGTGCGCCGGCGGATCTTCTCGATGCGCGACGCGTTCGGCATCGTCCACAGTTCGCGGATGCGCTCGAACACCGACCAGGCGAATGGAACGAAGATCCATGCGCCTTGTGACCACGTCAGCTCAATCGCCGGCACGATGTGTCCATTGAGAACGAGCGCGCCTGCGCCGACCAGCACTGCCAACCAGTACGGCAGCGGCTTGCGAAGTCGAGTCGCGATATCGATGAGCGTGGCGAAGCCGAGCATCGTCATCGCATCGGCCATCAGCACCATCATGATCGCCCCGCGGTCGACATGGATCAGACCGAGGCCGTCGGTCGCGAACAGGATGACCGACAACAGCATCGACAGCTCGGGCAGTGCCGCCGCGAGCATTGCTTGCAAGCTGCGCGGGGCGGGCGACAGGCGATCGTTCGAGCGGAATGGATTCGGGAGCATGCCGTAAGACACGGATGAACGTCGGCGCGGGGGCCAGCGTCTGCGTTGGCCCGGGCATGACTTTCACCAGTGGGCAGGGCTCGGCGCGCGTGCCAAGCTTTCACTCCCCCTGGTTTCCCTGAAGGATGTCCGATGCGCGCTCCCGTGATTCTGTTCGCCTGTCTGCTCGCGCTCGGCGCATGCAGCCGGCAAGCTGCGCCACCCGCAGCAGAGGCGCCGGCAGCGGCAAGCGCACCGACGGTGGACGCCGCGACCGCACTCGATGCCTTGTTCGCGGAATGGCAGGAAGCGCAACTCAAGGCCAATCCGATTTTCGCCACGATGATCGGTGACCTGCGCTACAACGACCAGCTGCCGGATTTCTTTTCCGCCGAGTTTCGTGCAGCCAACGAGGCGCGCGAGCGTGATTTCCTTGAACGCGTGAAGGCGATTGATCGCGAACAACTTACCGGCCAGCACCGCTTGAGTCGCGACATCTTCGTCAGCGACCGCGAACTCTCGCTCGAGGGCACGCAGTTTCCGGGCTGGATGCTGGCCGTCGACCAGACCGGCAATTTCGGCAGCTATTTCGCGCAGTTCGGCTCGGGCGCGAGCGTGCAGCCGTTTCGCGAGGTCAAGCACTATGACGATTTCCTCGCCCGCATCGCGCGCTACCCGACCTTGAACCAGAGCGCGATCGCGAACCTGCGCGAAGGCATCAAGGTCCGCGTCGTGCAGCCGACCGTCGTCATCGAGAAGATCATTCCGCAGTTCGCCGCGCATATCGTCGAACGTGCCGAGGACAGCGTGTTCTGGGGCCCGATCACGAACATGCCTGAAAGCTTTCCGGCCGCCGATCGCGAGCGGCTGACCGCAGCCTATCGCCAGGCGATCAGCGAAACGCTGGTGCCTGCCTACACGATCATGCGTGACTTCCTGCGCGACGAGTACCTGCCTGCCGGGCGCGCCGAGGTCGGCATGATGCATTTGCCGAACGGCAAGCAATGGTATGCCTACAGCGTGCGCACGCAGACCACCACGGACCTCAGTCCCGAAGCGATCCACCAGTTCGGTCTCGATGAAGTGGCGCGCATCCTCGCCGAGATGAATGCCGTCCGCGAGCAGGTCGCGTTCGCCGGCGATCTGCCGGCCTTCTTCGAGCACCTCAAGAATGACGACCGCTTCTATTTCAAGACGGAAGAAGAAGCCCTGCAGGCCTATCGCGACGTGCAGCAGAAGATCAATCCGCTGCTGCCGAAACTGTTCGATGTGCTGCCGAAGGCCGACTACGAAGTGCGTCCGGTCGAGACGTTCCGTGCTGAGTCGAGCGCCGGCGCGTCGTATCAGTCACCGACGCCGGACGGCTCGCGTCCCGGCGTGTTCTACCTCAACACGTTCAACCTGCGCGCGCAGCCGAATTTCCTCGTCGAGACCTTGTCGATCCACGAGGCGTCACCGGGCCATCATTTCCAGATCTCGATCCAGCAGGAAGTCGAATCGCTGCCGGCGTTTCGTCGCTTCGGCGGCTACACCGCGTTCGCCGAGGGCTGGGCGCTGTACGCCGAATCACTCGGCAAGGAACTCGGGTTGTTCACCGACCCTTACCAGTGGTATGGGCGACTGTCCGACGAACAGCTGCGCGCGATGCGCCTGGTCGTCGATACCGGACTTCACTACTACGGCTGGACGCGCCAGCAGGCGATCGACTACATGACGACCAACTCGTCGATGGCCGAGTCCGATGTCGTCTCCGAAGTCGAGCGCTACATCGTCAACCAGGGCCAGGCACTCGCCTACAAGGTCGGCCAGCGCGTGATCCGCGAGCTGCGCAACGAAGCCGAGGCAGCACTCGGCGAATCGTTCGACGTGCGCGCCTTCCATCGCCAGGTGCTGATCGATGGTGCATTGCCGATGGGCGTGTTGCAGACCAAGATCCGTGAATGGATCGCGCAGCAGAAAGCTGCGCGCGCGACCTGACTGAGCGCTTGCACGTGTGACGGCTTGACGCTGTGTACAAACCAGGGGCCGCGTGGCTCGACGGTCATCCCTGCGCGCCGACGTCCATGCACCTGGACGACAGGCGCGTTGGCGTTCCCCGCACGGTCAGCGCGACGCGCCCATAGTGCGCGCGCATGCTCATTCCCAGACCAGCGTGATGTGATCAGAAATCTTTCGTCTACTGAAAAAGCCATCGAACGCAGCTGGTTCGCGGTTCGGATCCGAGGATACTTCGACCGCCAAGGTGCCGATCAAGCCGCTGCCCCAGAAAACCCCAACCGAATCCTCAGCTACAAAGAGCATCGGGGGGAAGTCCCCGAACCGGAGGACAGAGTGAGAGCTGGCGAGCTTCGCTACATACTCCCAGTTCCAATTGTGCCTTGGATGTCGTGGTAGCTGTCCGTCCTCAGTGGGCGCTCGAACTAGATTTCGAGCTTCGTCCGCGAGGTTCAGCCACTCGGCTTCGCTTGTTTGCCTGACTCTGGACTCGAATCCATCGGCAACAGGGGTCCGGCAACAGGGGTCCGGCAACAGGGGTCAGAGTACAGTTACTCATTGAACTCAGCCCGGTTCTGGCGGCTGTGTTGGTTACCCCGGAGGCTGCCTTGGTCCAGCGATCGGCATCACGTGCTTGGCACGTCGGACGCGCTGTCGCGAACCTGGGCAATCCAAGATGCACTGCGCTCCGATTCGTCTGCTCGCCGCCACCTGTACCCGCCGTTGGTAGTGGGAGCCCTCGCCGATGAAGAGATCGCCGCGATCTGCCTCAACCTGGAACGCCGGCAGGCGCTCCGCACGGACCCGGCAACAGGGGTCGGCAACAGGGGTCCGGCAACAGGGGTCAGAGTACAGTTACTCATTGAACTCAGCCCGGTTCTGGCGGCTGTGTTGGTT
>JBBSOU010000162.1:0-7172 GCA_038259445.1 Lysobacterales bacterium | reverse complement strand
CCCGCCACACACGCCGTAGCCACAAAATACACCGCCGCGTTCGGCTCGCTGCGTAGCCACAGTGTCACCAGCAAGGGCGTCAGACCGCCGGCGATCGCGTAGGCGACGTTGTAGGAGAACGAGATTCCGGAGAAGCGGATCGGTGCCGGGAACGCGTGCACCATCGCGGTCGGCACGACACCGACGACGCCGACGCAGAGGCCCGCCAGAGCATACAACGCGACGAGGTGCTGGGGCGCTGTGCGCAGGCCGATATAGAGAAGCGTGGTCGTCGCCACCAGCAACAATGCTCCGACCATCAGCACGGGTCGGAATCCGAAGCGGTCGGCGGCGAGTCCGTAACCGACGCAGCCAAGGCACAGCGCAAACGTCGCCACGCTATTGGCTTGCGCAGCATCGACGGCGGGTATCGCGAACAGACTCTGGATCAGCGTCGGCGTCATCAGGATCACGACGACGATGCCGGCAGTCAGTAACCAGGTCAGCAGCATCGAAGTGGCAACGTCGCGTCCGTGTCCGGCCAGCACGCGCTTGAGCGGCATCCCCTGCACGAGTTCGCGACGCTGGCGCATGCTCTCGAATACCGGGGTTTCGTGAAGGTAGCGGCGCAGCCACAGCGCGAACAAGCCGAATACGCCGCCGAGGATGAACGGCAGTCGCCATGCCCAGTCGAGGACCTCCTGCTTGCTCCAGACCGTGTTGACCGCACTGGCCACGAGCGATCCGATCAGGATGCCGAAGGTGAGGCCGGCAGTCAGCGTGCCGCAGGCGAAGCCGATGCGGTTTGCCGGCACGTGTTCGGACACGAACACCCACGCGCCGGGCACTTCACCGCCGACTGCGGCGCCTTGCAGCATGCGCAGGATCAGCAGCAGTACCGGCGCGGCAATGCCGATGCTCGCGTAGGTCGGCAACAGCCCCATCAGCAGGGTCGGTACGGCCATCAACAGCACGCTCAGCATGAACATGCGTTTGCGTCCGACCCGATCACCGAAATGCGCCATGACGATGCCGCCGAGCGGACGCGCGATATAACCGGCGGCGAAGATGCCGAATGCCTGCAGCTGGCGCAGCCACTCCGGAAGATCGGGCGGAAAGAACACCTGTGCAAACACCGCCGCGAAAAACACGAAAATGATGAAGTCGTAGAACTCGAGCGCGCCACCGAGTGCCGCCAGCGTGAGCGTGCGCGCATCGGTGCGATTCAATCGTCGCGGCACTGCTGCAGCCATCGGGCTTCCTCGTATCTGCGCCGAGCGCATGGTACTCGACCGTGACGCAGGCCTTGTATCGACGCTGAAGGCGCACGCGCTCGCTTACACTGCTGGTCCTGACCCGTGCGTGGAATCGAGTGATGAAAGCCGTCGTCTTCGCCGTGCTGCTCTGCCTGGCTTCGATCGGCAACGCGCGTGCATCGGTCGAGCGCGAGCAGGTCGGCGCGCGCATCTCGGAGAACGTACCGTCGATACCGCAGGTGCTTGCCGATCGCCTGCAACGCTACGCAAACACGCGTGGCGCATCGTTCGCCGGCTGGGTCGCCGATGGCAGCGGCATGTTCATCACCACGCGCTTCGGCAACACGACGCAGGTACATCTGCTCGCGAGCGCGGGCGGCGCCCGCTCACAACTGACCTTCTTCGACGAGCCGGTGGCGAGCGTCACCGCGCATCCGACGCGAAACGGATTCGTCTTCGCCAAGGACGATGGCGGCTCGGAGTTCTACCAGCTGTACTGGTTCGACCTCGATACGCGCGAGATCCGCCTGCTCACCGACGGCACGTCGCGCAACGACAATCCGCTGTTCTCGCATGACGGCTCCCTGCTCGCATTCAGCAGCACTGAACGCAATGGCACCGATACCGACGTCTGGGTGCTCGACTTCGCCACCGGCAAGCGCAGGATCGCGATCAGCGAAGGGGGCCGATGGACGGCCAGCGATTTCTCCGCCAATGGCAAGCGCCTGCTCGCACAGCGACGCGTGTCGATCAACGAGTCACAACCGGTCTCGATCGATCTCGACAGCGGCGACGTCCGCCGCATCTACGATCCGAAACGCAGGATCTCGTTCGACGCGTTCCTGTATGCGCCCGACGGCAAGGGCGCCTATTACATCGCCAACGAAATGGGCGAGTTCCGCGAACTCACGTTCCACGACTTTGCCAGGGACCGCCCGATCCGGCTCAGCGCGCACATTCCGTGGGACATCACCGAGTTCTCGCTGTCCGCCGATGGCCGCCGCATCGCGTTCGTCGCCAACGAGGACGGCTTCGGCACACTGCACGTGCTCGATACGGCCACGCGCAAGGAGATTGCGTTGCCGTCGCTGCCGACCGGTCTCCCCTTTGCACCGGACTTCAGCAAGGACGGCGAACGCATCGCCTTCACACTCAATTCGGCGACGTCGCCGAGCGATGTGCACGTGATCGATATCGGGTCCAGGCGCGTGGAACGCTGGACCCGCAGTGAGGTCGGCGGCCTCGACCCGAGCAAGTTCGTGACACCGCAGTTGGTCCGCTTTCCGACATTCGACAGTGTGCGTGGCCGCGCGCGCCAGATTCCGGCGCTTTACTACAAGCCCGCACCGCGAGTCGACGGTCGACCGCACGCCGTCGTCATCGGCATCCACGGCGGTCCGGAGGCGCAGGCGCGGCCGAGCTTCAACGCGAACCATCAGTTCCTCGCCAACGAACTCGGCGTTGCGGTGGTCGAGCCTAACGTGCGCGGCTCGTCCGGTTATGGTCGCGACTACCTCGATCTCGACAACGGCGAGCGTCGCCAGGACGCGGTCAAGGACATCGGCGCCGTGCTCGACTGGATCGCGCAGCAGCCGGAACTGGATGCCACGCGCGTTGGCGTCGCCGGCGGCTCCTACGGCGGCTACATGGTGCTCGCCTCGATGATCGCGCATGGCGAACGCATACGCGCCGGCATCAGTGTGGTCGGCATCTCGAACTTCGTCACGTTCCTGACCAACACCGAGGACTATCGGCGCGACCTGCGCCGCGCCGAGTACGGCGACGAGCGCGACCCGCGCATGCGCAGGATCCTCGAGCGACTTTCGCCGCTGACTGATGCGCATCGCATCGTCCGGCCGTTGTTCGTTGCCCAGGGCGCCAACGATCCGCGCGTGCCATCCAGCGAAGCGCAGCAGATCGTGAGCCGCGTGCGCGGCAATGATGGCGAGGTCTGGTTCCTGATGTTCACCGACGAGGGCCACGGCTTCCAGAAGAAGGCCAATGCCGATCACTATCGCGCCGCGTCGATGCTGTTCTGGCAACGTCACCTGCTCGACACCCCAGCCGTGATTGCGCAATGACTCGGCACGTGCCGCGACTCTTGGCCTGACCTCGCATGCACGCCTTGCGCAGCGTGTTCGATCCGTTCGTCGGCGCGCTGCTGGGCGTCATCGTGATCGCGGCGCTGGTGCCGGCGCGTGGCGTTGCAGTCGACGTGCTCGATACGGTCACGATGATCGGCATCGGCATGTTGTTCTTCCTGCACGGCGCGAGGTTGTCGCGCGAGGCGCTCGTCGCCGGCATCGTGCACTGGCGCCTGCATCTGCTCGTGCTCATTTTCACTTTCGCGCTGTTTCCACTGCTCGGACTGCTGCTTTGGCCGTTCGCCAGCGTCGCCTTGTCGCCCGAACTGGCGATCGGCATCGTGTTCCTGTGCGCCTTGCCGTCGACTGTGCAGTCGTCGATCGCCTTCACCGCGATCGCGCGCGGCAATGTGCCTGCTGCGGTGTGCAGCGCGTCCCTGTCGAACGTGCTCGGGGTGGTGATGACTCCATTGCTGGTGTCGCTGATGCTGTCGACGCGCGGCGCGATCGACGCGCCACTCGAATCAATCGGTCGCATCATGCTGCAGTTGCTGGCGCCGTTCGTGGCGGGTCACCTGCTGCGACCTCTACTCGGCGCTGTGGTCGAGCGCCATGCGCGCACACTGTCGCTGACCGATCGCGGGACGGTTCTGCTGATCGTCTATGTGGCTTTCAGCGCATCGATGGTCGGCGGCTTGTGGCATGGCCTTTCGTGGATGGTGCTGACGACGTTGTTCGTGCTCATGCTTGGCCTGCTCGTCCTCGTGCTGGGCTTGAGCACGTGGACCAGTCGACGGTTTGGTTTCGACCGCACGGACGAGGTCGCGATCGTGTTCTGCGCATCGAAGAAGAGTCTTGCCAGCGGCATGCCGATCGCCAACATCCTGTTCGCCGGCAATCCCGCACTCGGCCTGTACGTACTGCCAATCCTTCTCTACCACCAGCTGCAACTGATCGCGTGCGCGATGATCGCGCAGCACTACGCACGTACGGCGCAAACCGCTGCAGCAATCGATGCGGACGGTTTGCGGCAGCCGCCTTGATACACTGAGTACCGAGCAATCGCAGCGGCGATGGCCGATTTCCTCCGAGACAGTCGAACCCTGATGAGCGCCGAAACACTATCCCTGGCCTGGTCCCGATTGCGCAGGATCGGCGTTGAAAGCAGCGTCTCCGAGAGCATGGCTTCGCTGGTCGCGCGCCTGTCGAACAATGAAGGCAGCGCTGCCGACTGGCGCGCTGCTGCCGAAACCCTGCTGCCGACCGAACCGTCGCTGGCGCGCTCGCTGCTCGACGAAGCCTTGCAACAGTGGCCACGCCATGCCGACCTGCACTATTTGCGTGGCAATGCGCAGCGCACGAGCGGAAATCCGAGGGCGGCGGAGGAGGACCTGCGCGAGGCCTTGCGTCTCGATCCCGCGCTGGTCGATGCGAGCATCTCGCTCGCCTACCTGCTGCGCGAGCAAGGCCGCATGCAGTCAATGGCCAGTGTCATTCTCGCCATGTGGCAGAAGACCGGGCGAACGCCCGACGGTGATCTGCGTGCGTTGACCTTCCTGCGTGATTGCGGTCGTCACGTCGACGCGGCCTCGATGCTGCCGACGATACTGGCCGATCACGCAGTTCCTGTGCGCATCCATGCCATCGCCGGCGAGATCATGCTCGCACTTGGCCGTTTCGACCAGGCACGCGCGCACCTGCGCGTGGCGGTCGAAGGCGAGCCGGAGCATGCGTCCGCCTGGTTGCGGCTGGCCAACGCGCAACGCTTCAACGCTGCCGACAGCGGCGACTTCAACCGGCTTGAGGCGGCTGGCGCACGCACCGACCTGTCGCATGAAACACAGGTATGCATCGGCTTTGGCCTCGGCAAGGCCTGCGACGATCTCGGTGATGTCGAACGTGCGGCGTCCGTGCTCGGCGTGGCCAACGCACGCTGGCGCGCGCGCCAACCCTGGCAGCGCGATCGCTGGTTGCGCTTCATCGATCAGCGCCTCGGTGCACCGCGTACAGCGGCTTGCGAGGTGCAATCAGGCGTCACGCCAGTGTTCGTGCTCGGCCTTCCGCGCACCGGCACGACGCTCGTCGCCAGACTGCTGGCCGGCGATGCGCGCGTACGCAATCGCGGCGAACTGAACTGGATCGCTGCCTTCGCCGGCCGGCTGGCGACCGACAATCGGCCGGGACTGCGTGACGCGGCGGCGCGGATGTACCTTGCCCAGCTGCGTCAGGACGATGCACCGGCACCGTGCTATGTCGACAAGAATCCGCTCAACTTCCTGCACCTGGACCTGATCGCCGGACTGTTCCCGAAAGCGCGCGTCGTGCATTGCCGGCGCGATCCGCGCGATACCGCGCTGTCGCTGTGGAGTGCGCATTTCATGCACGCCGACATGGGCTGGAGCTACGATTTCGGCGACATCGCCGCATTCGCCGGCGGCCACGCGCGGCTCATGCAGCACTGGGCCTCGCAGGCGTTGATTCCGATCCACGAGGTCGACTACGAAAGCCTGGTCGCCGATACCGATGCCGAAATGCAGCGGCTGCACGCGTTCATTGGCCTGGACGGTGATGCGCAACCGGTGGCTGCGAGCGAAACCTTGACCGACGCGATCACCACGGCCAGTGTCTGGCAGGCGCGTCAGCAGATCCATGCGCGTTCGGTCGGTCGCTGGCAACAGTACGCACCGTACCTCGCGCCACTGGCCGCTTTCGGCGAATCCGCTTCGACCTCGCTCAGCCGACCGGCTTGAAAATCAGCCCGCCGGCAGTCGGTGCCGGCATCGGCATCAGGTAGTGATCGAGCAGCAGGAACGCGAACAGCGCCATCAGGTAGGTGATCGAATAGTTGAACACCTTCATGGCGAAGAAATCATCGGGCGGATTCATCAGCACGATCGCGTAGTAGAGAAAGCCGGCGCCAAGGACAAGCGCACCGCCGAGATAGAACAGGCCGCTCATGCCGGTCAGGTACGGCAGCAGCGTGACCAGCAGCAACAGGATCGTGTAGGCAAGCACATGCCAGCGCGTGTAGGTGACGCCATGCGTGACCGGCAGCATCGGCACCTGCGCACGCGAGTAGTCCTCAACGCGAAAGATCGCCAACGCCCAGAAATGTGGCGGCGTCCAGACGAAGATGATCAGGAACAGCAGCAGTGCATACGGGTGCACTTCGCCGGTCACTGCGGCCCAGCCGAGCAGCGGTGGCGCGGCGCCGGCGGCACCGCCGATGACGATGTTCTGCGAGGTCGCACGCTTGAGGAACGCCGTGTAGACGATTGCGTAACCGATCAACGAGGCGAAGGTCAGCACTGCCGTCAGCACATTGACCAACGTGACCAGAATCAGCATCGAGACCACGCCGAGCACGCACGCGAACACGAGCACCTGCCGCGGCGTCAGCGTGCCGGTGGCCAGCGGGCGGCGCTGCGTGCGCGCCATAAGACGGTCAATGCGCTGGTCGATCAGGTGATTGATCGCGGCGGCGGAACCGGCAGCCATCCAGATGCCGATGAATCCGGCAATCGCTTCCTGCAGCGGCGGCACACCGGGCACTGCCAGCAGCATGCCGATGATCGCGGTGAACACGATCAGGGCGACGACGCGTGGTTTGGTCAGTTCGAGAAACTGGCTGAAAGTGGAAGGCATCGCGAGGCAGGCTACCGGTTCTTGGCTGGCGCACAGTGTGCGCACGAGCGCATGGCGTCAAGCCGCAGGCTAGGGATACTCTGATCAATTCTGCGCAGGCGGCATGATGTCCACAAGGCTCGGTGGTGTGCGCGTCTTGCCCAGGCGGGGTGCCGGGGCAAGACGCGCGCCCCGGCGGGTGGGCCGAGTCGACATCACCCCGGCGGGG
>JBBSOU010000161.1:0-7177 GCA_038259445.1 Lysobacterales bacterium | reverse complement strand
CTTCCACTGCGTGTCGACTTTGGTGCGCGAGCGCAGCGTGAAGCGGTCGAGGCCCTTGTTGTAGCGCAGGTTGCCGAAGACCGGTTCGACGGTGGCGAAGCGTCTGGCGTACTGGGCTTTGCCGCGGTCGCTGTCGATGCGTTGTCGCATGCGCTCGGTGTGGCTGATGGGTGTATCGGTCTTGCGCGTGAGGATGGCCACCTGGCGCACCTTCGATGTCTCTGGTTTGCGCAGGCAGCGCTCGCGAAGATCGCATGGCACACAGTCCTTCTGCGCGCCACGGAACTTGACCGCGTGGTAGTCGCCCATCGTGCAGTCCTTGCCGTTGCGGTAGAGCGTCTTGCCGGCGGGGCACAGTGCGTGGGTCTGCTCGGCATCGACGATGAAGTCATTGCTGGTGTAGAGCGCAGCCGCTTTCTTCTGCGTGCCGGATTTGTCGTGCAGCGGGTCCGGCTGGTCGGTGTGATGCTCGCGATCGGCGAAGCGCGGATCGCGCTGGCGCATGGCGTTGTCGGCGATCAGCGCATCGATGCCGCGTTGATCGAGCGCCGCGAGGTTGGCTTCGCTGTGGTAGCCCGCATCGGCCGTGATCAGCGTGGCGTCCGTGCACAGCGGCTTGAGCGCATCGACGACCGGGATCAGCAACTCCTGCTCACTGCCGGTGCCGTGGGCCTGGGCATCGACGATGATCTGGTGCCTGGCATCGACCGCAGCGACACCGCAGTAGCCCTGGATCACGCCTTTCGAGGTCGCCATCTTGGCGCTGTCGGGATCGGTGCGGTTGCTCTTGCGGATCGACCCGTTCGGGCCGCGTCGATCGTTCGGGTGATCGGCAAGCCACTGGCGCAGCTCGCCGGCATCGCGCTGCAGTCGCTCGATTCGGGCCGTGGCCTTCGCATCGGCATCCGGCTCGGGCGGCGCGTCGTCTTCGGCGCGATGACGCGCGAGCATCGTGTTGGCAGCCGCTTCGAGCTTGTCGGCCTGGCGCTGGAAATCGGCTCGCGTGCCACTGCGCTGCTTGGAGGCATGGCTCGGCAGCTTGACCCCGTCGATGGCAAACATCTCGCGTCCGATCATGCCCTGGCGATCACAGATCAGCAGCACCTGCGCGAACACCTTGGCGATCTCGTCGCCGAGCGAACGGATCAAGCCTGCGATGGTGGTGAAATGCGGCTGGCTGTCGCCGGAGAGGGCGATGAAGACCGCATGCTCGCGACACAGGCGCTCGATGCCGCGACTGCTGACGACACCTTGCGAGTACGCGAACAGCGCGAGCTTGAGCAGGGTCGCCGGCGGATACGCCGTCGCGCCGGTCAGGTCATTGCGATAACGCGCATCAAGCGCGGACAGGTCGATCTCGTGATCGAGCAGATGATTGAGCGCATGCTCGAAGGTGCCCGGCAGCAGCTGCCGCTGCAGATCGAGTGCGATGAATCGCGGCGAGGTATCGATGAACTTGTAGCGAGTCAAGGCTGAGTTCCTCTCCACGCAGCGTTGTGGAGATGTTGCCGAGAAGCGGTTACGGGAGCAAGATGGTGGGAACGTTTTCTACAACCTCGTTAGATACCAAGGTCAACTATGTGGCAGTACGTAGCCAAAGTTCTGATCACCGTCTTCTTGGTCGTCGCCATTTCCGAGGTTGGTAGGCGTAGCTCGCTGTGGGGTGCAATCCTCGCCTCGCTGCCCATCACATCACTTCTCGCGTTCATGTGGTTGTACACGGGCACGGGTAGTGTTGATTCCGTGTCAAAACTCTCACACAGCATATTTTGGTTTGTGTTTGCTTCGTTGCCGCTGTTCTTGGTGTTGCCCGCCCTGCTCAAGCGCGGCATCACATTCTGGCCAGCGCTCGGGGTGTCGTGCTGCGTTACCGTTTTTGCGTACTTCGTTTTGGTCTGGATCCTAGGGCGTCTCAATATGCGGCTTTAGGCATTTGGTATCTAACAATTCGGCAAGAGACGCCCCGTCAGTTCCAGGCGCATGACGTCTTCGCCCTGAGCTTTCGGGCCACTGCTGGTCATCGTTTTGTCCTTTTTTGCTGCACGCAGGTTCGTCGTTTCGATGCGATTTTGCAATGTTGTCAGACGGCATATCTGTCCCGGAAAATGGATTGCCGTCGGGTCATGAGCGGTCTTGTTGCACCGGTGATGCAGGTGCTGACCTTGGGTTAAACCGCATCCGGTGACATCGTTCATTCATCGGACTGTCTGGCACCCAGGGATCAGCCGGAGTACCGTTTGGACGTCCATCACGTTAGTCAGGTTCTCGTCGGGGTGGTCTGACCCATGGCTAGCGCTTCGCGCTGGCGATTAATCGAAACGTGGTCCGGTATCGAGACAACCGTTGCGCCTGGAAGGATCAAAGTTGGAGCGTTCGTCTTGCTCACCCCGAGTAAACTCGTTCCCATGGGAATCCTGACTTTCAGCATCAACCTGACCCTCGATGGTTGCGTCGACCACCGAGAGGGTATCGCCGACGAGGAGACGCACACGTTCTTCACCCGTCTCATGGACGAGAGCGGGGCGATGCTTTGGGGTCGCGTCACCTACGAGATGATGGAAAGTTACTGGCCGGCGGTCGCTCGTGGCGACGAGGACGCGCCGCCGGCACTACGCGAGTGGGCGGCCAAGCTGGAGGCCAAGCCGAAGTACGTGGTGTCCTCGACACGAACAGAGTTTCCGTGGAACAACAGCCACCCTATCGCCGGCGACTTGCGCGCGGGCATACAGAAGCTCAAGGACGCGAGCCCTGCCGGCGTGCTTCTCGGTAGCGGGTTGCTCGCCACCGAGCTTGATCGGCTGGATCTGATCGACGAGTACAGGTTCGTCATCCACCCCATGGTCGCCGGTCACGGCCCGACCCTTTATCAGAGCGGGTTGCCCGGCACGCGGCGGCTTGAGTTGGTCTCGGCCACGCCGTTCCGCAATGGCGCGCTCGCAATACACTACCGGAGCGCGCGCGGTTGACCATGCGTGGCGCAGGGTGATTTCGATGGTTGCCGATGATTGATCGCGCTGCCGTCGATCATCACAGCGTCAGTGCTCTCCTTGGACATCACACATGATTCGGTTCTTTTTTCTCGTACTCCTCACGGCAACATCAACCGCCAGCGCCGTCGTCATCCGACATGACGTGGATGACGCGAACTATCGGGTTCCGGCGTCCGAGTTCCCTGCGCTCGTCGATATGCCGGGTGAGGGGCACGGCGTATTGATTGCGCCTCGGTGGGTCATAACTGCCGCCCATACGATCCCGGGGAATTCCGACCTCCAGCACGTAACGATCAACGCGGTATCCAGGGATGTTGAGCGCGTTGTCATGCATGCCGGATACAGGACGCTGCCACAGGCGCTGATCGATCAGGCAATGGCCAGTGGTGAGGCCATGCTGATCGTGGTTTTCCTCGCCGCATCCGACGATATTGCGCTGATCAGGTTGACCGAGGCGGTGACGGACGTTGCTCCCATTGAACTCTACAAGGACAGCAACGAACCGGGGCAGATCGCCACGATCGTCGGAAAGGGCGCCACGGGTACGGGTGCCATTGGGCACAGCCTGCATGGCCCGAATCGGACCGAGCTTCGTCGCGCGTTCAATGCGATCACCAGCGCGCATGACCGGTGGCTGTGCTACGTATTCGACGGCCCACCTGCGGCATTGCCTCTCGAGGGCGCTCTCGGAAACGGTGACAGTGGCGGCCCTGTGCTCGTGCACAGCGGTGATCGATGGCTGTTGGCCGGGCTCGGTTCCTGGAAAGTCGCCCACGGCGATGTCAGGACGGCCCGACCGGGACGCTATGGTCAAACCACGTGCAACGTTCGCCTGAGCCACTACGTCGAATGGATCGAAAGCGTGCTTTCTGGGCAACGGCAATCGGGGGATGCTTGATGTTTTCCGACTGGCTGCTGTGCGGTCGCTTCACGCGTAGCGGTTGTAGTCGAGCCGGTTCTACAAGTGACGCAACAGTGCCGTGGGACCTGCTGTAGTCGGGTCGAATGCATAATGAGTCCGGTGGCTTCCAGCGCTTGTCGCTCTCGCCATATGCCATGTCGACTTCTCGTCGGCATGGTCATCATGAATCCCGGCACCCGGTCGGTCGGCACGCTCGTCCGTTTCATAAACGTAATAGTGGAGCAAGTGCAATGTTCAATCATGTCATGGTCGGATCGAACGATATCGAACGCTCAAAACGCTTTTATGACGCCGTGCTTGGCGTACTCGGCGCGGGGGAGCCGCTGCGAAATACCGCAAGCAGCGGACACGTGCGTCTCTTCTATCGACATGATGGGGGAACGTTCTGTGTCTCCGAACCGATCAATGGTGAAGCGGCAACCGGCGGGAACGGCAGCACCATCGGCTTCAAGTGCCACTCGCCGGAGTTGGTCGGCGAATTCCACGACACGGCCATCGCTTATGGCGGCACGTCGATCGAAGAGCCACCCGGTCTTCGCGAGGGGACGATGGGTGCATTGCACCTGGCCTACGTTCGCGATCCGGACGGCAACAAGCTGTGCGCGATTCACCGACCGGCGACGGCTCGCTGATCGCGGCTCGGCCTGGCTGACCACCCTGCACTCGACGGCATCGAGATTGCGATGGGCCGGTCGCCTGACGTCGAGGCATCGGTCTATCTCGGTGCTGCCCACAATCGGTATCACATTGAAAGGCTGACCCTGTCTCTCCTTCGATCCCGCTACAGGTTCGCCTGCTCGGGCGTCGTGGAGTTCTCACGTGAAGGCGGCGCCAGGGACGAACGGGTCGATATCGTTGCGGTAGCCGTATACCGGCGCCTCGCCTTGCCGCATGATGCCGCGGACCGCGCTGTCAGCGATCCGGAAAGATGCGACTGACGACACGATCGTCATCCCGCATCTTCTGATCCGCCCTGTGTCGCTTCAATCACCTGAAAAGGATATGCAATGCGATTCTCTGCCAGTGCTCCGACCACGGCCGTCTGGGTCATCTCGCTTGTCCTGTTCCTCATTGCGCTGGTAGCGCAGTTCGGTCTCGCGGCGATTTCGCAGCCGTTCGCGACATGGTCTTGGATTCTGGGCTTTGCCCTGTTGCTGATTGCCTGCCGCGTTCGCGGTCTGTAGTAGACAACGCTGATTGCAACATGCTCCGTGGCACTTCCCGTTCGAGCGGTTCGGCAGAGTGGAGTTGGGTCTCGCATGACGTGCTTCTGCATCGATGCAGCACCAACGTTTCGGACAGAAAGCGCGCCGCACAGGGTGCAACGTGATGCAATGAAACGTTACGATATCTTCTCTGGACCATCACGTGCACGTGGTCGCGAAGGAGGGATCGTGTTCCGATACAACCCGAAAAGTGCGCCGCGCCCGGCGACCTAGCTTGCTCTCGACGAGCACGCCAGGATTCGAGCGGTCGAAGTGTTTCATAGTCGAAGCGCATCGCGCTGCCGGACGTCAGGATTCATGCGGTTTTCCATGTGATCATCGAGAACCAGATCGCGCAGGAACACGATCCGGTAACCCGTGCCATGGCCCGTCTTGCGGCCGAAGGACTTGACAGGCATGACTGCCTTCACGCTGTTGCGTGGGTCGCTTCGATGAACCTCTACGACATTGTGAATGCGGTGCAGGTCGACCCCGGGATCGACGTGCAGTCGCAGTACGACGAGGCGATCGAGAAACTCACTGCAGCATCCTGGCTGGCTCTGGCGGATGACGAGGAATCATGACGCAGCGTTCGTCCGGATCGGTTGATTGAACCGCAAGCTGGCGGTGTGGGGCATCGCGACTGAAGTCTCTCCCGCAACGCTCCGATACTAAGGCGGCGCTGACAACAGATTTTATGGATGACCGATTTTGCGCGAAGTGGCGCAGCCGCTACGTTCTGGCTCGGGTCTCGGCCTCGAGCGTCGCGAGCGACGTGCATGCGGCAACGCGGCGTCTGCAAGGCGCAGTGACATGTGGCAATGCCGTTGTCCAACATTCAAGTGGACGAAAAATTCCCGTGAGATCGTCATGAAACGTCTTGTTCTCATCCTGTCGCACCTCTCTTCACTGGTGCTCGGCTTCGCGCTCGGTCTGTATGCCCTGCCGATCCTGATCGCCCCTGATGCGCCGGCAGCCAGTGAAGTGCGGACACAGGCGGCCGGATACATGGCGCAATTTCGCCGCGACCTCGAGGACAGCGATGCGCTGCACTGGGGCGAGGGCACGGTTTCGGTCGGCGCGAGAAGCATTGGTCTGGTCGGAAAGCTCGCGCCGGGTCCGGACTACAAGCTGTACCTGTCGCCGCAGTTCGTCGAAACCGAGGCAGAGTTCATGCGCCTGAAACCGGCCATGGTCAGGGTCGGCGTCGTCAAGACGTTCGAGAACTTCCTGGTCAGCGTGCCGGAGACGATCGACGTCGAGCGCTACAACACGGTCGTGGTCTGGTGCGAGACGTTCGGCCAGTTCATCACGGCGGCGCAATACAGGTAGGCGAGATGCGTTCGAGCGCCAGCGAGCAGGCAGATGCCGCAACCATGCGCAATGCGAAAGGCGCGGTTTTCATTCGCGAACCGACGCCAGACGATCTTAGCGGTATCTGACAGGTGAGTTGTGCCGTCACCGAGAACACGCTTACGCCCGGCTGGATTTCCGACGACGAAGTTCGACAGTCGATCGAAGTCTCCGGTTGCCGGTGGGTGGCGGAGCAGCAATCTCGGATTCGCGATCGGACTTCGTTCCGGGACCGTGTGGGCACTTTTCGTTCGGCCCGAGGCCGAGGGCGGCGATATCGGCACACGCCTGCCCCTGCGCAGCGGGGGAAGGTGCTGAAGGCGGAAGAGGGCGCTTTTGCTGCGCGGTGCAACGTCGCGCGCGACACCGGATGGTGGTTCGGGATCGCTCGGCTGCCTCACGGAAGTCGAGAAGTCGACCGGCGCCGAAGTTCCTGACCTGTCCTATGCATCTCCAGACCAATCAACGGCTGCCCCCTTCCGCCCTCCGGGCACCTTCCCCCGCTGCGCAGGGGAAGGGGTTCTTCGTGTCACTTTTTCGCCGGGGTGGGGGGCGGCGCCGAAGTTCGTGACCTGTCCTATGCACCTCCAGACCAATCAAAAGCTGCCCCCATCCGCCCTCCGGGCACCATCCCCCCCGGCGCCGGGGGCGGGACTCCAACGTTAACTTATACGGCGGCGGACGGGGCGAGAAACGCCCAGGCAATT
>JBBSOU010000160.1:0-7425 GCA_038259445.1 Lysobacterales bacterium | reverse complement strand
TTGCAACAAGTCGCGCATCACACCGACGACTGTCTGGTCGCCGTCGAGCAGAATGTCGCCCAGGCCTTGCCGCAACTGTTGCGCGTGCGTGCGATCGCCTTCGACTTGATCGCCTCACTTTCCGAACTGACCTTGGCGCGCGTCCGTTAAAGCGTCGACGGCTCGGAAGACGTGTCCTCGAACCCGCGCACCGATCGACGATCGGATCGAGATCCACCGGAATGTCGGAGTCCGAAGTGACGCTCGAGGGTGGCACCGACAGCGACATCGATCCGCGACTCGTGGCGCATCCGCCGATCAACAGCGCGGCAACCCGCAGTACTCCAGGACGCACTTTCATGCGTATCGCGCCCTTTGAATGATGATCCAGCCAGACAACCCGTGGAGTGGAGCACGACACCCCGCCCACGCAGACTCCAATCCAGAAGCCCCCCTTCGCGCTCGCCACGTCTGTCAGCGAGCGGCAGAATGGAACAATGTAGGCAGCAGAACGTCGATTGCCGCACACTCAGGACCGTCGAAAGGATTGGCCTCATATTTGCTTTGTCTCGGTTGGCCGTACTACCCACCCCTGACCGAGATCACGCCATGTCGATGAAGAACCTTTCGCTCGTCTGCTCTCCATTCGAACTTTCGAAGTCGGATGCAACCGCTGAAGTGACGCTGCCACGAATCCTGACGATGGGATTCTTCAATCCCGCTTACTTGCAGCCGGCAGAGTCGGCACCAGTTGCCGTCGCGCCAGACGGCTCGCGCCACGCACGAGCGGCCAGTGTGTCGGCAGGTCCCAGCAGCTTCCTGCGCCTGGTTTGACCGATGCAACGCGTGCTGCGCGACCCGCGCGGCCGCGAATGTCGCGCGCAGACTCCCATCGCTTCCCCGCGATGCAATCCGCTACTCGACCGCAATCCAGTGGACGGAAAGCGCGAAGCTGCCTTCGCGCTTGTCTGCGACCAGCAAGCCGAACTCACGCACCTGCGCGGCATCCAGCGCAGGCCCCTGCAGCGGCGTGCCACGGGCTGTTGGCTGCAGTGACGCCAGCGGCACCCGTACCTCTGTCCACTCGCCGGCAGTAGTCTCGAACGACGCGCCGTAGGAAACGGCCACGCCACGGTGACGCGCATCCGTAGCGAGGCGAAGCTGGTACTGACGCCCGTCGCCGCGCACGCGCAGGATCACCGTGGAGGCGTCGCTCAGGTCGAAGTCGCGGCCGGCGCTGCGCACCGAGGAAAAACCACCGTTGTTCGCCAGCGACAACGTGCCGCTGAACTCAAGCGTTCCATCCACGAGCTTCGGCCCGCCGCTCGAAAGGCCACCCATCACGCCGTCGTTCAGCGCGAACCACCGCACTTGCTGCGCGCCATTGTCGAAATTCATCAGAGTGCGCATGGAAAGCTCCGGGGCTGCGACGGGGGGCGATAGCAAGAGACTATAGATCGGCAAAGCGGCGGTGGGGTCCACTTGTCGATCCCATTCTCATCACCTCGAGAAGACCCTTCAGACTACACGTGTCACTCCAATCCTGATCCGTTAAACGGGATCCAACAACCATCCGTCAATCCCGGCAGTCATCGCGGAAGTATCGACTTCATCACGCGTAGTTGCGCCGCGAATGCCTGTCGATGCAAGTTTTCTGACTCGGCACCGGTCCCTACCCTGCGCACCGGTCTGTCCTTCCTGCCTTGCGCGACTGCCTTCATCTTCGGAGACGACCGTGTCCCACTTGCATGCCGCGCCAATGGCGTTCATGAGTCTGGTTCTGATTGCAACGCCAACCCACGTTGGCGCAAAAGAAGGCTGCGACGTGCGTAGCGGTCGACAGGTGATGCCGTTGGTGGAGTTGTACACGTCCGAAGGTTGCAGCAGTTGTCCAGCGGCCGATCGCTGGCTGTCGCGGCAGCTGATGCACGACGATGCCAACTTCCTCGCCTTCCATGTCGACTATTGGGATGACATCGGCTGGCCGGACCGCTTTGCCTCGCCAGGCTATTCGAAACGCCAACGCGAACGCGCAAACGCCGCCAGTCAGCGCACCGTTTTTACCCCACAGGTGATGTTGGGCCGTATCGTGCAGGCGACCTGGTACGACGACCGCGCCTGGCAGCAGGCCTTGAGTGACGCGCGCGTTGCCGCAGGCGCCGACCTTACCATTCGCCTCGAGCGCGTCAGCAACGGCTGGTTGGCAAACGTCACAGCCACCTCGATCGCAGCGTCCTCGCGTGGTACGCAACTATGGGTGGCGCGCACCGGCGACGGCCACAGCAGCGTCGTTCGCGCCGGCGAAAATCGCGGCAAGACCCTGCATCATGATCGCGTGGTCGATCAACTTTCCGGGCCATGGACTTTGCCTGCGACGGGAACGCTTTCGCGCCAGATCGACATGGTTGGCATGGCGCACACGTGGGCCGTCACGGCGTTTGCACAGGATGCCGATGGCAACATCCTGCAATCGTTGAGCCTGACGAGCGATGTCTGCGGCACGTAAGAACCTTTTCCACCTGGCCGTAGAGACGCTCGGTTCGTCCCGACTGCCGCATTCGATTAAAGTCCTGATTCCCCAGACGCCGAGGTGCGTGTATGACCCTGCCGACCATGCCGTTGCCGGCATTGCCGTGGATGGATGAGGCTACGCGAGTCGACCATGCACAGGCGTTCGCGCAGCAGATGCATCGCCGGCGCAGCGTTCGTGACTTCGCCACCACGCCGGTATCGCGCGCGACCATCGAGGCCTGCCTGTTTGCAGCAGGAAGTGCACCGAGTGGCGCGAACCAGCAGCCTTGGCGTTTCGTCGCTGTACAAGATGCAATGGTCAAGCATCGCATTCGGGAAGCGGCAGAAGCAGAAGAGCGCGAGTTCTATTCGCGTCGCGCGCCGTCGGAATGGTTGCAGGCACTCGCGCCGCTCGGTACCGACGCGGACAAGCCATTCCTTGAGACTGCGCCGTGGTTGATTGCCGTGTTCTACGAACGTACGGGCATTGCTGCCGATGGTTCCCGGCAGAAACGCTACTATCCGCACGAATCTACCGGTATTGCCTGCGGCCTCCTGCTCACCGCTTTGCACCTTTGCGGACTGGTGACACTGACGCATACGCCAAGCCCGATGTCCTTCCTTGGCCAGATCCTCGGTCGACCGAAGAACGAGATGCCGTACCTGCTTGTCGTGACCGGCCATCCCGCCGAAGCGTGCCAAGTCCCTGCGATACAACGCCTTGCATTGAGCGACTACGCGACGTTCCTCTGACCCGTCGACCGAATGATGGCCATCGCCGATTGCCATGGCGATCGGCAGCACGTTCAGAACCCACAGTGACTGCTGTCATCGTCGGCACGTCGTGGCAGCACTTGCGCCGATCTGCTTGCTCCGGCGCCAGCAATTCACCGAAGTTTGATGGGGCGGCGACTTCGACACGCGCGAGAAATCGCCTGCGGCAGTAGAGTGGGCAACCAACCATCACGTGTCCAGTGCCCAGTTGACCAACATCGAGTGCGCGATCGCGGCGCGCACGGGTACGGAGAAAGGTCACCGGAAAAAAGTACGTGGAGGCGTCTTACGCTTCCAACTCCGCGCAAATCGACGTCGCATCGATGTGTCGAGAGCGAGGCGTTTCCACCGCAAGCATCAGCGTAAACGCGATGAAATGGTCCCGAGGAACGATGCAGTTGCAAACATGATCGTTGTTCGCGCCCGCGCAGCCATACGCGTTCGAACAGGTAACTCCTGTATGCGCCTGCCCGCTCCATGCTGACGTTACCGGATGCGCGCATCGCGGCGCGTCTGTTCAACCGAGCCGCTATCATCGGATGCCCAATATTCCGCCTTGCAGCACATTCAAGCGATTCCGAACAGAAGCTCCGAACTGGATACGACACGCGTGCCGATCTCTTCATTGCGCATGAACGACAAGGTCGCTTCGATGACTTCGCTGGCGTCCGCAATGCGGTGGTGGCCGAGTCCACGCGCGCTGAGCAGTCGTGCACCTTGCCAGAATCGCGCATAGCGTTCGCCTTCCGACCACGGCACCTCGCGATCTTCGACGTCATGCACGAGCAGCGCCGGACGTCCGATGCGGGATTCGATGCCGAATCGCACCTGACTGTCAGACGAAAATCAGGACGCGCTTGGCGACGGCACGCGGGATCGAAACTGGCGGTCCGTTTCGAGCACCGCCCGTAACACATGCTCCGAACGCCGCTGTCCATAGTCGCGCCCGTACGCGGTCGACGTTATCGCCATGACGAGGCGACGGCTTGGCGCGATATAGATCTTGTTGCCGCCGTTGCCGGACGCAAACGACACCGCGACCGGCACACCATCGATCTGTTGCGTGCTCGCATACCAGAAATAGCCATAGCCCTGCGCGTAGGGATCGCCGTCCGTAATAGCGACCCGACTGGCCAGCGCGTCACCCAGCCAACTGGCACTGACGATGCGCCGTCCGTCGTGCACGCCGCCGTTGCGCACCATCTCCCCAATCGTCGCGAGGCCGCGCGTGCTTAGCCACAGATTGCCTTGTCCCTTCGTATACCCTGATGCATCCGCTTTCCAGTCAGCGCGCGAAATGCCCAGCGGCGCGAACAGTGTTGTGCGCGCGAACTCGGCCAATGACACGGCGGTCGCCCTGGCAACGACGACGCCGGCGATATACGCCGTTGCCGAGTTGTAGTTGTAGCGGGTGCCCGGTGGATGGCCGAGCGGCACAGCCAGCACGAATGCGAGAGGGTCGGACGCGTCGTCCAATCGGTCTTCGTTGCCCGGCGATTCGGGGTCGTCATCGAAAGCGGCGAGGCCTGAACGCATGGTCAGGATGTCGCGCAATGACACGTCGCCGAACGCGCTGCGCGAAGCCTCGGGCCAGTACGCGGAGACGGGATCGTCGACACTGCGGATGCGGCCCTGGTCGATCGCAATTCCGGCCAGCAACGCAGTGATGCTCTTGCCTGCCGAGCGAATGTCGATCATCGAGTCGCTGGTCGTGCCGTTGTAGTAGCGCTCGGCAACGATTCGGCCATCGCGCATGACGACCACTCCCTGCAGATCGCGGTGCTCGTCTTGGTCGAAACGCGAGAGCGTTGCGACGAGTGCCTGATCGCTGACGCCCGCAGCGGATGCTGGTACCGCAATTGCCAACATCACCAGCATGCAAAGAACGAGGTTTCGCTTCATCAATGTGCTGCCGGAGTGTGCATTTGGTGATCGACTCTAGTGCAAGAGCCACCATTTAGGCGCAATGATCGCGCGTGTCGTTCTGCCCAAAGGTTTCAGGCCGTCACTCGAAGTGATTCTCGAACAACACATCGAAGGCGGCGGCGTACTCGCTGCTGTAACCGTTGGCGTCAGTTGCGAGGGCCACGACCGGAATACCGTTCTCGCCCGGCGGCAGCGTGACGACCACCGTGCGGCCGGCTTGCGCGAATGCCTCGGTGTAGATGTCCTGTCCGATGCGCATGCCGCTGCCGCCGAGTATGTTGCGGTAGAAGTCCACGCGCAGCGGATAGGCCGAGTTCACTGGTGCAAAGTCGACCCGGTAGGTGATCGTCAACTGGTTTCCGCTCTGCGTGGCTGCAATGAACTCGGGATGGTTTTGACCGTTGTTCGAGCCGCCGTCGGCGTCCCCGGGATCATTTGCCGATGGGCCGGGACCACTGATGTCCACATTGGTACGACCGAGCCCGCGGTTGTGATGGATCACATTGCCAGGGTTATCGAAATGAGCAGTGTTGAACGTGACAATGCCGACACCGCGGTTGTAGGCGATCAGATTGGCCTCGCCGGGGCCGAATCCGCCAATCACATAGGCGGGGGGAATGGGCATGTTATCGAGCTGGATACCACCGCCGAACTGCGTGAAGCCTGTCTGCGGAAATCCGTTCGGCAGCGGTTGCGTGCCGCTCCAGTGGGTGCCGATGTAGTTGCCGAGGATCATGACGTTTTCGAGCGCGCCTCCGCCGCCAAAGCTCGGCCAGATACAAACGCCCCATGCCTGGTTTCCCGATATCACGTTGCGCGCCGCAGGCAACGTGCCGCCGACACGGACATTCTGGCGACCACCGATGATGACGCCGGGCCAGTTGTTGCCTACGCCGTTCGGTATGGCAAACGTGCCGCTGGCGTCGGTGCCAATCAGGTTGCCCTCGATGATGCTCGGACCACTGGCCATGACGCCACACGCATTGCCCGAGAGCAGGTTGCGCTGCCACGGTTGCACGCCGCCCACCTGTACGGGGATCGTCGCCGCACGAACGGCACAACCCGAGTTCGCGGGCTATCCCAAGGCAAGGCCTTCGCGGTTGGTACCGATGTAGTTTCCGAGCACCTGTACGCCAGTACCCGCAAGACTGTTCGACGGGCCAACGATCACATTGCCAAAGCCATGGATGGCAAGCCCCTGCAGCGTCAGATGCGTGCTTGAAAGCAGATTGAACGTATTGAAGGAGAATCCCGGAGACGTGAGCTCGATCGCCAGTACCGCGTTCAACCCGCCCTCGCCTGTCGTCAGCGTATTGGGCGCACTGCCGGGCTGCGTGTAGCCATCGACGACGAGGCGGCCACTGATGCTCGGCAGCGCGGTGCCTAGCACGATCGTGTGCGGCCCGTTGCCGGGAATGTTGAACGCGATCGTGTCGTCGGAACTCGCCGCATTGGCATCGATGACGGCCTGGCGCAAGGAACCTGCCCCGGCGTCGCTGGTGCTGGTAACGACGAAGGTCGCCGCCAGAGCGTCGGCTCCGCGCAACGAACTGGCGGCGAGGAACAACGTAAAAAATGGCAAGCGCATGGTGGACTCCCGTGGCTGGTCGAAGGCGTAGGTTCACACGGCAGAGCGTTGCCGATGATCTCGTCATCGGACACGATGGCTGCCTTGGACACAGCCACGGGAAACATCATGGTCCGGGGCCACGGCGACAAGGGTGCCCCGGAAGGCGGAAGGAAGCGCTCCGGGCGCGCGATGTCGAAGCCCGTGGCAACGATCGAAGATGCGCACGACGAACGTCATCCAGCGTAAGACATCACCGCAAGAATCACGTCGACGCTCCGGACAGCCCCCTTCCGTCGCTGCGCGCCACCTTCCCCCGCTGCGCAGGGGAAGGGAAAAGAATTGCGAACCGCTTGAGCGATACCGTCGATGAGCGCTGCATCCCCTTCCCCTGCACAGCGGCGGAAAGTGCTCGCGCGAGCCGACGCTTGCCCTTCCCCTGCGCAGCGGGGGAAGGTGCCCCGACAGGGGCGGACGGGGGCGCTTTGGCTTGTGTCGCCGAGTCGTACGACCAGTACCAAGCAATCGAATGAAACGCTTCACGCAACGTGAGAACGCCGTGTGACACATCACCGCAAGAATCACGTCGACGCTCCGGACAGCCCCCTTCCGTCGCTGCGCGCCACCATTCTCGGCTGCGCAAGAAAAGAGAACGTCGCGCTGCAGCT
>JBBSOU010000159.1:0-7434 GCA_038259445.1 Lysobacterales bacterium | reverse complement strand
TCCTTGCCGTTGTTGCCGACGCTGCCGTTCAGATCGGCGACATCACTGTCGAACCAGTTGCCATCGGCCTGGATCAGGCCTTCGAGGCTGACTTCGTAACCGGCGATCATGTCGATCGCAACTTCGGCGTGGGCAGCCGGGGCAACCATCGCGGCGATGCAAAGGCATATCGCGCGACGCAGTGTCATGTTCATGGGTGAGTATCTCGGTGGGAGGGCTGCCGCGCAGACTAGACCGAGTTTGTTACAGAATCTTTTCATTCTCCGTTCAACACGATGGACTTTCGAGGTCGATTCGATGACCTGAAACGCGCTTGTCTCGCAATCGTCATCGTTCCGTCCGGCATGACCTGAACCGCTTCTCCCTGCGTCGTGACCGCAGCCGTCAGCCGATCCGCTATCCTCGGCGGATGTCATCGACCATTCGCGCACCCCGCATAGCCGAGCGATTCCGCGGCTTCCTACCTGTCGTCGTCGACGTCGAAACGGGAGGATTCGACAGCGAGCGGGACGCCCTGCTCGAGATTGCGGCGGTCGTCATCCGCATGGACGAGGATGGCAGCGTGCATCCCGAACCCACCGTTTCGACGCATGTCGTGCCGTTCCCGGGTTCCAACATCGATCCGCGCTCGCTCGAGATCACCGGCATCGACCCGTATCACCCGTTCCGCAATGCGCTCGAGGAACGCGCCGCGCTCGAGCACGTGTTCGTGCCAGTGCGCAAAGCCATCCGCGACTGGGATTGTCAGCGCGCGATCCTGGTCGGCCACAACGCCGCGTTCGACCTCAGCTTTCTCAACGCAGCGGTCCGCCGCACCGGCCACAAGCGCAACCCGTTCCACCCGTTCAGCAATTTCGACACCGTCACGCTGGCTGGGCTGGCCTACGGCCAGACCGTACTCGGTCGCGCGATCGCCGCGGCCGGCATCGAGTGGGACCAGTCACAGGCGCACTCGGCGGTCTACGACACCGAGCGTACGGCCGAACTGTTCTGTCGCATCGTCAACCGCTGGAAGCAGATGGAAGACATCGCCATCGCCCACGGACTCGAGATCGCGCCGATCGAATTGCCCGAACGGGCTTGACTCGCGCGCTCGCAGCGCGCATTTGTCCGGCATGCCGATTTATCAGTACATCCCGCAAACTGCTGGCTGCGCGACCTGCCGTGACGGCCTCGATGTTTTGCAGCGTCTTGCCGACGAACCGCTGGCACACTGCAGCGACTGTGGCGCCGCGCTGGTCCGCGTGATCAGTGCGGCACAGGTTGTCTCGGGACAGTCTCATCGACTGACCGAGACGCATGCTGCCAAGCATGGATTCACGCAGTACCGCCGCGCTGGCAAGGGCGTCTACGAAAAGACCGCCGGCAAGGGACCGAAGATCATCAGCGGCGACTGAGCAGGTTCGCCGCGGTCATTGTTTCGTCATCACGTTTCGATGATACTGGAAACATGGAAACGAAAGCCGCCCTGACCCAGTTCGCCGCGCTCGCCCAGGAGTCGCGTCTTGCAATCTTCCGCCAACTCGTGGAATGGGCGCCCGAAGGCGCGGTCGCCGGCATGATCGGCGAGCGCCTCGGTCTTGCCCCGGCAACGTTGTCGTTCCATCTGAAGGAACTCGCGCACGCCAACCTGATCGCCGCGCATCCGCAAGGGCGCTTCATCCGCTACACCGCCAACCTTGCCGCGGTGCCGGCGCTGGTCGAGTTCCTGACCCGCAACTGCTGCGGCAACCGACGCGCCTGCGCACCGGTCAAGGCACCGGCAAGTGCTGCCCGTGTGCGCAAGGCACGCTGATCGGTTTCGATCACCAGATTCTGGCTTCTTTTCGGCGAGACCACGTTTCATGAATGCACGTGTCGGCATCAATGGCTTTGGACGAATGGGCAGGCTGACGCTGCGTGCAGTGTGGAACTCGCCCGACCTCGTGATCACGCGCATCAACGATCCGGCCGGCGACGCCGCGACCTTTGCCCACCTGCTCAACTTCGATTCGGTGCATGGTCGATGGCAGCACGAGGCGCGCGCCGACGGCGACGAGATCGTGATCGGTGAACGACGCATCGCCTTCACGCGCAACAAGGCGCTGGCGGAGACCGACTGGCGCGACTGCGACGTCGTCATCGAGGCATCGGGGAAGTTCCGCAAGACCGAGGTGCTGCAGCCGTACCTCGACCAAGGCGTCCGGCGCGTGGTGGTCACGGCGCCAGTCAAGCACGCCGGTGTGCTCGACGTGGTCATGGGTGTCAACCACGATCGCTACGATCCCGCGCTGCATCGCATCGTCTCTGCGGCATCGTGCACGACCAACTGCCTGGCCCCGGTGGTCAAGGTGATCCACGAGAAGCTCGGCATCCGCCACGGCAGCCTGACCACGATCCACAGCCTGACCAACACGCAGGTGATCATCGATGCTCCGCACAAGGACCTGCGCCGAGCGCGCTCCTGTGGCACGAGCCTGATCCCGACCTCGACCGGCTCGGCCACCGCAATCGCCTCGATCTTCCCGGATCTCAAGGATCGACTTGATGGCCACGCCGTGCGCGTGCCGCTGACCAACGCCTCGCTGACCGATTGCGTGTTCGAAGTGGAACGTGCGACCAGCGTCGAGGAGGTCAACGGGTTGCTCGAAGCCGCGGCGAATGGGCCGCTGGCCGGAATCCTCGGCTACGAGACGCGTCCGCTGGTTTCGATCGACTTCCTTGGCGATCCGCGCTCGAGCATTGTCGACGCGCTCTCCACGCTGGTCGTCAATGGCACGCACGTGAAGATCTACGCGTGGTACGACAACGAATGGGGCTACGCCAACCGCACCGCGGAACTCGCCGCGCTGGTCGCGCGCTCCGATCGCTGAACCGACGTGCGCGCGCCGCTATCTCCCGATGTACGGCAGTACCTGCTGATCACGGGCAACTACTGGGCGTTCACGCTGACCGACGGTGCGCTGCGCATGCTGGTCGTGCTGCATTTCCACACGCTCGGTTATGGCGCACTGCAGATCGCGATGCTGTTCGTGTTCTACGAGATCTTCGGCGTGATCACCAACCTGGTCGGCGGCTGGCTCGGCGCACGCGTCGGCCTCAACCGCACGATGAATGCGGGACTCGCCCTTCAGGTGCTGGCGCTCGGCATGCTCGCGCTGCCGCCGACCTGGCTTGCCGTAGCCTGGGTCATGGCCGCGCAGGCCCTGTCCGGTATCGCCAAGGACCTCAACAAGATGAGCGCCAAGAGCAGCATCAAGCTGCTCGTCTCCGACGATCGCCAGTCCAGCCTGTTCCGCTGGGTGGCGGCGCTGACCGGCTCGAAGAATGCACTCAAAGGATTCGGCTTTTTCCTCGGCGGCCTGCTGCTGACCGTGGTCGGCTTTCGCCACGCGGTCGTGATCATGGCGGTCGCGCTGGCGCTGGTCTGGCTTGCCAGCATCGTGCTGCTCAAGCGTCACCTCGGCAAGGCATCATCGAAACCGACGTTTGTCGCTTTGTTCTCGAAGAGCCGCGCAATCAATGTGCTGTCGGCTGCGCGCCTGTTCCTGTTTGCTGCGCGCGATGTCTGGTTCGTGGTCGCGCTGCCGGTGTATCTGGCCACCGGCCTCGGCTGGGCCGATGCATCGGTCGGCACCTTCCTGGCCTGCTGGGTGATCGGCTACGGCATCGTTCAATCCGCTGTGCCATGGATCTTCGGTGCACGCTCGAATGCGGTTCCGGGACGATCGAGCGTGGTCGGCTGGGGCCTGGTGCTGGCCGTCGTGCCGGCAGCCATGGCCGCGCTGCTCCTTTTTGGCGCGTCGCCTGCGTGGGTGCTGGTCGGCGGCCTCAGCGTGTTCGGCGTGCTGTTCGCGATCAACTCGTCGATCCACAGCTACCTGATCGTCAGTCATGCAAGCGCCGATGGGGTATCGCTCGATGTCGGCTTCTACTACATGGCCAATGCGCTGGGCCGACTGCTCGGCACGGTGCTTTCCGGCTGGGTTTACCAGGTGTGGGGGATCAGCGCCTGTCTGTGGATTTCGGCAAGCCTGGTCGCCGCCGCAGCGGTGATTGCCGCCGCGCTGCCGGATCGTGGACCGTCGAGCGGGCTGGGATTGCCGCCGAACTGAGCCCGCCGACCGGTGCACTGCCCCACCATCGAATCGGAACGTCGAAGAAGATCTGAGTGCCTTTCATAGTGTAATCAGATGCTTGCAGTTTCCCGGGTGCCCGTTGTAACGTCACTGAAATATTACAAACATCTTTCTGCAATGTGCGGGGTCTACAAAGCGCGGCATCGATCCACTTCGTTTCGCCACCCAGGAGTTGCCCGCGTGACTATCTCCAACAAGCTCTGTGCTGCCGCCTTTGGCCTCGCCAGTGTGATCAGCGCGCAGACTGCACATGCCGTCGACGTGACTGGCGCCGGCGCCTCGTTCGTGTTCCCGCTGATGTCGAAGTGGTCGTCCGATTACAGCAAGGCAACCGGCAACCGCATCAACTACCAGTCGATCGGATCGAGTGGCGGCATTGCCCAGATCAAGGCCGGAACGGTCGATTTCGGCTCATCCGATGCACCACTCAAGCCGGAAGACCTCACTGCCGCAGGCCTCGTGCAGTTTCCGTCGGTGATCGGCGGCGTGGTGCCAGTGGTCAATCTCGTCGGCATTGAAGCCGGCACCCTCAAACTGACCGGGCCTTTGCTCGGCGACATCTTCCTCGGCAAGGTGTCGAAGTGGAACGATCCGGCGATCACCGCACTCAATGCGGGCGTGACGCTGCCAGACGCCAAGATCACGATCGTGCATCGCTCGGATGGTTCGGGTACCACGTTCAACTTCGTCAACTACCTGTCCAAGGTCAACCCGGAATGGAAGTCCACGGTCGGCGAAGGCACCTCCGTGCAGTGGCCGACCGGACTCGGCGGCAAGGGCAACGAGGGCGTCGCTGCATATGTGAAACAGGTCAAGAACTCGATCGGTTACGTCGAGCTGTCCTACGCGCTGCAGAACAAGATGTCGCATACGCTGATGCAGAACGCTGCAGGCAAGTTCGTCAGCCCGAGCGCCGAATCATTCGCGGCCGCGGCGGCCAGTGCGGATTGGGTCAACTCGACCGACTTCAGCCTCGTCATCACCAATGCACCGGGTGACGCGTCGTGGCCGATCGCTGCGACCAACTTCATTCTCATGCATGCGCAACCGAAGGATGCCGCGCGCTCGAAGGGAGCACTCGAGTTCTTCGCGTGGGCGTACAAGGATGGACAGGCGCAAGCCGCAACACTCGACTATGTCGCGCTGCCGGCACCGCTCGTCGAGCAGGTCAAGGCGTACTGGACCTCGAAGATCAAGTGAGTCGCGTGAGCATGCCCTGCCGGACTTCCGGCAGGGCATGCGACCATACGCGCGGGTAATATGCGTCGTTCGGCAAGTCGCTGCGCCACCGTGACTTCCAGCCCACCATCCACACCCGTGTTCGGCACACGACGGGTACTGAGAAGATCTTCTCGACCATGAGTGCTAACGCCGCCAGCGTCGAATCGATTCACACCCGCGCCCGTCGCGATGAGGTCAACGATCGTGGCTTTCGCTACGGCCTCGCCTTCACGGCATTCTTCGTCCTCGTTGCGCTGGCCGGCGCCGCCTTGTCGATGCTTTGGGGGGGGCGTGAAGTCCTCGCCGACCAGGGACTTTCGTTCTTCTTTTCGACCGAATGGAACCCGGTGGAGAATCGCTATGGCGCGCTGGTTCCGATCTATGGGACGCTCGTCACTGCCACCATCGCGATGTTGATCGCGGTACCGGTCAGCTTTGGCATCGCGCTGTACCTGACCGAAGTGGCACCCGCGTGGTTACGCACGCCGGTCGGCTCCGCGATCGAACTTCTGGCGGGAATTCCCTCGATCATCTACGGCATGTGGGGCCTGTTCGTGCTCGTCCCGGTGATGACGGACCACGTGACGCCGTGGCTCAACGACAACCTCGGCGTGTTGCCGGTGATCGGCGCCCTGTTCCGCGGGCCACCGCTCGGCATCGGCATGCTGACCGCGGGCTTCGTCCTGGCAATCATGGTCATCCCGTTCATTTCTTCGGTCATGCGCGACGTGTTCCTGACCGTGCCGGCGCGGTTGAAGGAATCTGCCTACGCGCTCGGTGCGACCCGATGGGAAGTGATGTGGGACATCGTCCTGCCCTATACGCGCTCGGCGGTGATTGGCGGCATCTTCCTTGGACTCGGCCGCGCGCTCGGTGAAACGATGGCGGTGGCATTCGTAGTCGGTAACTCGGTGCGCTTCTCGGTCTCGCTGCTGGAACCAGGAACGACGATCGCGGCACTGATCGCCAATGACTTCGCCGAAGCAACCGATACCTATCGCTCTGCCTTGCTGCTGCTCGGTTTCGTGCTCTTCATCGTGACCTTTTTCGTGCTCGCCATCGCCCGGCTCATGCTCATGCAGCTTTCTCGTCGCGAGGGATTGCGATGAGCAACGTCAGCGAGTCGGCTCGCGTCGCCGAGCGCCTGTACCGCAAGCGCAACATCACCAATGGCGTTGCGCTCGTGCTCTCGTGCGCAGCGGCGGTGTTCGGCCTGTTCTTCCTGACGTGGATTCTCTGGACCACGATCACCAAGGGCATCGCCGGCATCAACGTCGCGTTGTTCACGCAGATGACGCCGCCACCGATGGAAGTCGGCGGACTGGCCAATGCGTTTCTCGGCAGCCTCATGATGTGCGGCCTGGCGATCCTGATCGGCACGCCGATCGGCGTTGCCGCCGGCACCTGGCTGGCCGAATACGCCGGTACGCGCAAGATCGGCACGGTCATTCGCTTCGTCAATGACATCCTCCTTTCGGCACCATCGATCGTGCTCGGCTTGTTCGTCTACACCCTGCTCGTCGCACAGTTCGGTGGCGGCTTCTCGGGCTACGCCGGCGCGGTGGCGCTGGCCTTCATCGTGCTGCCGGTGGTCGTGCGCACGACCGACGAGATGCTGCGGCTGGTTCCCGCGCAGATGCGCGAGGCCGCGCTGTCGCTCGGTATTCCGCAATGGAAAGTGATCGTCCAGGTGCTCTACCGCGGCGCCTCGGCCGGCATCATCACCGGTGTGCTGCTCGCGCTGGCGCGCATCAGCGGTGAAACCGCGCCGCTGCTGTTCACCGCATTCGGAAACCAGTACTGGAGCACCGACATGTCGCGGGCCATGGCCAGCGTGCCGGTGGTCATGAACCAGTTTGCAGCAAGCCCTTTCGAGTCATGGCAGACGCTGGCGTGGGCTGGCGCACTCGTGCTGACCACCTTCGTACTGCTGCTCAGCCTGCTCGCACGTGCCATTCTTCTCAGGAACAAGATCAGCAATGACTGACCTCAATTTCTCGATGGCGGCACCTTCGGTGTCGGCGAATGTCCGTGCGGCGCCGGCGACTACACCGCCGAAGATGAGCGCGCGCAATCTCGAGTTCTACTACGACGC
>JBBSOU010000158.1:0-7494 GCA_038259445.1 Lysobacterales bacterium | reverse complement strand
GCCACCGCCTTGGCGCCGTTCGGCAACTCGGCTTCGGCTGCCTCGATACGCCACGGCTTGTGCGCGACGCCGCCGACGGCGACACGTCCACTGCCATCGCGCTGAATCACGGCACCCACCGATATAAGCGCGAATGCATAGGAGGCGCGATCACGAACCTTGCGATAGATGTGCGTGCCGCCGATCGGTTTCGGCAGGGTCACGGCGGTGATCAGCTCGCCTTTTTCCAGCACGTGCTCGCGCTCGGGCGTATTCCCCGGCGCGAGATGGAAATCAGCGATCGCAATGCTGCGCGTCGCGCCATCGGCCTTCACGGTTTCGATCGTCGCATCGAGCGCGCGCATCGCCACTGCCATGTCGCTCGGATGCGTGGCAATGCACGCCGTACTCGCGCCGACCACGGCGTGCTGGCGGCTGTAGCCTTCAAGCGCGCCGCAACCACTGCGCGGCAGGCGCTTGTTGCACGGCTGGTTGCTGTCGTAGAAGTACGGGCAACGGGTACGCTGCAGCAGGTTGCCGGCAGTCGTCGCCTGGTTGCGCAACTGCCCCGACGCGCCCGAGAGCAGTGCTCGCGAGAGCAAGGCGTAGTCGCGACGCACGCGCGCATGCGTGGCGAGATCCGTGTTGCGCACGAGTGCGCCGATACGCAGGCCGCCATCCGCGGTTTCCTCGATCGCGTCGAGGCCGAGCCCGTTGACGTCGATCAGGTGTGCCGGTGTTTCGATCTCGAGCTTCATGAGGTCGAGCAGGTTGGTGCCGCCGGCGATGAACTTGGCATCCGCCGTGCGCGCCGCCGCTGCTGCTGCTTCGGCAGGTGATTTCGCGCGCTCGTAGCTGAACGCCCTCATGCCGTGCTCCCGCCGACTTCGCTGATCGCATCGATGATGTTCGAGTACGCGCCGCAGCGGCAAAGATTTCCGCTCATGCGCTCACGGATCTCGTTTGCCGACAACGAAGGTGCTGCGCTGAGGTCCGCGCTGACATGGCTCGGTATACCCTGCGTGATCTCGTCGAGCACGGCGACCGCCGAGCAGATCTGGCCCGGCGTGCAGTAGCCGCATTGAAATCCATCGTGCTTGACGAACGCCTTCTGCATCGGATGCAGGTTCTGCGGCGTGCCGAGGCCTTCGATCGTGGTGATGCGGGCGCCGTCGTGCATGACCGCAAGCGTCAGGCAGGCATTGATGCGACGGCCGCCAAGCAGCACGGTGCAGGCGCCGCACTGGCCGTGGTCGCAGCCTTTTTTCGTTCCGTTGAGGTGAAGATGCTCGCGCAGCGCGTCGAGCAGCGTTGTGCGCGTATCGACATTCAGCGCGTGCTCGGAACCATTGACGTTGAGCTTGACGCTCGACATGACCGGCTTGCTCGCCATCGTTGCCCGCTCTTGCGCACCTGCGATGGAGGGTACTGCCATCGCGGTTATCGACGCAGCACCGGCCTTGAGCAAGCGGCGTCGCGAAATCGGCAGGTTGACGAACTCATCCACGGGCTGGCTCCTGATCGGCGGGCTGGCGGGGAACACCTGTGCCACCCTAGCGAAGCACGCATGAACCCGTACCGACGGGGACGCTTGCCGCGCATTGCGAACGCGTCCACAGCGCATTCCAGAGCGCCCCCGTCCGCCGTGAAATGGCGCTCCTGCACCATGCCCTTCGGGCCGGCTGCGCCGTTCGCTACGGCATCCTGCCTTCGCAGTCGGGCAGCTAACCCCGCTGCGCAGGGGAGAGGAAACCATGGCGATGCATGTTCTCTTTTACCTTTCGCCGCACCTTCGCAGCGCGAAAGGAGGAGTAACGGCGAACCGTCTTGCCTTCACCAGCGCGGTGGGCATTCGCCCGACAGTAGCGACGGCGCGAAAGCGCAAACCACGTGAGCGTGGGAATGGCGTCCGGACCCACTCGAGGCGCCGCACAAAAAAGCGCCGGACGAGCCTCGTCCGGCGCCTGCTTTATCGCAACGATCAGGAACTCATTCGATCACGCAGCCGACTTCGCGCTCGCTTCCGAGCCGGTCGAAATGTCGTCGGCGTTGTGGCGCTTGAAGATGTCCTTGGCGACATCGCGTTGCTTGCTGTCTTCGGTATGCACCGAGATCAGGATGTTGCCATCACGGATCTTGGCGTCGTAACGCTTCGCCTCGAATTCCGGAATACCCATACCTACCAGTGCACCGATCACGCCACCGGTAGCGCCTCCAACGGCACCGCCGGCCAGCGCGCCCATGATCGGGCCGGCTGCAATCAACGGCCCCACGCCGGGAATCGCGAGCGCGCCGATGCCGGCGAGCCAGCCGAGGGCCGCACCGACACCGAGACCGGCTACGCCACCGGCGGTCGCGCCTTCCGGTGCCTTGGTGTTGTGCTCATGCGCGAAATCCTTGGTCGTGCGCTTGTCGGGCATCAGTGCCGAGATGTCGTTCGATGTGAACCCGGCCGCCTTCAGCGATTCGACGATCGATTCGGCCTGATCGAGGGTCTTGGTGGTGCAATAGACGGAAGCTTTCATGATTTCTTGATCCTTGATTGAAGTGGAAGTGTTCACGTGCCGCACGAACTACGGCGCGCTGATCTCAAGATGGTTCTCGACCTTGGTCACGCCGGCGACAGAACCGGCGATCTGGGCCACCTTCGCTTTCTCGGTCGCGTTCTCGACCGGACCACGCAGAACGACGACACCGCCAGCGGCGACCAGCTTGACGTTGTGCGCCGTCATCGACAGCGAATCGTCCTCGACGATCGCTGAACGCACCGCAGCGGCAACTTCGAGATCGGCACTGTTGTTCGGCTGATCGGTCGGCAACGTGGCCGCAGCATTCCTGTCGCGCTCATTGATACCGGTGTTCTTGGCATCGGCTGTGGCTGACGTCATCGTCGGATTCTTTTCGTCGGCGTCCTTCGACTGCGCGGCGAATGCACTGCACGAGAGCAGGGCAGCGGCGACGGCGAGAGTCACGGGTGCAAGGGAGGAGCGAATATCCATGGTCACTGTTTCCTGTGAGCTGTAGGTCTGCCGATGGATTTGAACGTCCGCGCCATCGGTCGTCATGTAGGTGATTCGTGCGGGGTGAGCAGTAGGCAATTTCCGCGATGAATGGCCGCCACACCGTTGCGCGATGTTCACGAAGCGGGTTACAGCGCAGTCAGCTTTCACATGTCGCGCAGCGGATGTCTTCGCCATGCAGGAATCGCTCGCGCGCAAACACGCGACATGTTCACAGGGTCGGCAATCCCTGCTTCGTCGACGCCATCAGCGCCCACGGATCGCGCTTGCGCCGCCTGAGTCGCGCCAGCGCATTGGCGATCGTGAAGGCATCGCCCGATTTGACCTTGGCCAGCTCGGTCCATGTCAGCGGCATCGCCACGCCTGCGCTTTCGCGCGCACGCAACGAATACGACGCGATGCTGGTCGCTCCCTTGCCGTTGCGCAGCCAGTCGATGAAGATCCGGCCGGTTCGATTCTTCTCGCCGGCGACACTGACGTAGGCATCCGGACGGAGTTGCGCCATCGACTGCGCGACCGCCTGCGCGAACGGCTTCACGCGTGTCCACGGTGCCGGTGGATCGAGCGGCACGACGACATGCAGGCCCTTGCCGCCCGACGTGCGCACGAACGACTCGAGGCCGATCGAGGCGAGGTGCTTGCGGACTTCACGCGCAGCGGCGACCACGTGCGACCACGCCACCGATGCATGCGGATCGAGATCGAAGACGACGCGATCGGCGTGTTCCGGACGTTTCGCGGTGGTTCCCCACGCATGCAGCTCGAGCACGTTCATCTGCACGAGATCGAGCAATCCCCGGATGTCGGCAATGCGCAGATGTGTCGAGGTTTCCGACGTGCCCTTGATCGTCGCGCCCTTGATGTTCGCCCCCCAGCCCTTGCCGATGTGTTTCTGGAAGAAGCACTTCTTGCCGACGCCGTCCGGGCAGCGCACGACCGCCAGCGGTCGATCGTGGATTTCCGGCAACAGCCATGGCGAAACCGCGGTGTAGAAAGCAGCGACGTCGGACTTGGTGACGCCGAGCGCCGGGTAGACGACACGTTCGGGATGCGTAAGGGACGACGGTGCTTCGCGCGCCGCCGATTTGCGCGCGACGGGCACCGCTTCCGCCGCGCCGGTTTTCTTCTTCGTGAGGTAGGTGCGCATCGGGATATCCTCGCGGATCGCCTTGAAGGCCGGATGGCGCAGCAGTCCATTGCCGCCGATGCCCTGGTGGAACACTTCGACGATCATCGTCGGCTTGACCCAGACCGCCAGCGCGCGATCCTTCGCTGCCATGCGCTCGAGTCCTGCGGGCGCAGTGTCACTGACGGTCGGTTCGAGGACTTGGCGAAACGCGCGCAGCTGCGCACTGTCAAAACCGGTGCCGGCGCGACCGGCATAGGTCAGCACGCCGTCTACATTGCGCGCGAGCAAGATCGCGCCGATGCCCTCGCGTGACCGTTTCGGTTCGGTGAAGCCGACCACCGCGAAGTCGTCGGACAGGCGCGCCTTGGCCTTGATCCAGTCGCCATTCCTGCCGCCGCGATAGCTGCTGTCACTACGCTTGCTGACGACTCCCTCGAGGCCACCGGTGACGGCTTGTGCGAATACGCGTAGACCATCGCCCTGATGATGCTGCGAGTAGCGCACCCGACCGGATTGCTGGCGCGCAACCAGTGCTTCGAGTCTGCGTTTGCGCTCGATCAACGCGACATCGCGCAATGAACGGCCGTCGAGATGCGGCAGGTCGAACAGCATGTAGACGATCGACTCCTCGGCGCCCTTGGACAGTGCCGACCGCAATGCATTGAAGTCGGCGCTGCCGTCCGTCGGCACGATGATCTCGCCATCGAGCTGCGCACTCTGCACGCCAAGCGCCTCGAGCGCGCGCTCGAGCTTCGGCAGCTTGCGTGTCCACTCGATGCCATTTCTCGACCACAGACGAGCCTTGCCGGCGACGATCGTGGTCAGCATTCGGTAACCATCCCACTTCACCTCGTGCAGCCAGTCCGCGGTCGTCGGCGGGCGCTGCTGCGCCTTGCACAAAGCCGGCTCGAACGCTTCGGCGCGCAACCGCTCGGTCACACCCAGCGATGCCAGGCCGCCGGCACGCGCAGCGGACTTCGTCGACGCGGCCTTGCGACTTTCCGTTCGCGCGCCCGGCCAGACCTTGCTGCGCTGCGCGAGCGCGATCGGCCGCCCCGTTTCGGCATCGACGAATGCATCGGCGTCACGCTCCCCGGCGTATTCATCCGCGTGCTTGATCAGCAACCACTGCTGTTTGCCACCCCGCTTGCGCGTACGCACGAGCACCCACGAGCCGCGCAGCACGTCGCCATGCAGCACGAACTTGAGCTCACCGCGGGCGAGCCCGGCGGAGACGCTGCCGAGCGGCTCCCATGTTCCGCTGTCGAACACATCAACGTGACCTGCGCCGTAGTTGCCGGCGGGAATGTCGCCCTCGAACGTCGCGTACGACAGTGGATGGTCCTCGACCTCGACGGCCAGGCGTTTGACCGCCGGATCGAAACTCGGACCTTTCGGCACGGCCCAGCTCTTCAGCACGCCGTTGAACTCGAGGCGGAAATCGAAGTGGCGGTGCGAGGCGAGATGCAGCTGCACGACGAAGATGCGTCCGCCAGACTCACCACCGTCGGCCGGTTCGGAAGTCGACGCGAAATCGCGTTTGCGTTTGTACTCGCGCAAGCCCACGGCCCCGCTCCGATGCCGAAATTGCCCGAGTCTATGGTGCAAGCCGCTGAATCGTCGGCAACGACGCGGCGCGCACACTCGCGGTCCCGGCCACCGCGTGCTTACTATCGTCGTCCCTCTGCACAGGAACTCGACCATGGCCCGCCCGATCTGGACCGGAACGCTTTCATTCGGACTGCTCAACGTGCCGGTCTCGCTGATGAGCGGCGAGCGCCGCGTCGACCTGCATTTCCGCATGCTCGATTCGCGCAACAACAAGCCGGTGCGCTACGAGCGCGTGAATGCCGAGACCGGCGACGAGGTGCCGTGGAAGGACATCGTCAAGGCCTTCGAGTATCACAAGGGCAGTTACGTCGTGCTCAAGCCGGAGGACATCAAGTCCGCCGCGGCCGAGAACCACGAGTCGATCGATGTCGAGGCGTTTGTCGAAGCCGACGCGGTCGGCCCGCAGTTCTTCGAGAAGCCGTATTACCTCGTGCCGGCCAAGAAGGCCGAGAAGGGTTATGTGCTGTTGCGCGAAACGCTGCGCAAGACCGGGCGCATCGGCATCGGCCGTGTCGTCATCCGTACGCGCGAATACCTGTGTGCGGTGATCCCGCACGGCGACGCGCTGCTGCTCAACCTGTTGCGTTACGCACAGGAACTGGTCGATCCGACCGACTACGCGTTGCCGTCGAAAGACATCGGCGCGTATCGCATATCGCGCAGCGAGCTGGCGATGGCCGAGCAGCTGATCGAGTCGATGGCCGGCAAATGGCAGCCAGGCGACTTCAAGGACGAGTTTCGCGCGCGCCTGAGCAAGGTCATCGAGAAGCGCATGAAGGCCAAGGGCGTGGTCAAGGCGATCGATGACGAACCCCGGGTTGCCGAAGATGCGACAACCAACGTCGTCGACTTCATGGCCTTGCTGCGCAAGAGTGTCGACAGCAACAAGCGAACGCCGGCGAAGAAGCGCGTCGAAGCCGCGCCGCCGCCGGCAACGCGGCGCAAGCCGGCAGCGAAGAAAGCCAAGGCGCCAGTCAAGAAATCCGCCAAGCGCGCAGCAACGAAGACGGCCAAGCCGGCGGCACGCAAGTCGGCCTGAGGTGCGCAACCCAAGGCCTGTGCGGCGATGACGGATGGGCACACGCCATGACCGACGATGCCGAAGATCACGCAGCGCCCTGGCGCACGGTCGCGCGCGGTCGCAGCTTCACCTATCTGCTGCCGGCGCGCGACGAGGATCTGGCCAAGTTCGGCTTTTCGCGCGACCCGATGCAGCGCATGCGTGCGCTGCACGTGCGTTGGTTCGAGTTCTTCGACCTTGAGCGCGGTGTGCTCGTCGAGTTTGATCGCGTGCGTGATGCGCGTGCGCTCGAAGCGTCACTCAAGCACATGCATTGTGTCGAGGCGACATGGGCACCGCTGGTGATCCGCAGTGCGGCGGGCGGGCGCACCGAGTGGTTTCGCGGCGTGTCCGCACGTGCTGCAGAGGCAATGGTAGCGCACGCGACGGAGAACGGTTTCATCCTGCACGCCAACCTGCGCGTGTGGCTGCACGATCACCTGCTCGCGCATGCCGACACCCTGCACGACACCACGCTGCATGCGTGGCAAATGATCGAGTACCTGCGGCACAACGGCGAGGCAACATCAGCAGGTCATCGTGCACGGACATTGCGCACAGCACTCGATGCCTACGTGGCGAGCGGATTCGATCTCGCTGCGCGACTTGATGGTCAGGTGCTCGATTGGTATCGAGACGGCCACTGAAGTGGTTTTTCCGCGCTTGCGGAGAACCCGATCGCGCGCGTGAAAAGG
>JBBSOU010000157.1:0-7593 GCA_038259445.1 Lysobacterales bacterium | reverse complement strand
TGCGGCGTCGACCTCATCGAGTCGCTCGACGATGCGTGCCTCCTCGAAGCCGGCGGCGATGAGCGCATCACGCAGGATCGCCGGCACTTCGCCGACCGCCCTGCCGCGCAGCATGCCGGCGATGTCCTTGAGCACGATCCGGCGCGGATCGAACGCGTTGGCGACGCGCGCGAGCTCGCGGATTTCCGCATCGCCGCGATTGCCGGCCTGACCGAGCAGCAGCACGATGTCGCCTCCGGCACGCGCCGAGTTCGCCACTTCGAGCAGCGCGCGCAAGCCATCCGGATTGTGCGCGTAGTCGAGCAGGACGATCGCGCCGCCGACCTGCCAGTGCTGCAGGCGACCAGGATTGTCGGCACTGTCGGCGCCGAAGCGCGCGAGCACCGCGGCGATCGTCTGCGGCGCGATACCGAGCGCGCTCGCGGCGAGCGACACGGCCGCAACATTGGCGATGTTGTAGGCGGCGCGGCCGCCGAAGGTCAGCGGCATGTTGACTACGACGCCGAGATCATGCACGGCTTTGCCGAAGGCCAGCGACAACCGACCGTCACGCACGCCGGCGGTGACGCCACCGACGGCGCGATGCGCACGCAGCGTCGGATCGTCGTCGTCGCGCGCGAACCAGCCGAGCGGACAGCCGAGCGACGCCGCATGCTCGCGCAGGATCGAATCTTCCGCATTGAGCACGAGCAGGCCATCGGCATCGACGACGCGCGCTACGGCCAGCTTGACCGCACCGAGGTCGACGAGCGAATGCACACCGTATTCGCCGAAATGATCGTCGCTGATGTTGGTGACGATCGCAGCGCGCGCGTGGCTCGGCGCTATGCCGCGACGCAGGATGCCACCACGCGCCGTTTCGAGAATCGCCGCCTGTGCATGGGCATGGCGCAACACGGTGCGCGCACCGGCCGGTCCGGAGTAGTCGCCCGCGACAATCGGTTCGCCGTCGATGTAGAGGCCGTCGGTGCAACTGTGTGCGGTATGCCAGCCGTGCGCGCGCGTCATCGCCGCGAGCAGGCGCACGCAGGTGGTCTTGCCGTTGGAGCCGGTCACGAGCACCGTCGGAATGTCGTGGAGCCGTGGCCATTCGAGCAGTTCGATCTCCGGCAAGGCGTCCTTCGGCCAGATGCGCGCGCCGGTGCCGCTGCCCACCGAAACGGACTCGTCGTCGATCAGCACACCGACGCCACGACGATCTGACTCGGCGACCAGTGCCGCCAGGCGTTGATCGCGTTCCGCACGCGCCATCGCACGGATCGTGTGCAGCGCGCAGTCGTCATCCCAGGCCGCCGCATGTCCGGGCGCGTGCTGTATGAGCACGGTCCTGGCTGCGCCGCGCGCCCACGCGAATTCATTGATCTCTGTCGCAGTGAACAGCTGATCGACCGGCGCGGCCAGGGCGAGCGACGCGCCCGTTGCATGCACACGCGCGACGATCGGACGATCTGCCCAACCGAGCACCGAGCGCAGCCGTGCGACTTCATCGCGCCAGGCTTCGATCGCGGCTGTCTCGGGTATTGCGCCAAGCGTCTCGAGTACGGCACCCGCATCGCTGAAGTAGAGATTGGCTCCGGTGAGGCGACGCGAATCCTCGAACGGCAGCGCGTACGCCGCGCTCAGTCGTCGCTCTCCCGCGACAGGTGGATGCCACGCTCGTCGCGAACGACGCCGCCCATGTCGGCAAAACTCGATTCGTCGAACACCGGCTCGGCCACCTCGGGCACTTCGACGACGGCAGGCGCGGGCCGGGACTCGGGCATGCCCTCCGGACGGAACTTGATGATCTGCTTCCACGAGCGCACCAGCGCGTCGGCGAATACCAGCAACAGGTCACCGGGTCGGCACATGCGCAGGCCGGCGTCGAGCGCTTCCTGCTCATCGGGTATCAGCGAAATCGATCCCTTGGCAACACCGGCAGCGATCAGCGCGCGCGACATGATCAGCGGCACCTCGTCGCCGTCACGGCCGCGCAGACCGTCGTCGCGACGGCAGATGTAGTGATCGAAACGATTGGCGACGGCATCGGCAATCGCATTGAGGTCTTCGTCGCGGCGATCGCCCGGACCGGCGAGCACGACGATGCGCCGTCCGACCACATCGAGACGCTGCACGAGGTCGGCCATGACCGACACCGCATGCGCGTTGTGGCCATAGTCGAACAGCACCTTGAACGGATGTTCGTTGAACACATTCATGCGCCCTGGCGCCTGGAAGAACGTGGTGTCGAACGTGCGCAGGCCCTGGCGGATCGCGTCGAGCTTGATGCCGAGCGAGAAAGCCATCGCCGCGGCGACCATCGCATTCTGCACATTATGCAACGCGCGCCCTTCCAGCGTGGCTGGAATCAGGTGCGTCCACAGCAGCGGGATATGGCTGCCCTTGTCGTACAGCGTGATCATCTGGCCATTGACGCCGGCCTCGAGCGCGCAGGCGCGGCCACCGGCGCGGATGTGTTCGCGCACGAGGCTGTGCGACGGATTCATCGTGCAGTAGCAGATCGTCTTGGCATCGGTGTAGCCGGACATCTTCAACACGTTCGGATCATCGGCATTGAGCACCGCGCAGTCCTGTGCGACCTCGACGACGATGCGCTTGACCTCGGCCAGTTGTTCGAGCGTGTCGATGCCCTTCATGCCGAGATGATCGGACTGCACATTGAGCACCGCACCGACGTGCACCTTCGGCACGCCCATGCCGGCACGCAGCAGACCGCCGCGCGCGGTCTCGAGCACGGCGATGTCGATCTGCGGATCCGACAGCACCATGCGCGCAGAAACCGGGCCGGTCATGTCGCCTTCGACCGTGCGCTGGCCGTCGATGTAGACGCCGTCGGTGGTGGTCATGCCGGGCGTATAGCCGGCCATCTTGGTGATGTGCGCGAGCATGCGCGCGGTGGTCGTCTTGCCGTTGGTGCCGGTTATCGCGGCGATCGGCACCTGCGATGGCGAGCCCGGCGGAAACAGCATGTCGATGACCGGACCGGCGGCATCACGCGGCGTGCCCTCGCTCGGACTGACGTGCATGCGGAACCCTGGCGCGGCATTGACTTCGCAGATGCCGCCACCGATTGTCCGATAGCTTTCGGCGATGTTGGTCGAGAGGAAATCGACGCCGCCGACATCCAGCCCGATCGCGCGGATCGCGCGCACGGCCATGTCGCGGTTGTCGGGATGGATGATGTCGGTGACATCAGTCGCGGTGCCGCCGGTCGACAGGTTCGCCGTCGATCGCAGGTACACCAGTTCGTCGGCCCCCGGAACCGATTCGGCGGTGTAGCCGACGCGCTCCATCATCATGCTTGCCTGTGCATCGAGTTCGAGCCGAGTCAGCACCTTTTCGTGACCGACACCGCGGCGCGGGTCCTGGTTCACGACGTCGACCAGTTGCGCGATCGTGCTGGACCCGTCACCAACGACATGCCCCGGCGTACGCCGCGTCGCCGCGATCAGTTCGCCGTTGACGACGAGCAGGCGGTGATCGTCGCCGCTGACATAGTTCTCGACGATCACCGAGCGCGAGATTTCGCGCGCAGCGAGAAAGCCGGCGAGGATCTCCTCATCGGTGTTCAGACGGATCGAGATGCCGCGGCCATGGTTGCCATTGAAGGGTTTGGTCACCACCGGCAAGCCAAGCCGCCTGGCTGCACGCAATGCCGCTTCTTCCGTCTGCACGAGCTCCTGCTTCGGTACCGGCAGTCCGAGCGAGGCGAGGATCTTGTTGGTCTCTTCCTTGTCGCTGGCAAGTTCGACCGCGATATGCGGCGTGCGCCCGGTGACCGTTGCCTGGATGCGTTGCTGGTACTTGCCGTGGCCGAGTTGCACGAGTGACTGGTCGTTCAGGCGCAACCACGGAATACCGCGCTCCTCGGCCGCGCGCACGAGTGAGGCGGTCGACGGACCGAGCGCACGGCGCTGCGCGTAGCGGATGAACTCGTCGCGTGCACTGTTCCACTCCCAACCGACCGGCACGCTGTCAACCGGCTGCAGCGATTCCGGCAACAACGAACTGAGCAGGCGCAAGGCAAGTTCGCCGGCGGCGATACCTTCTTCACGCTGCGCATATTCATAGACCACGGAATAGACGCCGGGCTTGTCGACGCTGCGCGTCTTGCCGAAGGTGACGTCTTCGCCGGCGATGTTCTGCAATTCGATGGCCACATGCTCGAGCACATGGCCGAGCCAGGTGCCCTCGCCTTCGCGCATGCGGCGGATGAAACCGCCAGGCTCGCGATACGAACAGCCATGTTCGGCCAGGCCCGGCAACGCCTCGACGAGGCCGTCGACGAACCCGGCGCCGAGTCGCACCGTCGGCCATGCCTCGAGTTCACCGAGATCAAGCTCGAGCCGGATGACCGGAAAATGCGCATACAACGACGGGCCAACGAACACCGAACGATCAAGGATGCGCATGCATGGATTCCCCGGGATTACTCTGATTCGAATTCGGGCTCGCTGCCACGTGCGAGCAGCCCGTCTGCCAACCCGTCGCTGGCGAAACGACAGTGATCGTCAGCGTGCAACGCATGCCGCAGCAAGCGGGCAAAACACGCGACGCGATTCAATGCGACCTCTTGCCCGTCGACAGCGTGCCGGCGGACGCCACGCGCGTGTGCAGGTTGAAGGTCGCGCCGGAGACCAGGATGTGCACGGCCAGGCCGAGCAGACACACCGGCGCGTTCTCGTCGACCTGGTCCATCGAGGAAAACTGCAGGTTGCTGGCATCGACCACGGTGACCGCGCCACTGCCTTCCACCTCCAGCGTGTTGTCGGGTCGGATGAACGCAGCGGTGTCCTCGTCGAGGCCGATGCCGACCGCGAACGGGTTGTAGGCAAGCGCAGCGAGCAGGCGACCGAGACGATCGCGCTGGCGGAAATGCTGGTCGATGACGAAGCGATTGGTCAGTCCGAGTCCCGGCGCCAGGCGCACGCTGCCGGCGGTCGGCGACGAACCTTCCTTGCCGAACGCGATCATGTGTTCGCTGAGGATGCTGGCACCGGCGCTGGTACCGCCGACATGCACGCCCTGTGCATTGAGCGAACGGATCAGCTTGGCCACCGGCGTGCCGCCGAGCATGGTCGAGATGCGCAGCTGGTTGCCACCGGTAAAAAAGATTCCGCTGGCCTGCTCGATCCGCTCGAGCCGGTTGTGCTCGCTGGTATCCCGGCGAGTGTCGAAATCGAGCGACGTGACGCGTCCCGCACCGAGTTCCTGAAAGACGTTTTCGTAGCGCGTACCGGTATCCGAAAGCTGGCTCGCGGTGGGGATCACGACGATATCGGCGTCGCGGCCGCCGCAGAGCTGCACGAATCGATCGAGGATTCGCGCATCGTTCTGCTTGTCTTCCGCTCCACCGATCGGGACGATCCAGCCGCGCTCGTCACCGTGTGCAATCCTGCTTGGACTCATGTGACGCCCTGCAACCCTGAATGTGACGCTATCTGTACACGTTGCGCGACCGACCTGCAACGATCGGTCACACGGACCGGCAAAAGTCCCGCGCGGACAGCGGATGATGCCGCCGACTACCCGTCAGAACGACCCAGGGATGATCTGGTCACGTCTGCGCAGGCGACGTGATGTGGAAAGTCCGTCCCGGTGTCGTGCGTGGCGTCGCTTGAGATGGGTCGTGTGGGGCAAGCCGCTTGCGCCGGCGCGCCTTGTGGACATCAGCCCCGTCACTGGATTCAAAGGTTGGGGCCGCACGGCCTGCGCGCAGTCCGGCGTTGTGGCGACTCGACCGACGGCCAGTCTGCATAGTCGGAGCCACGCCTTGACCTGCGCGCAGGCAGTGCGGTGACGCCTGTGCAGACGTGATCAGCGTATCCCTAGGCTTGCGCGGGCGGCTGCAAGCCGAGATGCACTTCTTCCAGCTCGACGATCACGGTTTCAAGCGCGTCGTGCAATTGACCCTGGCGATTCATGAGGTCGTCGATCTTGTCGGTTTGCTTGAGATCGGACAGTTCGCCGTCGAACAGCATCCATGCAGCGGTCAGGCGTTCGACATTGTTCTTCGAGTAATGGCGCATTTCCTTCAGCTGGGTCAGCGTGTCGGAGACGTGATCGGCACTGGTCTTGCTGGTTTCGTCGGACATCGAACGCACCTCACCGGTCATTGGACAGACCCGCCATGGTACGCAGCGAAGATGGATGGAACCAAAATGACGTGATGGGCCCGTCCGATGGCCCCTCAGCGCGTGTAGAAACCGCTCAATGCCTGGTCGTCAAGCGCTTCGCGCACCACGCCTGCCACGCGCGCCGCCGGAGGTCCATGCTCGAGCCAGCCGGCGAATTCGGCGAGCGCAACGTCACTGCCGCTGGCAACCAGTTCGACACGACCGTCGCGCAGGTTTCGCGCGTGCCCGGCGATGCCGAGGCGCAGCGCCTCGGCACGCGCCGACGCGCGAAAACCGACGCCCTGTACACGTCCCGACACATGGAAGCGGGCGCAGGCCATGGGATATCAGCCGTTCTTCACGGCCTTGGCGGCAATGATCGCCTGTTCGAGATCCTTCTCGGTGATCGGGCCGAGAAAGTGCTTTGCGATGCGTCCCTCGGGATCGATCAGGTAGGTGGTCGGCAGCCCGCGCGGCGTCGCGAAATCCGCGGGCGGGGCGTTGACGTCGACTTGCGCGATGAAATAGGCCACAGGGCGCTTTTGCAGGAAATCGACGATTTCCTGCTTTTCGGTCTCCTCATACGCGAGCCCAATGGCGACGACATCGTGGCGCGAGGTGACGAAGTCCGAGATGTCGGGCATTTCCGCGATGCACGGTGCGCACCAGGTGGCCCAGAAGTTGACGATCACCCACTTGCCACGGTGGGAGGCGAGGTCGAACGCCTTGCCATCGATGGTCTCGAGCATGAGCTTCGGCTGGCTGCCGGTCGCGGCCGCCTGCGCATTGCCGGCCAGAAACAGGATCAGCAACGAAAGAGCAAACAGCGGCGAACGGTGGAAAGTCTTCATGCGGATGTCCGGTAAGGGTCGGGATTGGTCGTTTCGGGACGTTCCACCTTCGTCGCCAGTGATCCGGCGATCGATTCAAGACTGACGTCGAGTCGCTCGCGCACGGCCGCGGCCAGTTCGCGCAACGCCAGCGGCGACGCTCGCGGCTCACCACCCGGCAGCGGCGTGTCGTCGAGCGGCAGACGATAGCCGCCCTCGGTGTAGAGGTCCAGCAGCGAAACGCGGTCGAGATCGCGGGCGAGGATCCACTCGCCGGTTTCGGTCCGACGCACCACGGCCAGCGCGGAGAGATCGCGCAGATAGCGCTGCAACAGGTCGTCGGTCAGATACGGTTCGGTGGCATGCAGCGCTTCGGTGTGCAGACCGCGTCCGTCAGCATGCGCCTCGGCGAAGCGCGCGATCAGTTGCACGAGGCCTTCGAACTCCTGGCCGGCGGCGAGGCGCATTGACGCAGGACGATAGTCGAACGCACTCAGCGAGGCACTGATCGATGCACCGAGCAGCACGATGACCCACGACAGATAGATCCAGAAAATGAAAATCGGCACGATCGACAAGGCGCCATAGACCTGCTCGTAGCTGGCCAGACCGGTCGCATACCAGGCGAAGCTCCGCTTGGCTGCCTC
>JBBSOU010000156.1:0-7624 GCA_038259445.1 Lysobacterales bacterium | reverse complement strand
GGATCTGTTTTGCCCTTCACCCGCGCTGCGGGGGAAGGGCGACGACGCGGCCAATCGGCAAGCTCGCCTACGATCTGTTTTGCCCTTCCCCTGCGCAGCGGGGGAAGGTGCCCGGAGGGCGGATGGGGGCAGCTTGGGATGCTTGCCGACCTCACCTGTTCGCCGATGTGACGAAACACGATCCAACGCCACACCACCCATCGCAATCACGTTCGCATGGCGTTCGATGCCCTTAGCCGAGATCTCCAAGAATCCGCTCCACCGCACGCTCGAGCCGCACATCCAATTGCTCGCTGGACGCGGGCAGGGCGCCGGCTTCGCTCCAGCGCACGAGCAGTTGCTCGAGGCGTTCAAGTGGTGCCATGGCGTTGTCGCCACGCATGCGCGCCGAAAGTTGCGCCACCTGCAGGTCGAGTCGGCGCTGGCGGTCTTCAGCGGGGGATTCGATACCTGCGAGTTGTTCGAGCTCGATCACGCAATCACGATGTGCTTCAGTCTCGCCTGCTGTCTCACGCAGTGCCGCGTCCGACTTCAGTCGCGCTTGCATCGGCTCGGCGGCAATCCGCAACGAAGCCAGTGCCGCGACTTCCGCACGCGCACTGTCGCGGTCGATCTTGCCAAGCTCGACACGGCGCAGCACACGATGGTGGGCGAGCCAGTCATCGAAGCGTCCGCGCCGCTCGTTGCGCTGACGCTGGGTCTGACGGTCTCGCAGCACGGCATGCGCGTCCTGGTGGCGCTGGCGCAACGCGGTGTCGGTGACGCCAAGCGCCATGTAGGCGGAATCGATGCGGGAAACGTCGGTACGTGCGGGCGGCGCTTCCGCGCGCGCGAGTTCCTCGAGCTCGGCACACAGCGCGGCCGCCTGTTCGAGCAGCTCGCGATCGCGCGAGGTGCGCGCAGCCCGTTCATCGTCGGCGCGCGCGAAGACGCCATCGACGGCCTTGCGGAAGGCGCGCCACTGCGCCTCGTCGCGTGAACGCTTGCCGTTGCCGCTCGCTTGCCAGCGCTTTTGAAGATCACGTGCCGAGGCGATGGAACTGCGCACGTCGGTTTGTTCAACCAGGGCGATCGCCTGTGCGATCAAGGCCGATTTCGCCGCCTCGACGGCTGCGTGCACTTCGGTCACGCGCGCATCGAGTGTGCCGATGGTCTTCTTCAGGTGCTCGGCCAGTGACTTGCGTTGGCGAGGATCGACCTGATCGAGATCGCGCAGTGCCGCGGCGATGTCGCGACGCTGCGCGGCCAATGCGTTGGCGTCCTGTCCCTCAGCGAGGGCAAGCTCGGCGCGCGTGACGAGATCGGCGATACGCTGAGCATGTCCCTTGCGCAGTTCATCGCGCTTGTCGAAATACGGTCGGGTCGGTTCGATCGCTTGCCGGCAAAGCGACCGAAAGCGCCGGGTGAGCCCGTCGGCAGCGCCAGCGTCGCGACCTTCGAGTGCGTCGAGGCGAGTCCATTCCGCCTGTGCCTCGCGAACGCGAGTGGCCACCGCGTCGGGATGCAGCTGCGCGGCAGGCAATGTTTCGAGTTCCTCGCACAGTTGCCGACGTCGATGGTTGTCGCTCCATCGCTGCCAGTCCGACAACTGCGCGTAGCGCGATTCGATGTCGAGCACGCGGCTGCGCAGTTCCGCCGGCAGCGCCTCGCCGATCGCCTTGCGGTGGTCGAGGATCGACGGCCAGCTGGCATGTGCGCTCGCAGTGCTGCCACTTTCGATCGCTTTCTCCACCGTTTCGACCAGCGTTGCGAGTTCGGCGATGCGCGCCTGTATTGCTTCCTGGCGCTTGCTGCGATCGCCATCGCGCGCTGCGCGTTCGGCCTCGCGTCGTTCACGTGCGGCATCGGCGGCACGTGTGTCGATGACCGGGCGCGAGGCGATTTCCTCCGCGTGTTCGGCAATTTGGTCGAGCCGTGTGGCAATTGAGCGCACGCGCTGCGAATCGATTTCGTTCGGCTGTGCTTCGCCTGATTCGGCGTGCAAGGCAAATCGATCGGCGAGCGCATCGAAGCGCGCGACCAGCGATTCGCGCTCGGCCAGCGCGGCAGGGCTGGCCACATCGCGCTCAAGTTGCCCGAGTTCCGTGGTCAGACGCCCGCGTTCCAGGACACGCTCGCGCGTTGCGGCAACGCGCACCGGATCGCGGCTGAACTCGTAGAGTGAACGCGCGGCCTTGTAGCGCGTGGTGAGGTCGGCTGGCACGTGGCTTTGCAGTGGCTGCCACTGCGCATCGATGGTGATTGCTTCGCGGTCATCGCCGCCGCGCACGATCGCTTCGAGCTGCTCGCAGAGCAGGCGGGCCCGAGCGGTAACCGTGGAAATGTCGCCGCGCGCGAGGCGCAGTGCGTCGAGTCGCTCGCTGGCGAGCCGGCTGGTCTTCTTGTCACTCTTGCGCGCGCGCTCGGCAATGCGCACGAGTTGCGTTTCGTCATCGATGCGCGCGAGCGCCGCTTCGCGTACCCCGGCGTCGGCATCCTGCGTCGCACGCTCGACAATCAGCGCCGGACGCGTCACGCGAGCCAGCGCCGCCTGGCGCAGTTCGGCTTCCGGCGCGCGGGTTGCGATGTGCTCGATCAATTTCGTGTCGTCCTGCGCACGCAGCAGGCGAATGCGCTCGACCAGGGTTGGTGCAGAGGGGTGTGTGCCGGTCAGCAGGTCGTTCCACAGCGACTTTGCGACGGCACGCACGCCGACGTCACGGTCATCGTGTGCGAGCGCCTGGGTCAAGCCCGGGTCGGCCAATCGCTTGAGCACGGCAATGCGCACGCCGGCATCGGGGTCTTCGCGAGCGAGGCGTGGCAACGCGGCCAGCAGTTCGGCGTCGGTTTCGGTGGCAACGGCGGCGCGACGGATCGATTCGTCCTTCGATTGCCAGCGCGGTTTGGAAAAGAATCGGGAAAGGCTCATGGCATTCGCAGGGCAGGGGCATTGTTCAGAGCAGGCGCCGGAGGATCCGGAAACCGGCGATCCAGGTGCCGAACATCATGCCGAAGTTGGTGAAGATGAAAACCAGCAAGGTGCGCGATATGCGGTTGCGCCACCAGCCGGTCCAATGGATCACATCGTCGCGCAGGCTGTCGAAGTCGGCAACGCGCGGGCGCCGCAGCCACGCCTCCACCGCGGCGCTGGCGGCGCCGGCTGGAACGCCGGGTCGGAACGGCTTGAGCGGTCCGGCAATGAACGCAGCCAGCGCACTGAGTGGATGGCCGCCGCCGGCCAGCGCACCGAGCGCCGCGCCGAAACCCGTGCACAGCACCCATACCCATATCGCGTCGGTGCCGAATTCGGCGCCACGATAGAACAGCACGGCGATCGCCACGGCGATCAGCGCGAACACGCCGAAACCGATCACGCGCGGCCAGATCGAACGCGCTGGCATGGCTGCAAGGAGTTGCTGCAACGTCACCGGATCGTCGCGCTGCACATCGAGCGCATTCTGCATGCCGGCCAGATGGCCGGCGCCGATGACCACGAGGACGCGGCGCAGCGGTGTCGGCGAGTCGTTCGCTTCCTGGCGCAGACGCGCGGTCATGTAGTCGTCGCGCTCGGCGATCAGCGCCTTGTAGAGATCCGGCGATTCCTTCGCGAACTCGTTGAACATGCTGCCGAGCATGTCGCCTTCCTTGAGCTTCTCGATTTCGCTTTCTTCGACTTCCTCGCGCGACAAAAGGTTGCCCGCGAGTCCGGCGACGACGCCCATGCGCTCGAAGAATCCGACCGCGCGGATTGCCCGCTTCAATGTAATACCGACCTCGCGATCGATCAGCCAGAGCGGCAGGTTGCGTGCTTCGGCACCGTCGATCGCGGCCTTCATTTCCGCACCGGGTTCGATGCCGAACTGTTCGGCGATGCGGCGCTGAAAGGCGGACAGGGCAAGATTCGCTGCGACCAGCCCGGCCTTGCCCTGGCGGATGATCTGGAACAGGTCGAGATTGCGGAAGGACTCGGGGTCGCGCATCGACTTGTAGCGCGGCTCGCACAGTTCGACCGCGATCGCATCGAAGGTTTCGCGCTCGAGGATGTCGCGCACCGCCTCGACGCTTGCGCGCGACACATGCGCGGTGCCGAGCAGCACGAATTCCACGCCATCACGCATCACCCGCGCGATCGGCTGCGCGGCGAGGTTTTCGTTGGCCGCGGCGATCCCGGCATCGGCATCTGACATCGGCGAGGTGTTCAATCGCGGAACCGCTTGAGCAGGTCGCCGTACGCCTCGATGCGCCGGTCGCGAAGGAATGGCCAGATGCGTCGTACCGATTCGCTGCGGGCGAGATCGATGTCGACGACCAGCAGATGGCGCGCGTCGGTCGGTGCTTCGGCGAGAAACTCGCCCTGCGGGCCGGCGACAAAGCTCGAGCCCCAGAACTGGATGCCGCCGCCGCCATCGGGTGCCGCTTCGAAACCGCTGCGGTTGCAGGCCAGCAACGGCAGGCCATTGGCAACGGCATGGCCGCGCTGCACGGTGATCCAGGCATCGCGCTGCCGGTCCTTTTCGCCTTGCTCGTCGCGCGGATCCCAACCGATCGCGGTCGGATACAGCAGCAGGTCCGCGCCGGCCAGCGCCATCAGGCGCGCGGCTTCCGGATACCACTGGTCCCAGCACACGAGCACGCCGAGCAAGCCGACCGAGGTCCTGATCGGCTCGAAACCGAGATCGCCCGGCGTGAAGTAGAACTTCTCGTAGAACGCCGGATCATCCGGAATGTGCATCTTGCGATAGCGCCCGGCGATCTCGGCCGAACGATCGAAGACGACCGCGGTGTTGTGATACAGCCCGGCCGCGCGGCGTTCGAACAGCGAGGCGACAACGACGAGTTTCAACTCGGCCGCGAGTGCACCGATGCGCGCCGTCGACGGCCCGGGAATCGCTTCGGCCCGATCGAACTCGTCGACGTTCTCGTGTTGGCAGAAGTAGGGACCGTTGTGCAGTTCCTGCAGCAGCACGAGTTCCGCGCCAGCGACCGCCGCTTCACGCAGGCCGCTTTCGATCGCGCCGAGGTTCGCCTCGACGCTGCCGCGGTCGGTTTCCTGCAGCAGGGCTGCCTTGAGGGTTTTGCGGGTCATGAATGGGCGCGTGGAAAAAGACGATGGTAGCGTGGATCTGGGGTCGCAACCGCCGTCAGCCAAGGGCGACGGAGCTGGCAGGAAGCTGCATCGTCACGCAGTGCAGGCTGCCGTTCTGCCAGATCAGCGCGCGACACGGGACCTGCACGACGCGGCGGCCTGGGTGTGCGACGCCGATCCGGCGTGCCGCTTCGGCATCCATCGCATCGCCATACGCAGGCACGAGTACCGCATCGTTGATGATCAGGTAGTTCGCATACGAGGCCGCCAGGCGGCGACCGTCGTCGACGATCGGCTGCGCCCATGGCAACGCATGCAGCGTGTACGGTTTGCCATCGGCGGTGCGCAACGCTGCCAGCTCATCGCGCATGCGACCGAGTTCGGCGAAGTGCACATCGTCGCGGTCGTCGCACGACTGGAACACGATCGCATCGTCTGGCGCGAAGCGCGCAAGCGTGTCGATGTGTGCATCGGTATCGTCGCCTTCGAGGTAGCCATGGTCGAGCATGAGTACGCGCGCGGCGCCGAGCGACTCACGCAACTGGCTGTCGATCTGCTCTCGGGAGAGATCGGGATGACGCAGATGCAGGCAGCGCCAGGTGGTCAACACGGTGCCCTTGCCATCGGATTCGATCGCGCCACCTTCAAGCGCCCAGTTGATCGAACGGTGGCGTGCCAGCGACGAGAAGACACCACGTTCGACCAGTCCGCTGATCAGGCGATCGTCGCGACCGGCCTCGAACTTGCCGCCCCAGCCGGTGAAGCGGAAGTCGTTGAGCACGAAGGTCTGGCCATCGGTCAGCGTGATCGGACCGGAATCGCGTAGCCAGGTGTCGTCGTACTCGATCTCGATGAACGCAATGCGCGAGAGATCGGCGCCGTTGTCGGCCAGCAGCGCCGTCGCACGGGCCCGGATCTCGCCATCGGCGACGCAGACCAGCGCGCGAGTCGACGCGGCGATCGCGCAAACCAGAGCGACATAGGTCTTTTCGACGGCGTCAAGGCGATCGGCCCAGTCGGTGCCGGCGTGCGGCCAAGCCACAACCACCGCGTCCTGAGGCTCCCATTCCGCAGGCAGGCGAAAGGCATCGGTAGTCATCGTGTCGCGATTCCCGGAGTTGGACGAACGAACGCCGCCGCATCAGTCCGCCGGCATTGCCGGCAGACGGATATCACGCCAAGCGCTCTACGATTGGAGGGTTGCGCCGACGATGGCGGAGGTCACGCTGACCATGGCGGCGCGAGCGCGTTGAGCGGATCAGGCGCCGTCGCGAACGCTGTGGATGACGCGATTGCGCTCGAAGTAGACCGTGTAACCGTTGTAGCGCCAGCGGTTGATCGGCGGCTGGCGTGGCGCGCCGCCTCCGGCAGTCGGCAGTTTCTCCAGCGGTGCGCCGAAACGCTGTTCGACCTGGGCCATGCTGAGCCCGCGGCTGGGCGCGTCGGCGCTGCGCACCACCGTGCCGAGCGTGAGCGTCTCGGCATGGCCGATGGACGGCGCGAGAGCGGCGGTTGCAGCGACGACTACACCGACGAGAATGGACTTCACGTTCATTGCCGAACCTCCTGATCCCATTGGAAGAATCTCACTGGATGCCTTGTATCAGAAGCAGCCCGCCGGTGCCATCGCAGCGCGGCGGAAGCGTTCGGTCGGACAACAAAAAGGCCGCATCAGCGGCCTTTTCGGTTGAACTGCACACGTGCCGCAATCGATCAGCGCTGGCGCGCCTTGAACCGCGGGTTGCTCTTGCAGATCACGAAAACCTTGCCGCGACGACGCACGATCTTGCAATCGCGGTGACGGGTCTTGGCGGACTTGAGTGAAGAAAGGACTTTCATTGTTGTAACCTCGGGGCGAACGGGGTTGTGCAAAGCCCGGCAGTATATCGAAACCTTTTTCCTTTGCAAAGCAGGCACATCGCACCAGTTGCGCAGGCGGGCGGTTGATTTCGTGCCGATCCAGCCCGACGGTAGTGTGTCCGGCGACCTTTAGGCTGACGTGCCCCGTGCAATTCGACAATGCGTTCGTGCGCGATCTGCCCGCTGATCCCGTGGTCGGGCCAATGCGTCGTGAAGTACTCGGCGCGCTGCATTCGGCGGTTGCGCCGACACCGGTACGCGCACCAAGGCTCATTGCCCATGCCGCCGAGGTCGCGGTGTTGCTCGACCTGGACGTCGAAGCGATGTCCGATCCCTCGTTTGCCGATGTGTTCGGCGGCAACGCGATCTACGCCGGAATGCAGACCTGCGCCACCAATTACGGCGGTCACCAGTTTGGTCACTGGGCTGGCCAGCTCGGTGATGGTCGCGCGATCTCGCTCGGTGAATCGATCAACGCGAAAGGCGAGCGCTGGGAGCTTCAGCTCAAAGGCGCCGGTCCGACGCCCTATTCGCGTGGCGCCGACGGGCGCGCCGTGTTGCGCTCCTCGATCCGCGAGTTCCTGTGCAGCGAAGCGATGTTCCACCTCGGTGTACCGACCACGCGCGCGCTGAGCCTCGTCGCCACCGGTGAAAGCGTTGTGCGCGACATGTTCTACGACGGCAACGCGAATCCGGAGC
>JBBSOU010000155.1:0-7710 GCA_038259445.1 Lysobacterales bacterium | reverse complement strand
TTTGCCGACGCACCTGCACTGCATCCCAACCGCCACCTGATCACGGGCGTGGTCTGCGGCATCCGCGTCGAGAACGTCGAGGACCCGCTGATGAAGAACATCCGCCTGCTCGACAAGCTTGTCGATGAACTCGCAAAGGGCAAGGCGATGGAAAAGATCCTGCGAAAATGAGCCGTGGCGTGTCTGCCTGGATGGCGTGAAGACGCAACGCACCGGGCTGCCGTCGAAGTCGATTTCGCCACCGGGAGATCGGTAGCGGTCGTCCTTCGGACTTGCCGGTTTGCATCGCTACGTCGGCGAATCGGCGCCACGCAACGTCTTCGCGGTGCGCGGCAATTGCAGGGTCGGGATCAGGAACATCAGCAGGAACACGATATTGCCGAGCAGATTTCCGTAGCCGCCAGAAACCGCCGAACCCATCGAGTCGATGACAAACCAGGTCAGCAGGCTGAGCAGGATCATCTGACGCGCAAGCGCCGGATCGCGCGGTATCAGCCGATCGGCGATGAGCCACAGCAGCACGCCCCAGCCGACCAGCACGCCACCGGTGACGGCACTGAAAAGTCGACCGGCCGGCGTGTCCATCGACTGCGCGCCATCCAGCGGCAAGAAGGCGAGATCGAGCAGCAGCGTGGTCGGTGCGGACAGTGCCGGCAGCGCGGCGGCGGCCATCACGGCGCCAAAGCCGATCACGAAGATGGCATCGAACTTGAGCCAAACGGTTGCGGTGCTGGATGTCATGGCGCACTCCCCTGATGGTTGGAAGCGTGCAAGGTAGGCGTATCAGTGAATGCGCGACAATTACCTGCGAGGTCATGGAATCCGGACACGACCTGCGCTTTCATGGTGTCGATGCAATGTTGATGGAGGACGTCGATGGCAGCCGCATTCGGAAACCTGCTCAAGGGCTGGCGCACGCGTCGCCGCTTCAGCCAGTTGCAACTCGCGCTCGAGGCAAACGTGTCGTCGCGACATCTGTCCTTCATCGAAACCGGACGCGCGCAACCGAGCCGCGCGATGGTGCTGCAACTCGCGCAGGCAATGGACGTGCCGCGTAGCGAGCGCAACCTGTTGCTGCAGGCCGCGGGTTTCGCCGGTGTCTATTCGGCACGCGCGCTCGAGGCAGATGAGATGCGGCCAGTGCGCGAAGCTTTGTCTTGGACATTGGCGCGCCACGATCCGTTTCCCGGGCTGGTCCTCGATCGCCATTGGTGCGTGCTGATGGCCAACGAATGCGCGACGCGCCTGCTCGGTCCATTCGGCATCGGAATCGGCGATAGCATCCTCGATGCGTTCGTCGCCGACGGGCCCTTGCGCGAGGCGCTGGTGAACGGACCGGCCATCGCGCGGCACATGATCGCGCGGCTGCGCAATGAGAGCAGCCATCTCGGCGGTGACGCGGTCCTCGATGCCGCACAAGCGCGACTGCGAGCCACGCTCGACGACGAACCCGAGGAAATGCACGCGAGCATGCCGGCCGTGATCCCGGTCGTCTTCGCCGCCGATGGCGTGCAATGGTCGTTTTTCTCGACGATCGCGCAGTTCAGCTCCACCGAAGACATCGTGCTCGCCGATCTCAAGCTCGAACTGATGTTCCCGGCCGACGAGGCGACGCGCACAGCGCTGCTGGGCTGATCGTTCGGGCCTGATGGATAAGCGTCCTCAGATGCGTGAGCGGCAGAAAAGTTTGACGGTCGGCTGATTCCGTTCGTTGTTGTCGGAGCAGCTACTTGCCGACGTCTTGATGATGCGTTAGCATCAAATGTATGCGCACTACACTCGACATCGCCGACGACGTACTGGCGGCCGCGCGAGAACTCGGCCGTCGGCAACGCAGGTCGATTGGCGACGTCATATCCGACCTCTCACGCATGGCCCTCGTCGCGGCACCCCCACAGTCGGCAGCAGCGGTCGCCGAGCCGCTCTCGTTCTACGGTTTCGAGCCGCTACCGGCACGCGGCGTGTTCGTCAGTGATGAACTGATTGACCAATTACGATATGAGCATGGCGACTGATGCGGGCATTGCTCGACATCAATGTGCTGATTGCCTTGCTCGACAGCGCACATCTCCATCACGAACGCGCTCGCGAGTGGCTTGGTGCGAACATCGCGCACGGTTGGGCCTCGTGCCCGATCACGCAGAACGGTTGCCTGCGCATCATGAGCCAACCGGACTATCCACAAGCCGAAGCATTGGTGCGGGTGGGAGAACGGCTCAGGCGCGCAACGTCCACCGAGCATCACGCGTTCTGGCCTGACAGCATCAGTTCGCTCGATGCCGACCGCATCGATGCTCGGCGCATCCACGGACCGAAACAGTTGACCGACATCTACCTGCTGGCGCTCGCTGTTCGACATGGCGGGCGCTTCGTCAGTCTCGACTCGCGCATTGCGCGCAGCGCAGTGCCGGCTGCGCAGGAAAATCATCTGGTGCTGCTCTGACTTGGGGGCAGAGAGAGTTCATGAAGAAATTAGACGTCCGCTCCGCGTCATCGGAATGTTGCCCAAACGATGGCCGGCGAGTCAGCATCCGGCGACTGACCTTTCACACATTGCGTTGGCTGCCATGAACGTCGATATCGACAGACTCTCCGAGGCCGAACTGGTTGATCTCAACCATCGCATCGTCGAACGCCTGCGCTTCATGCGACAGGCGCGCGCGCATGTCGCCATGCTGCAATTCCGCATCGGCGAACGTGTGTCGTTCCAGCCCGAGGGGCGTGATCGCGTGGTCGGCATCATCACGCGCTACAACAAGAAGTCGGTCACGGTCGTGTCCGATGACGGTTATCGCTGGAACGTCGCCCCCGGCCTGCTGCAGGGCGAACCACTGCGGGCGGAGGCCACGATCGTGACGACTGAAGTGCTCCAACTTCCGCGCAAGTAGCCAGGCGCTGGCGTCCAGATCGCATCGGATTCGTGCAGCGCAGGCTCCCACGCCTGCGCTGCGCGTCACGCCTCAGATCGAGTAGTACATCTGGTACTCGAGCGGATGCGTGGAGGCGCGGAACCGGGTTACTTCCTGCATCTTGAGGTCGATGTAGCCGTCGATGAAGTCATCCGAGAACACGCCGCCGGCGGTCAGGAAGGCGCGGTCGGCGTCGAGCGCGGCGAGGGCCTGGTCGAGCGAATGGCAGACCGTCGGAATGTTCTTCTCTTCTTCGGGCGGCAGGTCGTAGAGATCCTTGTCCGACGGTTCGCCCGGATCGATCTTGTTGAGGATGCCGTCGAGGCCGGCCATCAGCAGCGCGGCGAAGGTCAGGTAGCCGCTGTTGACCGGATCGGGGAAGCGGATCTCGATGCGGCGGCCCTTCGGGCTGTGCACGAACGGAATGCGGCAGCTGGCCGAACGGTTGCGCGCCGAGTAGGCGAGCATGACCGGCGCTTCGAATCCGGGCACGAGGCGCTTGTAGCTGTTGGTAGTCGAATTGGCGAACGCGTTGATCGCCCGCGCGTGCTTGAAGATGCCGCCGATGTACCACAGCGCGGTCTGCGACAGGCCCGCGTACAGATCGCCGGCGAAGATATTCGTGCCACCCTTCGACAACGACTGGTGCACATGCATGCCCGAGCCGTTGTCGCCGACCAGTGGCTTGGGCATGAAGCTGACGGTCTTGCCGTACTGGTGGGCGACGTTGCGCACGACGTACTTCATCGTGATCAGCTCGTCGGCCTTTTTCAGCAGCGTGTTGAAGCGCGTGCCGATCTCGCACTGGCCGGCGGTAGCGACTTCATGGTGATGCACCTCGACCACCTGGCCGAGCTTCTCGAGCATCTTGCACATCTCGCTGCGCAGGTCCTGGAACGAATCGACCGGCGGCACCGGAAAATAGCCGCCCTTGATGCCGGGACGGTGGCCGCTGTTGCCGCCTTCGAAGCGCTTGCTTGACGACCAGCCGGCTTCTTCCGATTCCACCTCGAAGAACACCTTGCCCATGTCGTTCTGCCAGCGCACCGAATCGAAGATGAAAAACTCGGGTTCCGGTCCGAAGTAGGCGGTGTCGGCGATGCCGGTCGACTTCAGGTAGGCCTCGGCGCGGCGCGCCACCGAGCGCGGATCGCGCGAGTAGGCCTGCATCGTGTGCGGCTCGAGCACGTCGCAGTTGATGATCAGCGTGGCGTCGGCCATGAACGGGTCGAGCAGCGCAGTTGACGGATCCGGCATCAGCACCATGTCCGACTCGTTGATGCCCTTCCAGCCGGCGATCGACGAGCCATCGAACATCTTGCCGTCCTCGAAGAACGATTCATCGACCGAGTGTGCGGGGAACGTCACATGGTGCTGCTTGCCGAGCATGTCGGCGAAGCGCAGGTCGACGAACTGGACATCGTTGTCCTTGATCAGTTGCATCACATTGGAAACGGACATGCGGAAGCCTCGTGGCGATGGGAAGCGCGATCGTGGACGGATCGCTGTGGGGGCGCGATTGTGGCACCGTTCGACGGCAATTCCATGTCGCGCTGCGTGATGACGTGCGATCTCGCCTATGCTTGCGCGTCCGCTGCCGCGACCAATGGTGCCGTCTTGCCCGATCTGCTCAACGTCATCCTGCTCGGCATCATCGAGGGCCTGACCGAGTTCCTGCCGATCTCGAGCACCGGCCACCTGCTCATCGCGCAGCATTGGCTCGGCAAGCGCTCGGACACCTTCACGATCGTCATCCAGGCCGGCGCGATCCTCGCCGTGACGCTGGTCTATCGCAAGCGGCTGTGGGAACTGCTGACGCGCTGGCGCGAGCCGGCCAATCGCGATTACCTGGGCAAGCTCGGGGTTGCGTTCCTGATCACCGCGATACTCGGCTTCACGGTCAGCCAGCTCGGTTTCACGCTGCCCGACAATGTCACGCCGATTGCCATCGCGCTGATCATCGGCGGCTTCTGGATCCTCGCCGCCGAACGCATCGCCGGCAAGCGACCGCCGAGCGACACGATCACGTGGAAGGTGGCGATCCTCGTCGGCCTCGCGCAGATCGTCGCGGCGATCTTTCCGGGCACCTCACGTTCGGCGGCGACGATCTTCACGGCGATGCTGGCCGGCGCCAACAATCGCCCGGCGGCGACCGAGTTCGCGTTCCTCGTCGGCATTCCGACGATGTACGCCGCCAGCGGCTACGAAATCCTCAAGAAACTGATGGCCGGCCCCGGCCAGGAAGATTGGGGTGCAATGGCCGTCGGCTTCATCGCGGCGACGATCACCGGCTTCATCGCCGTGCGCTGGCTGCTCGGCTACATCCGCAAGCACAGCTACACGCCGTTCGCGATCTACCGCATCGTGTTCGGCGTGATCCTGCTGATATTGGTGCCGGGCGGCGGCTAGCGTCCGACCGGCGCATCGAAAATGTACTGGCCTTGCTTGTCACAGTATTCGCCGTCGCAGTAGCCGCTGCCGACGACCATGCTTCCCTTCAATCGCGCGCCATCATCACTCTCGATGCTGACGGCGACGGTTGCCAACCCATTGATCACGGAGATCATGGCGACGCTCAGCGAACGGTCGCCGGCACACTCCGTCTTGAGCTCCGGGCTGCCGTCGGAATCGAGTTCGACGAGCAAGAAGGCCGCTGCGCTTTCACCGCACCAGCGCTGCAGCGCATCGACATCGGGCCTGGCACCTCGCCACTTGAGCGAACCCGGATCCTTGTCGGTGAGCAGCAACCAGGTCGTTTGCCGATCGGCCTTGCCGGTGCGCTGCACGAAGCTGTACTTCGGGGCAAAGCGAAAGCGCTCGGGCTCGACATCCATCCCTGTGATCTTCACCATCACCCCGTCACCCTTGACGCTGCTGCCCTCGGCAGCAATGGCGGGCATGCTCGCGCCGCACAGGACGGCGCACAGGGTTGAAACGACTGCGATGCACTTGACGAACATGGCATTCTCCGTGACTGGCCGCGCGACGGGCGCGTGTGCGATGGTCCACGCGAACGGGCGTGTCAAAGGGCCAACGACGAATAATTCCGCGATTCAGCCGTGGCCCTTGTCGATCATCGGATCGGCCAGCCGCGCCGCGGTGTTGAAGCCGCGGATGCCATCGACGAGCGTGCCGACGGCGGCGATCTCGACCGGCGTCATGTGCGGGTTCCAGACATCCAGCAGCACGACCACGCGGGTCTGCTCGCTGCGGTTCCAGGCCTCATGCAGGAACGTGTCATCGAACGTGATGCAGCGACCGACCTGCCATTCGTGATCCTCGCCGCCGACGCGCAGCGCGCCGTTGCCGGGCGTGATCAGCGGCAGGTGTGTGACCACGCGCGTGTTGGTCACGCCACGATGCGGCAGAATGTGCGAGCCCGGCGTGAGTTTCGAATACAGGCACTCCGGCGCATTGCCTTCGAGGCGCACCAGCGGCAGTGCATCGAGCGCGGCGGCAGTCACCGGGCAGCGCCGGCAGTTGTCGTCGAAGCGCTCGCCGTGGCGATAGAAGAAGAAGCCATCCCAGGCCGCGTCACCGCGTTCGCTGACCAGATGCTCCTCGACGTTTCCGCCCGGTCTGGACTTGAGGAACGGAATGAATCCTGCCTCTTCGGCGAGCACGGCTTGCAGTTCGTCGAGGATAGCCGGGGTCTGGCTTTCGAGTGCGTCGTACCACGGGAAAAGTGAGCGGTCGAACCACGGCGTGCTCGGCAGATCGGGGAGGTACATGAACGACGGTTTCTGGCGCGGATCAGGCCAATCGGCCGGAATCGTGCCGAGATAGATCGCAAGGCACTTCTGCACGCGGCGCAGCGCATCGGCGCCGTGCTGGCGACGCAATGGTTCGAGCAGACCGTGGAAAAGCTGCGCGCGGCCACGATCGATCACCTGCATGGCGTGGCGCACGAGCGGACGCATGACCGGCGCCGTCGTGCTGTCGCCGAGCCAGCGACCCTGCGCCTGTGCGGTGGTCACCGCACCGAAGTACGTCGCGGTCGCTTCATTGTCGCGGCCGAGCGCTTCGCAGACCGAGCCGAGATGCAGGCGCGCGATGAAGAATTGCGGATCAAGCGTGACCGCGTCGCGCAGCAGCGCGAGCGCGTCGTCCAGCTTGCCCGCATCACGCAAGGCGACGCCGAGGTTGGCGCAGACCGTTGCCGATCGTGGATCGATCGCATGCGCGGCGGCGAATCGTTCGATCGCATGCGCGTTCCTGCCCTGTGCGACGGCGCGTTGTCCGAGCACGCCGAGCGCCTCGAGCGATTCGGGTTCGAGTGCCAGCCACTCGGCGTAGAGTCGATCGCAGCGCGTGAAATCCTGCGCCGCGAGCGCGGCGCGCGCCTGATTGCGCAGATCATCCAGTGCCAACGGTGATGGGCTGCTCATCGGCGTAGGCGCAGTGGCTCAGCGGCGCAAGGCGGCGTTGAGCGAATACGTCCCGACCAGCTCGGCCTCGCCGAGCACATGCCCGCCCATTGCCGCACGCACATCCGCCAGCGTGAAGCGGCCGGACAGTCCGAGCGTCGGCACATCGAGTGCATGCACACGGAAATGGTAGTGATGCAGGCGCTCGTCGTTCCACGGCGGGCACGGACCGTCGTAGCCGGTGTACTCGCCGGCCATGTCGGCGTCACCGGCAAACCAGCCGGTGTAGTCGTTGATGCCCTGCCGCGAGCCGGGCGGCCCGTGCGGTTCGCGCTTGCCGCGCGCGACGATGCCTTCGCTGCAGCTGCCGGCGCCGAACTCGCGGAACTCGGTGGCGATGTCGATCATGAGCCAGTGCACGAACTCCACACGCG
>JBBSOU010000154.1:0-7768 GCA_038259445.1 Lysobacterales bacterium | reverse complement strand
TGTAGCGCGATGCGATGCGCTGTTCGTCACGATGCTGGAAATCGCGCACGACCCAATCGCCATTGACCATGACATCGCGCACGAGCGGACGATTGCCGGCGAACAGCCAGGTATCGAGCAGATGTGTCGCGTCACGTCCGACCAGTTGCGGCGCGGCATCGTCGAGCACGAGCAGATCGGCGCGCATGCCGACCGATGGCAGCGCCGGATCACCGCCCTGCAGGCTGCCGATTGGCATGCCGCTGGCGCGTGTGCCGCCGTCGAGCGCGTGCGCGAACAGTCCGTCACCGGTACTCGGTTGCTTTGCGGTTGCGCTGACATTGCGGTGGCGCGAGAGCAGGCGTTGGCCGTATTCGAGCCAGCGCAAGTCTTCTACCGGCGACACCGAGATGTGGCTGTCGGAGCCGATGCCGATTGATCCGCCGGCATCGAGGAAGGGCTTGAGCGGGAACAGTCCGTCGCCGAGATTCGCCTCCGTGGTTGGACACAGACCGACCACCGCGCCCGACTTCGCCAGTGCGCGCGATTCGTTCTCGTCGATGTGCGTGGCGTGGACCAGACACCAGCGTGCGTCGACCGGCGCGTGGTCGAGCAGCCATTCGACCGGACGCGCATTGCGCACGGCGATGCAGTCCTGCACTTCGCCGATCTGCTCGGCGATATGGATGTGGATCGGCATCATCGACACCGGCACGCCGCTGCGTGACGCCGGCAGTGCAGCGATGCCGGCAAGCACTGTGATCATCGCCGACTCGGGCACGGCACGCAGCGAATGCAAGGCGACACCGATGCGCACGCGCGAATTCTCGAGCATGCGCAGGCGTTCGACGAGGCGCAGGAATCCGTCGACATCGTGAGCGAAACGCCGCTGGCGATCGGCCAGCGCGCGGCCATCGAAACCGCCGGTCATGTACAGGGTCGGCAGCAGGGTCAGGCCGATGCCGGCTTCCTGCGCGGCATCGATCAGCGCGAGCGACATCGCGGCCGGATCGGCGTACGGCTTGCCATCCGGCTGGTGATGCAGGTAATGGAACTCGCACACATGCGTGTAGCCAGCCTTGAGCATCTCGGCGTAAAGCTGCGTGGCGATCGCGCGCAACTGGTCGGGATCGATTCGGCCGGCGAATGCGTACATGACCTCGCGCCAGGTCCAGAAACTGTCCTCGGGATTGCCGCGGCGCTCGGCGAGCCCGGCCATCGCGCGCTGAAACGCGTGCGAATGGAGATTCGGCATGCCGGGAACGACCCAGCGGCCGATCTTCCGCGCGCCTTCGCCACTCGTATCCGCACTGACATCGAGCAGCGCGCCAGCGAGGTAGCGACCGCCATCAACCGAAATGCGCACGTCACGCGCCCAGCCACCGCGCAACCACACGTTGTCGGCATGCAGGACCTGCTCACTCATGGCTTGGCTCCGTTTCGATTCGGATGATTATCCGCCTTCGGCTGGCGCGTCGACCAGCGCATGGTGATCGGCTACCGATCAGGAACGGTTTAGACAATCGCAGTTCCGTACTCCCGGCCAACACTGGACAACGGCATCAACATGGAATCGCTGGACTGATCTGGGATACTCGCGTGATGACGACGAATCGCGCGCGCGCACGATGGGATGGCCTGCTGCTCGACTGCCGGCTGGCCACGCTGGCGCACGATCGTGCGCCGTATGGCGCAATCGAGCATGCGGCACTCGGTTGGAAGGATGGCGCGATCACGTTCGCCGGGCCAATCAGCGCCCTGCCCGACGCGCCGGACACACTGGCGAGAACGGTCGAATCGATGGGCGGCGCGTGGATCACGCCCGGGCTCGTCGATTGCCACACACACCTCGTCTTCGGCGGCAATCGCTCCTATGAATTCGAGCAGCGATTGCACGGTGTCAGCTACGAACAGATCTCGCGTGCGGGCGGCGGGATTGCCTCGAGCGTGCGCGCGACACGCGAGCTCGATTCGCAGGCTCTGCTCGCTGCATCCTTGCCGCGCGCTCGTGCACTGGTCGCCGACGGCGTGACCACGATCGAGATCAAATCGGGCTATGGCCTCGACCTCGATTCCGAAATGAAGATGCTGCGCGTCGCCCGCGCGATCGGCGAGCAACTCGGCATCGGTGTCCGTACCACGTTCCTCGGCGCGCATGCGCTGCCGCCGGAGTTCGCCGGCCGCTCGGACGACTATGTCGAGCACCTGTGCGAGGTCATGCTGCCGGCGATCGCTGCGAGTGGTCTCGCCGACGCGGTCGATGCGTTCTGCGAGAAGATCGCATTTTCGCCTGCCGAAACGCGACGCGTGTTCGAGCGCGCGCGTGCGCTTGGCCTGCCGGTCAAGCTGCATGCCGATCAGCTTTCGGATCTTGGCGGTGCGGCGCTGAGCGCAGAGTTCGGTGGACTGTCGGCGGATCATATCGAGCACACCAGCAACGAAGGCGTGCGCGCAATGGCGGCATCGGGCACGGTCGCAGTGCTGTTGCCCGGCGCGTACTACGCGTTGCGCGACACGCAATTGCCGCCGATCGCGGCGCTGCGGGCCGCCGGCGTGCCGATGGCAGTGGCCACTGATCTCAACCCGGGCACTTCGCCATTGCAGTCGCTGCGCCTGGCCATGAACATGGCCTGCACCTTGTTCCGACTGACACCGGAGGAAGCATTGCGCGGCGCGACCACGCAGGCTGCGCGCGCGCTGGGACTGCACGACCGCGGTCGTCTCGAAACCGGCCTGCGCGCGGATTTCGTTGTCTGGGATATCGATCATCCGGCCGAACTGAGTTACTGGATCGGCGGCTCAATTGCGCGTCGCGTGGTCGCCGGTGGCGCGCACCTGAACCGCTGACCCGAAGCGGCACGACCCCGGTATTCCGTCATCCCGGCGCACGCCGGGACCCAGCGCCTTGCGGGTTCCTCGGGAAAATCAGCGTTCGCTGCAATCAGCCTGCTTTTGCAGACCGCGAAAACCAGAACCCCCGCATCAGCGGGGGTCGGTGACTCACTGCGCGCTGAAAACTGCGTCAGCTGGTCTTCTTTGCTGCAGCCTTCTTCGCCGGAGCAGCTTTCTTCACGGCAGCCTTGGCCGGAGCGGCAGCAGCCGTCGCAGCAGGCTTGGTGCCAGCCGCTTTCTTGACCGCGTGCGGGCGCACGTTGCCATGACTGCGGATAGCGATCTTGCCCTTGCGGGTCTTGCGGTCACCACGGCCCATCGGAGTTCCTCTCGATCATTGGTCTTGCAAAGGTCGCGCAGGATAGCAGCGCGCCGTCACTGCGCCAAGTCAAGCCGCGCCGGACGCGGGCATCGCCTGGCCGCAGTCGGCCTGTACGCACCCGCTCCACTCGATCTGCACGGTGGCATGGGCAATGCCGAAGTTGGCGCGCAGCACGTTCAGTATCGACGCAATGGCGACGTCGGCAACCACACCTTCGCGCAGGCGCGCGTGCAGCGTGGCGACGCGATTGCCGCCGGAAAGTTGCCATACGTGCACATGGTGCACATCGTGGATACCCTCGGCTTCGCGCTCGAGCGTCTCGGCCACGAGCTGCGTTTCCGCGCCTTCGGGAACCCCTTCGAGGAGGATGTGCGCCGAGCGTCGCAGCAGGCGCCAGGCACTGTTGAGGATTAGCAACGAGACCAGAATCGATATTGCCGGGTCGGCCCACAGCCAGTCGAAATAGCGCACGACCAGTGCCGCGGCGACCGCGCCGAGAGATCCGAACAGGTCCCCGATCACATGCAGTCGCGCGCCGGCGGTATTGAGATCGTCGTGGTCGTGGCCGCCGAGCACATTGAGCACGATCAGGTTGACGACCAGTCCCGCGCAGGCGACCAGCAGCATCGTCCCCGACAGGATCGGCGCCGGGTCGAGGAATCGTGTGATCGCCTCGAATGCGATCCACAGCACGAGGAAAACCTGCGTCAACGCATTCGTGTAGCCGACCAGCACCTCGAGCCGCGCATAGCCGAAGCTGCGCAATGCGTCGGCGGGGCGCCGCGCGAAGTGTGCGCCAAGCCACGCGAACAGCAGTGCGCCGGCATCGACGAGCATGTGCGCAGCATCCGCGAGCAAGGCCAGCGAGCCTGAAATCCAGCCGCCGACCGCCTCGACAATCATCATCGCTGCGGTCAGAGCGAACGCGACCAACAGCTTGCGTTCCTTCTTCGGCGCGGCACCGTGCGCATGCGCCGAGTGGTCGTGACCGGCGTGATGGTGGGAATGCGAGTGGTCGTGGTGCTGCATGGTGTGAAACCCGCTGAAGCGAACCGGATGCTAGGCAACAACGCGCCGGTTACACAATCACGCAGCTGCCATCAGTGATTGCAGGCCGGGCCATGCACATGGCCAAGGCGCAGGTTGACGACATGCGACAAGGCAACCAGCGTGCCGCCGATGCTGACCAGCACGGCGTGCGTGACATCGGCGTGGTCGGCACCGACAAACATGCCGGCCAGCAGCAAGACAATTCCGGGCACGAGAAACCAGAACGCACGATAGCTGCCATGCCGGCGCAGGCCGAACAGCAGACTGGTGGTGGCGAGAACCACGGCGAAGGCAACGAACGCACGCTCGAGCGAATGGTCGGCCAGCAAACCCAGTCCGAGTGCAGGCAGCACGCCGAACACGATCGGCAACAGCGCGCAGTGCACGGCGCAGATGAACGAGGCGAATGCGCCCAAGCGATCGACCATCTGATCGAACCTGCCGACCCGCTGCGGCGCTGCCGGCGGATCGGCTGGCGCGGATTTGCGCACGCTGCTCATCGAATCGAAGGATACCCCAGGCTTCATAGCAGTGAGTCCGAAAAGAGGCCGGTGCGCAGACGCATGACCTTTGGCCCGCGGTTCCATTCCGGCGAAGGTTATAATATAACATACCCTTGGGAACTTCGATCATCCCTGAGTCGGTCGTTCCGGCGAAAGCCGGAATCCAGTGACTTCAGGAAGTTGATGAGTCGCCGCATCCCGGCTTCTGCCGGGATGACAGCTTCACCTGAATCCGTAAACGCCCCTTCATAGCCGGACCTGACTATCCATGAATCGCTCCTTCCTGACCTTGAGTATTGCCTTGGCCCTTGCCCTGCCCGCCAGCGCGGTCGCGCAGAATCCGCCGATCGGCACGATCAACACGCCGGCGACCGAAACCCTGCCGGAAGTGATCGTCACTGCCGATCCGCTCAAGCAGAGCATCGACGAGATCATCACGCCGGTGATCGTGCTCACCGGCGCCGCACTTGATGATGCGAAAGCGAACACGATCGGCGAGACGGTGTCGCGCGAAGTCGGCGTGCAGACCACGTCATTCGGCGCCGGTGTCGGTCGTCCGGTGATCCGCGGTCTCGATGGTCCGCGCGTGAGCGTACTCAGCAATGGCCTCGGCTCCGGCGATGTATCGACGGTCAGTCAGGATCACGCGGTCACGGTCGAACCGTTTCTTGCCGACCAGATCGAGATACTGAAGGGTCCATCGACTCTCCTCTACGGCTCTGGCGCGATCGGCGGCGTGGTCAACATCGTCGATGGCAGGATCCCGACTGCCCTGCCCACGAATGGACTCAGCGGCCGCGCCGAATTGCGCGGCAACACGGTTTCCGACGAGCGCACCGGCATGGCCCGGCTCGATGCCGGCAGCGGCAACTTCGCGTTCCATTTAGATGGCGCCTGGCGTGATGCCGACGACTACGAAACGCCCGATGGCACCCTCGCCAACAGCTTCGTCAAGACCAGGAGTGGCGCAATCGGCACTTCATGGATCGGAGACCGCGGGTACATCGGCTTCGCCATCGCACGTTACCTAAGCGAATACGGCAACCCGGCCGAACCGGGCGACGAGGAAGAAGGCGGAGTGACCTTGAAGCTGGCGCAGACACGCTACGACATCAAGGGCGAACTGAACGATCCCTTGCCCGCGTTCGCCGCGCTGCGCTTCAGCTTCGGCCACATCGAGTATGCGCACACCGAGTTCGAAGGCGACGAGATCGGCACGGTCTTCATCAACGACGGCAATGAAGGCCGCATCGAACTCGTGCAGCACGAGGTGAATGGCTGGAAGGGTGCATTCGGCTTGCAGTTCCTCGATCGCGAGTTCGAGGCAATCGGCGAGGAAGCCTTCATTCCGAAAACCTCGACCCGCGGCTATGGCGTGTTCGCGATTCAGCAGAAGCAGTTCGGCCCAGTCAACGCGGAAGTCGGCGTGCGCGTCGACAAGCAGAAGAGTGATCCGCTTGATGGTGCCGAGGTCGACTTCACGCCGGTCAGCGTCTCGCTCGGCGCGAGCTACCGCGTGTCGGACCTCTGGCACGTGACCGCCAATTTCGATCGCGCGCAGCGTGCGCCGGCTGAGGAAGAGCTGTTCTCGAACGGTCCGCACGTCGCCACCAATGCGTTCGAAATCGGCGATCGCGGTCTGGCCAAGGAGACCGCAAACCAGTTCGAGGTTGCCTTGCACTATCACAGCGATTTCGTCGACGCGAAGCTTGGCGCCTATGCGAACCGGTTCGACGATTACGTCTACCTTGTCGACACCGGCGAGATCGAGGACGAGCTTGCGGTGCGCCAGTGGACCCAGGCCGATGCGAAATTCCATGGCTTCGAGGGCGAAGCGAAGTTCACACTGGCCGAGAATGCGGGTGGGCGATATCACCTGCGCCTCTGGGGCGATACCGTCAACGCGCGCTTGCGCGACGGCGGCAACCTGCCGCGCATCGCACCGGCGCGTGTGGGCATCGATCTCGGCTGGAACGCAGACGCGTGGCGCGCTCGCGTCGGCGCCGCCCACTACTTCGAACAGGACAAATTCACCGAGTTCGAAACCCGCACCGACGGCTTCACATTGGTCAACGCACATGTGAGCTATGCGATCGAGGGGCGTGCCGGTCTCAACTGGGAAGTGTTCGCCGACGCCAACAACCTCGCCAACGAAACGGCACGCCTGGCGACGTCCTACATCAAGGATGTGGCGCCGTTGCCGGGCCGCTCACTCGCGTTCGGCGTGCGCGCGTATTTCTGAGTCACTCGCACGCGATCACGCTGCAACTGCTTCTTTCCTTCCCCTGCGCAGCAGCGAAGTACCTGCTTTTGTCCTTCCCCTGCGCAGCGGGGGAAGGTGCCTGGAGGGCGGAAGGGGGCGCTTCTGCGTGTGATTTCAAGTCTTGGCGTTCCGAGGAGAAGAAGCAGGGAAATCGCTTCCTTTTGGCGTTCCGCGCAGAAGAAGCAGGGAAATCGCTTCCTTCGAATCCTGCATCTCGGCGTTCGAACATCGCAAGCCGCCCCCTTCCGCCTCTGTCGGGGCACCTTCCCCCGCTGCGCAGGGGAAGGACACTCAGCGCGTCAACTGACCGTGTCGAACATGTGTGCACTGGCAGCCCGAAGGCCGACGTTTTTTCCTTCCCCTGCGCAGCGGCGAAGTACCTGCTTTGGTCCTTCCCCTGCGCAGCAGCGAAGTACCTGCTTTTGTCCTTCCCCTGCGCAGCGGGGGAAGGTGCCCGGAGGGCGGAAGGGGGCGCTTCTGCGTGTGATTTCACGTCTTGGCGTTCCGAGGAGAAGAAGCAGGGAAATCGCTTCCTTCGAATCGCACATCACCGCATTCGAACATCGCAAGCCGCCCCCTTCCGCCCCTGTCGGGGCACCCCCCGCTGCGCAGGGGAAGGACACTCATCGCGCCATCTGACCGTGCCGAACATGTGTGCACTGGCAGCCCGAAGGCCGACGGTTTTTCCTTCCCCTGCGCAGCTGCGAAGTACCTGCTTTGGTCCTTCCCCTGCGCAGCCGCGAAGTACCTGCTTTTGTC
>JBBSOU010000153.1:0-7815 GCA_038259445.1 Lysobacterales bacterium | reverse complement strand
GCTTTCGCCGAACGGTAGATGCCATGCAAGGCCGAGATGCCATCCGCCTCACCCGCGAGCACCGTGCCTGCGGCACGCGGATGCGCGGCGAGCGCGCGGATGCTCACTGCGCGCAGCCCAGTGTTCGATGGAGCCCAGGCGCCGTCCACTCGACGGAACACGCCGTTGTATTCGGTCGTGACCAGGAGATCATCGCCACCGCTGGTCGGCTGGATGGCAACGTCGACGATCTGCGCCGCGTCGGTCGAGTTGGCCATGATCTGACCCGCGCTGATATCTTCCGCCCACGGTCCGCCGATGTCGGAACGTTTGAGATTACCGTCGCTGCCGACGAAGTAAACCGTATCGGGCTCGGTCGGGTGCGCGGCAACGCCGGGGCGCGATCCCTCGATTTCGAACCAGACCGCGCCGCCGTCGTCGCTGCGAAAGAAGCTCTGTCCGGCCATGTAGATACGCCCGCCCGCGCCGAAACTGAAACGGGCATTGGGGAATTGCGAAAAGTTCGGCACGAGGGTGGCCGGAGACCACGAATCGCCCGAATCCACGCTGCGATAGACCGAGGTCATGCCAGCGCCAGAGACCATCGCGACCAAAAGTCCTGGTGTACTCGGACTCGCTTTCATCGATCCGAAGCGGCTTCCCGCCGGCAATCCTCTGCCGACCTCGGCGAAAGTCCGGCCCCTGTCGGTGCTCGCCAGCAGTCCGCCGCCGCGCAACGCGACCAACAGGCTGGATGTCGGTTCTGCGGTCAACGCGATGGAATCGATGCAAGCCGGTCCATCGAAACCCGTGGGTGTCCAATGCAGGCCGTCGTCAATCGAGCGGAACAGCATCGAACAGGCGGCGCCGACCGAATACATGACGCCATCCCCGGCAACCAGCGTGTTGTAGCTGGCGGCGAGCCGCTGGCCGAGGCCACCGGTCGCCAACGACCAGGTCGCTCCATGGTTGCCCGAGCGAAAGGTGCCTGCCGCGGTCTGGACGAACAGCACGCCGGTCGCCGGATCGACAACGATGGGCCCGGTCATCGTGCCGCCGTCGGGGCCCGCGCCCGTCCAAAGTTGTTGCTGCGCAGTGGAGACCGTGGGCAGCATGGCGGCGCATATCAGCGCGACAAGGTTGAATCGATTCACCGGAATTCCTTTTCATTGCGTGCTTGGCGAGTCTCGCCAGCGGTCGCAGGAAATGTACCTTTATCCGCTTGCGTCGCGCGAATCAAGGCATTCCCGCACCCCGATAGCACGTGGGAAGCGAGAGCCATGCGCCGTAACGAACGAACGCGGAACGCCCGTGGTTCAGTCGAATCCGTCGGATTGCAAGTCGAACGGAACTTTTGAAAAGCGCTGGTCGTTCATGTCGACTTCGGGCACGTCGAACAAGAAGCGGCCCCCTGCCGAACTTGTCATCTCACCGATCCTGTGCCCACGGAGCCGTCGGGCAAGGACGTGCCACCGCGGTATTCGGCGGATCGACGACTGTCGCCATGGTATTTTGAGCGCCGGGAAGCCGGCTCTTCGACGAAGAGCGGCAGGGAAACATGGGCGGAAGCCGCGCTTAGACGCTGCGCCGCTCCGCCACATTCTCCGAAAGGATGATTTCTGCATGAGCTTGTTTTCCACAGCCGTCGCACGCGTGCGGCTGGCTTCGAACGTCTTGAGTGTTCCACTGATGATGACGCTTGTCTGTGCAGCGTCACTGGCGACTGCCGACACGCTGCCACCTGCGCCGGGTCCAGCCGCTGGCCTTGCCGATTCCGAGGCCTTGCGCACGACCGTCTATGGCACGCCATTGCAGGACATCGCACCGCTGCCGCCGAGCGTGCCGATCTCCGAGATCAACATCGCCATGCCATGGGCGAAGCCAGTGCCGGACGTGTTCTGGTACGCGCGCAAACTGCGCGTGTGGTTCACCGCTCAGCCGGGTCCGGCACGGCTTGCGGTGGTGATTTCGGGTACCGGCGCCGATGGCAACACGACCAAGTTGTCGATCCTGCGCGGCGCGCTGTACGGCGCCGGCTATCACGTACTGACAATGCCGTCGCCGACCTTCACCGGTTTCATCGTGTCGACGTCGACCACCGGCGTCGCCGGCGATCTCACGCAGGACAGTCGCGATCTCTATGCAGCGATGCAGCATGTCATCGCCAACCTGCCCGAAGGCGTGCAGATCACCGACATCGACATCCTCGGATACAGCCTCGGTGGCGCCAATGCGGCGATGGTCAAGTCGCTCGATGCGCGTGAAGGCAAGCTCAAGCTTCGCCGCGCGGTCATGATCAATCCGCCGGTCAGCCTGTTCACCTCGATCGGTCGCCTCGACAAGCTGTTCGCGGCGAACATTGGCGGCGAGGCCGGCATCGAGCGGCTCTACCAGCAGCTCTATGCGCAACTGGCCAATCTCTATCGCGGTGCCGGTGCACTCGAGATCGATGAGAACTTCCTGCTCGGCGCGGCCGCCGCCGTGCTCCAGGGTGATCGCGAATTCTCCGCGGCGATCGCGCTGTCGTTCCGTCTCGCCCTGGTCGACATGTTCTTCGCCGGTGACATGTTCGCGCGCACCGGCGTGGTGGTTGACCCGGACAATCCGCCGAAGGTCGGCGATTCGCTCGAAGACACTGCGCGCGTGCTGCGAACGAAGCCTTTCTCGGAATACTTCGAAAAGGTTTTCGCTCCGTATTACCTCACGCACCGCCCCGGTTCGACCAGCGAATCGTTGATTGCCGAAAACCGCCTCGACATCATCGCCGACCTGCTGCGCAGCAGTCCGGACATCTACGTGCAGACCAATCGCGACGACCTGATTCTCAACGCCGCTGAACTGGCCTGGCTGCGCGAGACGATGGGGCCGCGCATCGCCGTCTACGATCGTGGCGGACACCTCGGCAACCTCGGCAATCGCGAGCAGATCGCCGATATGTTGCAGATGCTGGCTGGACAGTGGAACGGGGGTGCGAAATGAGGACGCCATGGCTGGCCGCGGGCCTCGCACTGCTGCTCGGTGGCTGCGCGACCACCGGCGTCGAGATCCACACGCTGCCGCCGCAGACGGTTGCCGCCGACAATGCGGTGGCGATCGAGAATGTGCAGGCCGTGCAGGAAGCCGCCGCTGAAGCGGCCGCGCAACCGGCGGCGAGCGACCCGCCCGAACTGGCGCCGATCACGATGGCCGACGTGCCATCGATGGAAACCTACGATCCGTTCGAGCGCATCAACCGTTTCACGTACCGGTTCAATGCACGCTTCGACGAAGCGATTTTCCTGCCGGTCACCAATGGCTATCGACGGTTGCCAACACCGTTGCAGGGCGGCGTGCACAACTTCTTCGGCAACCTGTCGGAAGTCAGCAGCATGGTCAACTTCGCGCTGCAGGGACGTCTCGGACACAGCGCACGCAGCTTCGGTCGTCTGGCGATCAACAGCACGATCGGCATCGGCGGTTTGTTCGACGTGGCGACGAAGGTGAACCTGCCGCCGGCGCCGACCAGTTTCGGCATCACCTTGTCGGCATGGGGCATGCGGCCGGGCCCGTACATCGTTCTGCCGCTGCTCGGACCGTCGACGTTCCGCGACAGCGTCGGCCTGCTCGGTGACTTCGGTTTCACCTATGCATCGGATATCGGTGGCCTGTATCGAACCAGCGAGAACGCGTGGATGCTCGGCGTCGCCAACTCGGTCGACCTGCGCGCCAACATCGACTTCCGCTACTACTCATCGGGCTCGCCCTTCGAGTACGAGACGATCCGCTTCCTCTACGTGCGCAAGCGTCTGATTGAAGACGAAGGGCTGCCACAGCCGACCGATGCACCGTACCTGAGACAGGGAGGCGAGCCGGCTGGACGGTGAGTACACCTGAGCATGCATCGCCGCTTGCGCCTTGCCGTGGCGTGACGGAGTGACGATGGCCGAAGGCGTTCGCCGGGTCGTGGCCCTGGTCGGCAAGGCGTTGCTGATGCTCGTCGTGCTCGTATCCGGCGCATGGGGCGTGCTCGCGCTCGGCTATCGCGCGCCGGGTGGCGTGTTGGGCAAGGTCGTGCTGGTCGCGGCGTGGCTCGCGCTGATGATCGCCGTGCTGGTGTTGCTGTGGCGGGGTCGTTTGGCGCTGGCCGCGCTCGTGCATGTCGCTGCGTACGCGTTGTTGTTGCTCTGGTGGACGCAACTGGCGCCGTCCAGCACGCGTGCGTGGGCCGCCGACGTCGCCCAGGCGCTGACCTCGACCCGCGAGGGCGATCGCGTCACGCTGCACAACGTGCGCAACTTCGACTGGCGCAGCGCCACCGATTTCACGCCGCGTTGGGAAACGCGCAGCTACGCGCTCGACCGGCTCGAGCGCATCGACATGATCCTTTCCTACTGGTCGAATGCGTCGATCGCACACATGATCGTGTCGTTCGGCTTCGACGATGGTGAGCACGTTGCATTCTCGGTCGAGATCCGACGCGAGCAGCACGAGGAGTTTTCCGAGATCGCCGGCTTCTTCAAGCAGTACGAGCTGAGCGTGATCGCCGCCGACGAGCGCGACGTGGTCGCGGTGCGCACCAACGTGCGTGGCGAAGATGGCTATCTCTATCGCATCGAACTCGCGCCAGACGCACGCCGCGCGCTGTTTCTTGCCTATCTCGACGAAGCCAATGACATCGCCGCGCACCCGCGCTTCTACAACACGATCAGCGCGAACTGCACGACATTGGTATTCCACATGCTCAAGCAGATCGTCGGCCACCTGCCACTCGACTACCGCCTGCTCGCCACCGGCTACCTGCCCGAGTATGTGTACAAGGTCGGCGGCCTCGATGACAGCGTGCCACTGGCCGAGTTGACGCGACGCGGGCGCTTCACCGAACGCGCCAAACGTGCCGGTGCGGGTGACGATTTTTCGGCGGCGATACGTGACGGTGAGGGCGGCTGAACCGGCTGCACGTCGTGCTACCATTGTGCTTACACGAAATGGGGAGCGGAAATGGAAGTGGCGATACGAAAGATGGGCAATTCTCAGGGAATCCTAATCCCGAAACCGATCCTCGCCCAACTCGGCCTCGAGGGTTCCGCCGACCTGCAGGTGCGAGATGGCGTCATCGAGATTCGCGCGCTGCGTCGCGATCCGCGCGAGGGTTGGGCAGAAGATGCCCGCCGATTGGCCGAGCACAAGGACGATGCGCTGGTCTGGCCCGAAATGGTCAATGATGGCGATGCCGAGTTGGTCTGGTAATGAAGGCCGGAGACATCTGGCTGGCCGAACTCGATCCGACGGTCGGCAGCGAGATCCGCAAGACGCGCCCGTGCGTCGTTATTTCACCGGATGAAATGAACGCACACTTGCGCACCGTGATCGTGGCGCCGATGACCACGGGATCGCGGCCGGCCGCGTTTCGCATCGCTCTGAGCTTCCAGGGCAAGCACGGCCTGATCGTGCTCGATCAGATCCGCACGCTCGACCGCGCCCACCTGGTGCGGAGACTCGGTGCGCTGCGCGCGACCACGCTGGCGCAAACGCGGCAAACGCTGCAGGCGATGTTCTCCAGTTGAGTCGTGGACGCGAAGGGATTGGATCTCCTGGATTTCCTATTCGGATGTCCGCGACTTCCTGCTCTGCGATGCATCGCAACTTCTCGATATTGCGTCGTGGGAAGCGGCGACAGCCGCGATGCGCTCCTGCACAACCCGAAGATGTCCCGTACATCGATGAGAGAGCATCACGCCTCCGGCGCTTCCCACGAAAGCGTTTGTCTCCGGACAAGGTGAGTCCTGGGTCATGGCCGAAAGATCGACCATTCTCCGCTTGACATGCAAATGCGAATCGTTATCATTAACTCCGCTTACTTGTCAGGAGTGCGGTCATGTTCCAGTCCACCCACAGTGCGTCCGCGGTCTTGCACGATTCGGTGCCGGCATCGTCCGAAGCGAGTCGCCAGCGGCCGGCATCGTCGCAGCGGGTCGAAAGCAATCGGCTCATGAGTGGCGCGCGTGAGCTCGTCATCGAGCACGCCGGCCAGGAATATCGCCTGCGAGTGACGCGCAACGACAAGTTGATTCTGACCAAATAGCGCTTCACACCGGCGTCCGTTGCGACGCTTTCCGATCTGCGGGCCATTGTCCGCAGCATGTTGAACTCGATCCTCGCAGCCAGCGCGTCCACCGGTCCCTCTTCCCCGGTTGCCCTGCCAGCCAGCGTCCCGCTACGCGGACCACTGGACTGCCATGACCCCTCTTGCTTGCCCTGTTTTCGCCAGTGCCCTCGCACTGGGCTCCGCGCCGGCCTTTGCCGAAGCGCGCGACGCGGCCCTCGATTCCGAGAACGATGCGATCGTCGCCGATGACAATCCGTGTGTCGTATCAACCGGACAACGGACGTCGCGCTGGTCGCCCACGCTCGGCGCGAGATGTCGGTGGCGCCAGCGTCCGCCCGCACACGACTATCTGATCGACAACGGTAACCCGCGGAGACCACGATGAGCGACAGCCTTTCATCGAATGCGCTGGACGACAACATCGAGCCGCCATCAGTGCCGGCATCGACGATTGTCTTTGCGGCACCAGCAACCACCGCCGTGGCGCAGCGAGCCTCGCCGATCGCGCACGACGTGCTCGCCAATTGGCTGCCGCGTGTGGGTTCGGTGCTGTGGATCGAGCGCGGCAAGTGCGCAACCGGTGCGCGCTCCCGCGCGGATGCCCGGCCCGACGGTCCGGCGCTTGATCATCCGGCGTGCGCGCTGCTGTCGCGCTGCACGATGGCGAGTGTGCACAGCGTGGTCACGTCGCAGGGACCGCGCGAATGGCTGTGCTTCATCGGTGCCGACGGCGCGGCGCTGGCGAAGATGTTCCTGCTACCCGATTCCGACTATCTCGCCTGGGACCAGATGGCCCTCGCGCTGCGACTCGCGCCGGCACAAATGGTGGCGCATGCGCCACCGACGCATGCGACCCTGCTCGGTCGCGCACTGGCACACTTCGGCCAGTGGCGGCAGGCGCGCCTGCTCTCGTTCCACCTGCAATGCCGACAACTGGCTCGCACGCTCGGCGCGAACGCGCCGCTGCGCATTTCGCTGCTCGGTCTCGAGCTGGCGCGCGGCATCGTCAACGACGAAGGTGCCGAATGGATCTCGCCGCTGCATATTGGCTGAAACGATGACATTCCCGACCTTCCGCACGACCGCACTGTGCGCATCGTGAGGCATTGGCGGATACGTCGTCACGGTAGTGCGCGACACGCCGCCCGCGGCCGCAACGCCGCTTGCCTACGGCGCACCGGTCGCGCGCACCGGGATCATCCACCTGCGCATGCGCAACGGAGTGCCCGCCGCAGACTCCGCGCGCTGATCATTGCGACCGATCACGTCGCGCTGCGCCGCGAGCCGCGCAGGCGATCGATCGGAAAACTCGCGATTGCGCCGGCACCCGAACGCCGCGGCTGCCCGGCTGCCGGCGCCCACGCGAGCGCGTAGATGACCTCATACGTCGCCGGCAGGACTGCGTCGACGCGAAACCCTTCGTAGGCGTCGATCACGGCGGCGATGCGGTGCCGGCCGGTCAGGCCGCGCGCACGTTCCGGGTCGGCATTGGTTGCGCCGATCGCACGCAGTTCGCGCATCAGCGTCATTGCATCGGCATAGGTCAGCGTGAACACCTCGCGCTCGAGCACCGGATCACGAAAGCCGGCGGCGAGCATCGCATCGCCGATCTGGCCGATGTCGAGGAAGCGACTGACATGCGGAAGCGCATCGACACGCTCGAACGCGGCGCGCAGTTCATGCAGCGTCTGCGGCCCGAACGTGCTGAACAGCACGAGCCCTTCGGCGGCGAGCACGCGGCGGAACTCGTC
>JBBSOU010000152.1:0-7960 GCA_038259445.1 Lysobacterales bacterium | reverse complement strand
GCGAAATTCCGCGAACCGGTCGCCACCGCGATGATCAGCCGCCTCGAAAAACTCGAAGTGACCTCCCCGATCGAAAGCCTTCTGCCCGTGTTCGACGCCGGACATGTTGCCATTGTCATGGACGGCGAGAAATTCCTCGGGCTGATCACGCGGATTGATTTGTTGAATTATTTGCGCAGGCGCGTGCAGTGAGCTTGTCGTTCGTTGTGGATCGCGTACGCGCGGCATTGCGACGCCGCGCGAAGATGCTTATCGACGAGCCGTTGATCGATCCGCGCAAGTTCCAGCCGCCGCTGCCGCTGCCGACCGGCTATACGAAACAGCAGATTCATGACGCGCTCGCGGCAATCTCGGTCGATCGCAGTGCGCGTGGCGAGCTGCAAGGGTATGCGTCGGCGGACTGCGAGCGCTTTCTCTACACCCTTGGGCTGATGCCGGAGGATGCCTCGGGCACGCTGCTGGAAATCGGCGCAAATCCCTACTTCACGACGCTCCTGTTCCGCCGCTTTCGTCCAAAGATCGAACTGACGCTGGTCAATTTCTTCGGTGCCGGCCATGTGCACGGTCGGCAGGCAGTGACATTTCCGGGTTTCGACGGGGTCGAGGAAAGCATCGAGTTCGAATACCAGAACATCAACATCGAAGACGCGTCGCTGCCGTTCGCCGACGACACGTTCGATTACATGCTGTTCTGCGAAGTCCTCGAACACATGACGCATGATCCGTTGCGCGCCGTGCTTGAACTCAAGCGCGTGCTCAAGCCCGACGGAGTCATTATCCTGACGACACCCAACGCGGCGCGCCTCGAGAATGTTGCCACCTTTCTAGAGGGACGCAACATGTACGATCCTTTTTCCGCCTACGGACCGTATGGACGGCACAACCGTGAGTACACGAGGCACGAGTTGCACCTGCTGATGACGCACTGCGGATTCGAGGCCGAGGCAAGTTTCACCGGCAACGTCCACGCCGATCTGCGGCTCGAATCGGTGAGTGCCGCAGCATTGAACACGGCTATCGGTCAGATTCGCCATCGCGAACATGATCTCGGCCAGTATCTGTTTACGCGCTGGCGTAACGCGCGGCTCGCCAACGAAAAGCTGCCCGCATGGTTGTACCGGAGCTATCCGCCGGAACGCATGGCAACCGACTGACATCACAGGTGACGGTAACGATGACAAGCCTCAGGGCGACATCCGAAGACGTGCGCTATGCGTACCGGCTTCTCCTCGGGCGCGAGCCGGATCGGGCCGGCTTCGAACACCACTCCAGCTATGTGCGCGAAAACGACATTGCGCCGGTCGACCTGGCTGATGGGCTCATGCGCTCGAACGAGTTTGCGGCTCGCAGGGGAAGTTGCACACAGCTTCAGGAAGCCGAGTTGCATGGCGTGAAGATTTTTCCGTGGATCGGTGATCGCCTGATTGGAGACCATGTCGCAGCTACCGGAAAATATGAAGGCCATGTGCTTCCGCTGTTTCTGGAATCGCTTGAGCCCGGTGATGTAGTTCTCGACATCGGTGCCAACATCGGTACGTACTCGCTTCCGGCGGCGCGACGCGTTGGCGCATCCGGCAGCGTGATTTCGGTCGAGCCGGTCACGCGCAACGTGCATTCGCTGTGTGCCGGCGTGAGCCGCAATGGGTTCGACAACGTCTCGATCCTGCCATTTGCGGCATCCGACCGTTCATCGGTCATCGCCATCTTGCGGCATTCCGATTCGTCGAACGGTATCGTCGATACGCATGTCAATGCAGCCGACGCGAGCGACTATGTCGCGACCCAGCGACTCGACCGAGTCCTCGCGTATCTGTCGCGTCTCGACGTTGTCAAGATCGACATCGAAGGGCACGAGCCGGTGGCGTGGCCGGGCATCCGTGCGTTGATCGAACGGCATCGCCCATTGATCTTTTCCGAGTTCAGTCCGGTGGCGATCCGCAACCACTCGCGAACGGCGCCCGAGGCCTATATCGAGGCACTTTTCGAGTTCGCCAGCCGCCCGATCGTGGTACTGCATCTTGACGGTACGCGCGTGGACTGCAGAACGACAGGTGACGTGATGCAGGAGTGGCGCGCCGCAAATTCGCGCATGAATCTGGAAGGCACGCTGCATGTGGACCTGATGGTCGACACGCGCAACTAGTCGAACCTCTCTCTCAGCGGGAAACGAAATGAAGAAGAAGATCGCCGGTCTCGGCACACGCGCTATTCACGCCGGACAGTCGCCCGATCCGTCGACCGGCGCGATCATGGTGCCGATCTACGCGACATCCACGTATGTGCAACAGAGCCCCGGCGTGCATCAGGGTTACGAGTATTCACGCTCGCAGAATCCGACACGCATGGCCTACGAGCGTTGCGTAGCGGATCTTGAGGGTGGCTCGCGCGGTTACGCATTCGCGAGCGGACTCGCCGCGGCGAGCACGGTGCTTGACCTGCTCGATTCGGGCAGCCACGTGATTGCGATGGATGATCTGTACGGCGGAACGTATCGCCTGTTTGAACGCGTGCGCCGTCGTTCGGCCGGGCTCGATTTCAGTTTCATCGATCTCAACGACATGCAGGCACTGAAGGCTTCGTTGAAGCCGAACACGCGCATGATCTGGGCCGAAACGCCGACCAATCCGATGCTCAAGCTGGTTGATCTCGCCCGTATCGGCGCGTTTGCTCGCAAGCACGGCCTGATCCTCGTCGTCGACAACACGTTCTGTTCGCCGATGCTGCAGCGTCCACTCGAATACGGTGCTCATCTGGTGCTGCATTCGGCAACCAAGTACCTCAATGGCCACTCGGACATGGTCGGCGGTATCGTGGTTGCCGGCGACAGCACTGTGCTCGCCGAGCAGATGGCGTTCCTGCACAACTCGGTGGGCGCAATCGCTGGCCCGTTCGATTCGTTCCTCGCGATGCGCGGATTGAAGACCCTGCATTTGCGCATGCGCGAGCACTGCGCGAGCGCGATGCAAATTGCGCGCTGGCTCGACAAACATCCCGCCATCGACCGCGTGATCTATCCCGGATTGAAGTCGCATCCGCAGCATGCACTCGCCAAGCGCCAAATGGACGGATTCGGCGGCATCATTTCGGTCGATGTGAAGGGCGGCCTGCGCAAGGCGCGCCGCATGCTCGAACGCTGCAAGTTGTTTGCGCTGGCGGAATCGCTCGGCGGCGTCGAAAGCCTGATCGAGCACCCGGCCATCATGACCCACGCGTCGGTGCCGCCGGCGAATCGCAAACGGCTTGGCATCAGCGATGGGCTGGTTCGCCTTTCGGTTGGCGTAGAGGATGTGGGCGATCTTCGCGATGAACTGAACGATGCGCTGGCGTGAGTTCGAGGTTGACGCGAGCACGCGCCTCTGGCGAGCTCCGCGGCTATGAAGTGGCCCATTCCATTGAAAGGCACGATCGCCGAGTCGCCGCGTCGTTCTACACACGCGCGCTGGCTGGTAGCGATTGTCGCCATCGCGTTTCTGGGTTCAATCGCCGGCATCCGCTTCGCCACGCTCGATGATCGCTGGTACGCCGCATGGGTCTGGAACGGCACGTGGACCGGGCCTGCGTACCAACTGGCCGCCGAGCACGGGCGACTGCTGAAGCCCTCCAGCTACACGTACTTTTTCCCCTATCTTCTCGACAGCGCGTTGTACCGGGAGGTACTGCGCCTTGGCACGATTCTGTTGTGCGCATGGCTGTCCGGCAACATCTTGCAGCGAATCACTCGTGCACGCGGTGTTGCCGCGTTTTTCGTCCTGTTCTTCTTCGCGTTCGCACTCAACAGCAACGAGCACAACCTGTTCGTTGCGTATCCGTTTGCCTGGGAGTTCTCGTGGCTGACATGGCTGCTCGGCTTGCTTGGTTTGATCATCGCCATCGATCGGCAGGCGTTCGCGCCGGCAATCGCGGGAACTGTGATCTGGCTGGTTGGGCTGCAGGAAGGGTTCGTCCCGCATACTGCGATTTACGCCCTGGTCGCGTGGCTGGCGTGGCGACGGGGGCAGCATGGCTGGCGCTACCTCGCACCCTATCTCGCCGCACTCGCGATCTGGATGGGACTATGGCTCGCGTGGCGAATGGCCAACCCGTCGGCCTACACCGGCTCCTCGTTGTCGCTGGAATCGCCGTGGATCATCGTGAAAACGATGCTCAACTACAGCATCGGCGGCATGCCACTGGCAACCGTGTTTCACGGCGCACATCCGCCCCCGCCGGGTGGATACCTGAGAGAAATTGACACGCTCGCATTGGTCAAGGCGCTGGCCGTTCTGGCGGCAAGCTGGCATCTATCGCTCGTTGCGTCACGGGCAGCGCTGCTGTCACGTTGGCGCAGCGTTCTCGTGCTTGCACTTGCTTTGTCGTCACTGGTGCTGATGCCCAACATGCTGATCGCGATGACGTCCAAGTATCAGGAATGGATGAGATTGGGTGTCGGCGGTTATCTCTATAGCCATTTTTCCTACTTCGCATGGGTCGCGCTCGGGGCACTTGGCGTGCTCGTCGCATTGAATCGCTGGCCTTCAAGAATTCTGGCGGGCGTGTTCGCCGTGTTCGCCGCACTCGGATCATTGCTCACCGATGCCGCGAATGCGGGTGTCAACCGACAGCAGTACGAATTCGCGCGCCGCTGGCAAACGATGGATCAATTGATTCGATCGGAAGCGTTTCTCGCACTCCCCGACAAGGCGACCATCTTGTTCATCGATGATGCGGTAACAACGATCGTCGATGAAGATGCGCGGTACTGGGGTGTGCGGGCAAAAGCGGTTACCGGCAAGAATGTTGGTTTCACGGCGGACCGGTCGATGGCGAGCGTGGAGCCGGGAAACCGGTATTTCGCCTATCTTTACGACGAGCCGGAGACGTCCAGCCAGTACGCGCTACTTGCGCCAATTGAGCTCATTGATGAGCGCAAGGTGGCAGATAAAGTGTGGATATATCCCAATACGCGCAATTCTCGCATGAACGTGAGCGGCATCATCGAGTGTCCGCACGCAGAGTGCGTTGGCGGTGTGGAAATCAACGGCCGTCCGGGTGCGCAACTGGTGACGGGTGCGTTCAAGGTGTCCGGTCAGGCCCGTCCGGATGCCTCCGGCATGCCGTCGGTAACGCTGGATGTTGCTGCCGGCGTCGATGTCTCCACACTGCATGTGGATTTTGCGCGCCACACGACAGCGCAGCAATCCGTGGTTTCGCTGGGGGCCGGAGCCGGCTTCCAGGGTTGGCAAGGGGATGGCACTGCCCGATGGAACTGGGCGGGTGCAGACTCGCAACTGGAGATTCGCAATTCGCTTGCGAGCACGCTGGAGTTGCAGGTCGAGTTCTGGCTTGTCGGCAACGATACCCGCGAGGTGGGCGTTTCCGATGCGGACGGTCGTTTGCTGGCGACGGTCGCGATCACTGCCGCGCAGCCGGGCTATGCCCGTGTCCATGTCAATGCGCTGCCAGGCGTAACCGTATTGCACCTGCATAGCCCGGAACCGCCGCCACCTGCACTTCGAGAACTCGGGCAGACATTCCAGCTGCGTGATCCTTCGCTGCGGCCCTGTACCGAGACCGTATGTCCGCCACGTCCTGTTGCCGATTCGCCGTCCAGAGTGCTCGGTTTCGAGTCTCTTGAACCGTAGCCGCGCTGTTGCCCATTCAGGGGTTGAGGTGCGCTTCGATGTAGTGACGTCGTTCACTTCGTCGGTTTGCTAGTCGAATCCGAGGCTGTGCACCTTGACAGCTAGTTGCCGTTCATCACTGCTCATGCCGAGCGCCTCGGGGCTGATCGCATCCGGAAAGGTGAACGAAAAGACGAGTTCCGATGCCACCTGACGCGGCGACGGAATGGTGACAATGTGCGACGGCGATTGCGCGGAGAAATCCGTTGCGACCGGAGCACTGCCGTTCACCGACACGGACATGCGCTGTGGGTGGTTCTCGGTCACCAGACCAATCGTGCTGAGGTAGGCCACGGTCGGTTGCTTGCCCTCGACCTTGCATCGCAAACGGGCGGTGTCGGAAATACTCCATCGACCATTCGACTCGGCGGCGGAGAAACCGGTCATGGCCCGATCCAATGCGCCGCTCGACGAAAACGGTATCGTGCCTGTGCAAGGCACGCTCGACATACTGGCGAGCACGCACGCGCCATCCACGACGACCAGGGTTCCAGCGACTTCCTTGCGGCACTTCTCGACGTCCCACGGCGCAGCGCCGGGGCTTGTCAATACATGACCGATCCGCTCGGCATCCTGTGGCATGCGACCGTGCAGAATCTCGTAGAGCATCCATTCGTCACTGTTGTGCAGCGAGATCCTCGAGACAATGTATCCGGCAACCTGCGGTGCACCATCAATATTCACGGCAATGTCCTCCGCGCCTGAATGCTGGCTCGCGTTCGATCTGAAATAGGTCCTCGCATCCTTTTCCGCCGCTACGAGTGCGGCGGCCGAAATCGGCGTGTGACCGAGGAACAGAGCCAGCGTGGCGGTGGTTGCCAGTCCTGCTGGGACGAGCATCTTCGGAACCTGCGCGCGGGGCATGCGGAAATTTGCCAGCAACCGTCCAGCCAGCAGCGCAAGGTTGACGATCAGCAACGATTGCAGTCCGATCGCATATTTGAAGCATGCATACTTCGATCCGATGCCGAGTACGCCGTGCATCACTAGTTGCACGGTGCACAGGCCGGCGATCGACAGGCCGAGCGCTCCAAAGTACTTGGGGAGCAAGCCCGCATAACAGTCCGGATCTGCCCGCTCGCGCCACCACAGAAACAGCAACGCCAATGAAGAGAGGGCAGTCAGCGTAGCAACCGTCATCAGCGATGGTATGCCAGTGATGAACTTGAGCAATGTCGCACCTTCATGGCCGCTGACCTGGTACATCGCCGAAAAGGCGGGATTCGCAATGGTCAGTGCCGAACTTGCGAGGAGGATCGGAAATCCGATTGCCAGTTCGCGCGTTGCCGGCCGGGACGGTGAAGAAACCGAGTTGGCCACGACGAGAATGGCCAATGTTCCAAGCAATTCGATGGCTGGCAGAAGGTGCACGCTGGCCAGCAGTGGCGCGGCCACGCCAAGGATCAGGTAGGGAATCGGTGTGCGTGCGCGGGCCGATTCGGTGCGCAGAGCAATGATCAGCCCAATGATTGCCAGCGACTGCGAGACCATGTGCGCGAAAAAGTAGTTGGAAATCAGCTCATGGCCGAAGACTTCGAGTCCGACCAACGCATTCAGGAGCAGAGCGACTCCAATCAGCACGGCAGACAGCGTCGCCTGATGCGACGGAAGCTTCGCAAGACCCCAACCGATCGCCGACCACACGCCGAAGATGGCGAGAATGGCCACGATTTGCATTCCGATGATTGCGGAGCCTGTGAACCAACCGGCAATGGAGCCGAGCAGGTGCGCGCCACGTGGGTACGACGTCATGTACTGCAGGTTCGCGTCGGTATCCGGAAGCGACCAGGTTTCCATCAGTCGCGAAACAAGTACGCCATGATGGCCGAGGTCCGCGCTCGTCGAGTAAAGCTGGCCGGCAAACCCCGCAGTGATGGCCACGGCGGCAACGAGCCAGAGAAACGCCGTCGCGTATGGCCACTCCCGTGCAGTCGTGCTCGAATCCGGCGATTCCGGCTGCCGCTCATTCACTCGATGGCTCCTGCCGAATTGCCGAAACGTGGATTGTATCGACCACCGCCATCAGGGCAAGCGTGGCGCATGGCGTTACACTTCGCTAAACGCGCGAAGAGATGGTGACAATGTCCGATGAAAACCGCTGGGCCAGGGAAGCCTATCCCGACCAGTACCGCCAGGACGTCAATCAGTCGATCGGTTTCGCCGGTGTCGACATGGACATGTTCGCTCGCGGCAAGGTAGAGAACATGCTCGACATACTCCGGGAGCAGTCGGCACCGGAGGTGGAGAACGCGACGTGTCTCGACATCGGTTGCGGCATCGGCGCGATGCACGCGATGCTC
>JBBSOU010000151.1:0-7985 GCA_038259445.1 Lysobacterales bacterium | reverse complement strand
GATTGTCGGGAATGCCGCTGCGTGGCCAGTGCTCGAGCGCACTGACCAGCGCATCCTGCGCACATTCCTCAGCCTGGCCGACATCGCCGAGGACGCGCGAGAGGGCACCGATCAATCTCCCCGATTCGATGCGCCAGACGGCGTCGATCGTACGCTGCAATTCGGTCGCATTCACAATGCCCGATGACACCACCATCAACGACCGGCTTCAAGTCGCGCAGCAGCATGCGCGCTCACTCGCAGTTGACCATCCACGGCACGCCGAAGCGATCCACGGTGATGCCGTAGCGGCGCGCCCAGAACGTCTGCTGCAGCGGCATTTCAATGTTGCCGCCCGTCGACAACGCAGCGAATACGCGTTCCGCGTCCTCCGGCGAATCGAGGCTGACCACCACATGTGCGCCCTTGACCGGCACATGCGGCATGCCGCAGCCGCCATCGGTGCCCATCAACCGATGACCGTGGATCAGCACGCTGCCATGCATGACGTGGTCGCGTGACTCGGGTGGAATCTCCATTTCCATCGGCGCCTCGCCGAACGTCATGATGCCCTCGACGGTACCGCCGAGCAGCTCGGCGTAAAAGTTGAACGCGGCGCGGCAATTGCCGTCGAAGCTCAGGTAGGTGTTCAGTTGCATGGTTGCCTCCGTCTCACGTTGGTTGGTCTTGCGGTTTCCCGGGATCAGGTTTTCGGTTCAAGCTGCGCGCGCTGCCGTTCTTCCTGCGCGCGCTGTTCGGGCGTGAACTCCTCGCCGAAATCGTCCATCTCATAGACCTGGCGAATCTCGATCTCGGAATCGCCCGGCATCGGGTTCGGGCAGCGCCTGAACCACTCGATCGCTTCTTCGCGCGACTTGACCTGGACCAGCCAGTAGCCGGCGACGAGCTCGCTGGTCGCAGCAAACGGACCCTCGATGATGCTGCGCGAACTGCCCGAGAAACGGATGCGCACGCCTTTCGAGCTCGGGTGCAGCCCTTCGCCAGCCAGCAGGATGCCGGCCTTGATCAGTTCATCATTGAAACTTCCCATCTCGGCAAACGCCTGCTCGCTCGGCATGACGCCGGCTTCGCTGTCTGCGCTGGCTTTGACGATCACCATGAATCGCATGGTCGGTCTCCTCGGTCGACGCGCACGATTGCGCGTTCGTTGAGACGACGAACGAGCGGAGGCGGTTTCGACATCCCCAGGGATATCGGGCAAGGACAACGCGGCGCACCCGATTCCGTATCCCGCCGACGCGCAGCGCGCCGCCGGCCTCAGCGCCGCTCGGCGAACAGCACCGTATACGCTGGCAGCTCGACGCGTTCACCCTGCAATGTGCCTTCGACCAGGCCATGGCCGTGCAGCATTGTGAGCGTCGCCGCAGACGGCAGTTCGAACGCGCGCGTATCGACGCCGGCGTTGAAGCAACAGAGCACGGTCACGCCATCGAGTGTTCGCTCGAAAGCGATGACCGGCTCGGGGGCCTCGAGCATGTGCACCTCGCCGCGCACGAATGCGGGTTGCAGGCGTCGCCAGTGCAGGAACGTGCGCACGCGCTGCAACGACGAGCCGGGATTCCGGCGTTGAGCGTCGACGTTGAGCTGGCGATGACTCTCGGGTACCGGTAGCCATGGTCGTGCTTCGGTGAAGCCGCCGTGTGCACCGTCGTTCCACGGCATCGGCGTACGGCACCCATCGCGACCCTTGAAATTTGGCCAGAACGCGATGCCGTAGGGGTCCTGCAGAAGATCGAACGGTATGTCGGCCTCGGGCAGGCCGAGTTCCTCGCCCTGGTAGACGCAAACCGATCCGCGCAGCGAGCAGGCCATCGCGGTCAAGGTACTGGCCATGTGCTCGGGTGCGCCGGCGCTGCCCCAGCGGCTGGCGACGCGCTGTACGTCGTGATTGGAGATCGCCCAGCATGGCCAGCCTTCGGTCATGCGCGATTCGAGCGCGGCAACGGTTTCGCGCACATGGCGGGCGGAGAATTCGTCGGTGAGCAATTCGAAGCTGTAGCCCATGTGCAGGCGCTCCGGGCCGGTGTAGTCGGCCATCGTCGCCAGCGAATCTTCCGAAGCGATTTCGCCGAGCGCACCGATATCCGGATAGCAATCCATCAAGGCACGCAGCTCGCCGAGGAATGCAAGATTCTCCGGTTGCGTATTGTTGTAAAGGTGGTACTGGAACGCGTACGGATTGTCCGGGCTGAAGCCTCGCCCGACGCGTTTGCACTCCGGCTTCGGCGGGTTGTCGCGCAGCTGGCGATCGTGGAAGCAGAAGTTGATCGCGTCGAGACGGAAGCCGTCGACACCGCGGTCGAGCCAGAAGCGCACGTTCTCCAGCGTGGCCTCGCGCACGGCCGGGTTATGGAAGTTGAGATCCGGCTGCGAAGCCAGAAAGTTGTGCAGGAAGTACTGGCGCCTGCGCGGCTCCCACTGCCACGCCACGCCACCGAAGATCGACAACCAGTTGTTCGGCGGCGTGCCATCTGCGCGCGCATCGGCCCATACGTACCAATCCGATTTTGGATTGTCACGGCTCTCGCGACTCTGCTTGAACCATGCGTGCTCGATGGAGGTATGGCTGAGTACCTGATCGATGACCACTTTCAGGCCGAGCGCGTGCGCGCGTGCGATCAGTCGATCGAGGTCGTCGAGGGTGCCGAACATCGGATCGACGTCGCGATAGTCGGCGATGTCGTAGCCAAAGTCGGCCATGGGCGACTTGAAGAAGGGTGAAATCCATATGGCATCGACACCGAGGTCGGCGACATGGTCGAGCCGCGCGATGATACCGGGGAGATCACCGACGCCGTCGTTGTTGGAATCCTGGAAACTGCGCGGATAAATCTGGTAGATGACGGCACCGAGCCACCACGGGTGTTTGCTCATGTTGCGGTTCCGAGCGTGTGATGCGCGCCAGCGGCGGGAAGCGGGCCAGGGATTTTCACAGTGCGGAAGCTTAGCGCGCGGCGCGGTGTGACGAGGAACATCCTGCATACGTATTCATCGCCGCGGGCATCGCCTCGCCGGGCAAATGCCGTTAGCGTCTCGACGCGACGAATCGCAATCGCTGTCGCTGGGAGCGGAACCGGTGAATGTCAGTGCAGTCCAGGTCGGCGTATTCATCGTGCTCACGTTGCTGGTGGCGCTACTGACCTGGTGGCGTTGCCGCAACGCGCCGCGCAGCAACGATTCATCGCGCGAATACTTCCTCGCCGGTGGCGGCTTGAGCTGGCCGTTCATCGCCGGATCACTGCTGCTGACCAATATCAGCGCCGAGCAGATCGTCGGCATGAACGGCGCCCAGATGATGCTGGTCGTGTGGTGGGAGTTCGGTGCCGCTGCCGGCCTGCTGGTACTCGCCCACGTGCTGGTGCCGATGTACTACAAGTACCGATGCACGACCACTACCGAACTGCTCGAACACCGGCTTGGTGATCCGGGTATCCGGCGACTGGTCTCGCTATTGTTCCTGCTCGGCTATCTGTTCATCCTGCTGCCGGTTGTGCTCTACACCGGCTCGATCTTCATGAAGTCGACCTTTCGGCTCGATGTGCCGATCCTCGTGATTGCCGCCGCGTTCGCCCTCGGCGGACTGCTGTATGCGGCATTCGGCGGCCTGCGCGCCATCGCGATCTCGGATACCTACAACGGCATCGGCTTGCTGGTGATGGGCTTGACCGTCACCGTATTCGCGATGATCGCGATCGACTGGGACCTGTCCGGCATCCCCGCCGAGCGCTGGACCCTTGTCGGCGCACCGGAGTCGGACATCCCCTGGACCACGCTGCTGACCGGCATGCTGTTCATCCATGTTTTCTACTGGGGCACCAACATGGTGATTGCCCAGCGTGCGCTCGCCGCCACGTCGATGCGCGAGGCGCAGAAGGGCATCTATGCCGCGGCCGCGTTCAAGCTGCTGACGCCACTTGTGGTGATTTTTCCGGGCGTCATCGCGTACAAGCTGTATGGAGACGTCGGCGACGTCGCCTACGGCCAGCTGGTCGGCGATGTGCTGCCAGCGTGGCTCGCCGGGGCTTTCGCCGCGATGATCGTCGGCGCGGTGCTGTCGAGTTTCAACTCGTGCCTGAACTCGGCCGCTGCGTTGTACACCTGCGACTTCCATCTGCCACTGTTGAATGCCGATGCCGATGTCAGGCGCGTCGGCCAGCGCGTGACGTTTGCCTTCACCGTCGCGGCGCTGGCGCTGGTGCCGCTGTATCAACATGCGCAAAGCATCATCGACACCTTGCAACGCCTCAATGGTCTCTACTCGATGCCGGTGCTGGCGGCGTTCATTGCCGCGGTGCTGTTCCGTGGCATCCACGCCCGTGCGGTCAAGATCGGCATTGCCTTCGGCGCTGCGTTGTACGCGATGTTCACGTTCGTCTGGTCGCCGCTGCACTACATCCACCTCATGGCGATCACGCTCGCAGCAACATTGCTGCTCATGCTCGTGGTCGACCGGCTGCACGGCGCGCGCCCGCTCGCGTCCGGTACAGCGCGTTGAGCCGGCGCGCCATCGGGCGACATTCGATGCCTGCCTCGCTGCAGGTGCTGCTCGCGCTGCTGGTCTGCTTGACCGCTACGGCGCATGCGGCAAGCGCGAAAGCGCCGACGTTCGATGCATGCATCGATGCAGACGATCAGCGTGTGCTGAGCGTTGACGCGCTTTCGCCGCCGCCGCCAGCACGCGCGATCTGGCTCGACGCCACGCACTTGCGCTGGCCAGGAAAAACGGCCAGCGGTCGCTACTGGCTGCATGCCTCGGCCGATGCGCGATTGCGCATGGATGCCGGCCGATTGCGCGATGCCGACGAGAGGTTTGCGCTGGACATCGTCACCTCACCGCGGCCGACTGCCGCGAGCGCACGTTTCGCGCATGCTGGCGATGGCGTCACCCTGGCACTGCGCACGAGCGAGCGCCGGCATCTCGATCGCCTGCTGCGCGGGCAACTGCTTCTCACCCACGAAAACGCCGACGGCGAGGTTGTCGACATCGTCGCCTTGCAAGCCGCCGCGGCGCTTGACGCCCGCTACGCTGATGCAGCACAGACGCACGCGCTCGGCGTGACGGTATCGCCATCGCGAACGCAGCTCGCCCTGTGGGCGCCGACCGCGCGCGCGGTGTCCGTGTGCGTGTTCAGCGCTGGCGCCCGCGGGCAGGTGCAGCGCCTGCGACGTGACCAGCGCAGCGGGATCTGGTCCACGTCGCTGACCGGTGATCGCTCGGCATCGACCTACGCCTATCTGGTTGATGTGTTCGTGCCCGGTTTCGGCATTGTGCGCAATCGGGTGACCGATCCGTATTCGATCAGCCTTGATGCTGATTCGCAGCGCAGCGCCATTGCATCACTCGACGCACCGTCGATGAAACCGCCCGGTTGGGACGACGATCGTGCGCCGCGGCGTCTCGAGGCGGCCACCGACCTGATGATCTACGAACTGCACGTGCGCGATTTTTCGATCAGCGACGCGACCGTGTCGCCGCTCAGCCGCGGCAAGTATCTCGCTTTCACCGAAACCGCCAGCAACGGCATGCGTCACTTGCGCGCGCTTGCCGAAGCCGGCATCACCGACCTGCATCTGTTGCCGGTGTTCGACATTGCCTCGATTCCCGAAACCGGTTGCGTGACGCCAACGCCATCCGGCGCCGCCGACAGCGAAGATCAGCAGGCGATGATCGCGCCCGTGCGCGAGCGCGATTGCTTCAACTGGGGTTACGACCCATGGCACTACACGGCGCCGGAAGGCAGCTACGCGAGTAACGCAAATGACCCGGCCGTGCGCGTGCGCGAGTTCCGGCGAATGGTGCAGGCAATCCACGACATCGGCCTGCGCGTCGGCATGGATGTCGTCTACAACCACACGTCGGCATCAGGCCAGCAACGTACCTCGGTGCTCGATCGCATCGTGCCGGGCTACTACCATCGTCTCGATGCCGAAGGTCGCGTCGAGCGCTCAACGTGTTGCGACAACACCGCGACCGAACATCGCATGATGGCCAAGCTCATGATCGATTCGGTGATCGTGTGGGCGCGTGACCATCATGTCGACTCGTTCCGCTTCGATCTGATGGGGCATCAGCCGCGCGCGGTCATGCTCGAGCTGCAGGCCGCCGTCAACCGAGCTGCCGGTCGTCATGTCGAGCTGATCGGCGAAGGCTGGAACTTCGGCGAGGTCAAGGACGGCGCGCGTTTCGTGCAGGCCACGCAGGGCGAACTGAACGACACCGGCATCGCCACGTTCAGCGATCGCGCGCGCGACGCGGTGCGTGGTGGTGGTTGCTGCGACAGCGGCGCGGCACTGCTGACGCGGCAAGGCCATGTCAATGGACTGTCCTACAACGCCAACCCGCTGGCCGCGGGGATGGCCACACGCGAGGACTTGCTGCGCAGTGCCGATCTCGTGCGCGTGGGCCTCGCCGGCTCGCTGCGCGACGTCGAACTGCTGACCGCCGACGACCGTGTATTGCCGCTGCACCGCATCGACTACGAAGGCGATCCTGCCGGCTACGCGAGCGCACCGGGCGACGTGGTCAACTATGTCGAGAACCATGACAACCCGACGTTGTTCGACATCAACGTGCTCAAGTTGCCACCGACGACATCGCCCGAGGACCGTGCGCGCGTACAGATCCTCGCCCTGGCGACCACCGCGTTCAGTCAGGGCATCGCGTATTTTCATGCTGGCGTTGACATCCTGCGCAGCAAGTCGCTCGATCGCAACAGTTACAACTCGGGCGACTGGTTCAATCGCCTCGACTGGACCTACCAGTACAATCATTTCGGTAGCGGCTTGCCGCCTGCCGAGGACAACGCGCAGAGCTGGCCGTGGTTGCGCCCGTTGCTCGCCAACGCTGCGATCAAGCCAGCGCCGGAACAGATCGCATGGACGCGCGATGCGTTTCGCGATCTGGTACGCATCCGCGCCAGCTCGCAACTGTTCCGTCTGCGCACGCAAGTCGACGTTCGCCAGCGGTTGCGCTTCCACAACACCGGATCGGCCCAGCAAGCGACCGTGCTCGCGGTCACGCTGGACGGCCGCGGACTCGCGGAGGCGAACTTCGACGAGATTGCCTACTTCATCAACGTCGATCTCATCGCGCACGATCTGACGATCGACACCGCGCGCGCAAAGTCGTGGCAACTGCATCCACTGCAGCGCGATACTCGGTCAGCCGATGCGCGCGTGCGCGAGCACGCGCGAGTCGATGTCGGCGCCGGCCGATTCCATGTGCCTGCGCGAACCGCGGCGGTTTTCGTCGTCGAACGCAACCCGATCGAGGACTGATGCAAATGCCAGCCGAGCCGATACGCAAGGTGGTCATCGTCGGCGGCGGCACCGCCGGCTGGATGACCGCGGCGACCTTGGTCACGCTGTTCGGCGATACGCTTGAAGTACGTCTTGTCGAATCCGACGAGATCGGCATCGTGGGTGTCGGCGAGGCGACCATTCCGCAGATCCGCCTGTTCAACGCCACGCTTGGCATCGACGAAGACGAGTTCCTGCGCGAGACTCAGGGAACCTTCAAGCTCGGTATCGAGTTTGTCGACTGGACGCGCCCGGGAGATCGCTATATCCACGCCTTCGGCTCGGTCGGTGGTCGCGATCTCGGCCTCGTGCCGTTCTACCATTACTGGCTGCGTCGCCAGCGTGAAGGAGCTGCGCTCGATCTCGGCAGCTACACGTTCAACACGGTTGCCGCTCGAGCTGGAAAGTTCCTGCGTGGCGCCAACGTGCAGAACTCGCCGTTGTCGAACGTTTTCCACGCATTCCATTTCGATGCCGGTCTGTACGCACGCTATCTGCGTCGCCATGCCGAACCGCGCGGCGTGCGTCGCACCGAAGGCAAGGTTCTCGACACGCAACTGCGCAGGTCAGACGGCTTCATCGAGGCGATCGTGCTCGACAGCGGCGAGCGCATCGAAGGCGATCTTTTCATCGATTGCTCGGGCTTTCGCGGTGTGCTCATCGAGCAGGCCCTGCACACCGGCTAT
>JBBSOU010000150.1:0-8247 GCA_038259445.1 Lysobacterales bacterium | reverse complement strand
TGCTGGAAGATCAGGTCGATCTTGCCGTTCATGAGTCCGCTCAAGGTGCGCAAATCGTCGGGCACGAGATCGGGCTCACCGTGACGTGCGCACGCTTCGCGCAAGGCCGGCATCGATGCGCGTCGCAACGGGAAATGAAAGGCCATTTCGGCACGCAGGTCGCTGGCGGCGAGATCAGCGAGTCGCAACTGCGGTGCGTGCTGCAGTCCGAGTGGCGCATCGAGTGCGCCCTGCAGACGCTCGGCCAGTGCATCGACGAGCTGCGATTGCTCGACGTCCTTGCGCCGCACACCTTCGCCGTCGAGTTTCGCCGCGATCAGTTCGTGTTGTGCCGATAGAGGCGTGCCGATCACGCGATGCTCGAACATGGCATGGATGGCGTTTCCGAAATCGGCACCGCGCACACGCGCAAGCGGTTCCAATGCAGGATCGGGCGCATCGTCATCGACCCCTCGATCTGGCGTGCGCAATGGTTCCTCGGCGCTCGCCGCGATATCGAGCGTATCGACATTCTGCTCGTCGCCGGCAGCCGCGTCGGGATCAATGGCGCGCGCGGTATGCCGCTGCGTCAGCGTGGTGAAACTGTGGCGCGCTTCGATCGGACCAATCGGTATCGCGATCGGCACGCGTGCGACACGCGCAGCGCTCGCGTCGTCGCCGGTGGCGCGATAGCGAATCGTGTCTGCGTCTTCGAGCCGCCAGCTCGGCGCTGCAATCCAGTCTATATGTGCCGCCCTCTTCTCGAACTCACGTGCATCCGGTCGCGGCTGCATGCGCTCGAGCACGACATCGAGCGCGGTGCGCGCCGTGCCGGTATCAGGCGATTTCGCCTTTGCGCTTTTCACGCGCTGTGTCGGAAGCGCGAACACGTGGCAGGCATGGATCGCACGCGTCAGTGCGACATACAGCACGCGGAATCGCTCGTCCTGCAGATCGGCGAGTTCGGCCGCCTGCGCGTCATCGGCAAAGCGCGCCACGCGCCGACCGCCCTCGTGCACGATGTACGGCGCGGCATCCTTGCGCTCGATGTGGTTCCACATCAGCGGCAGGAACACGATCGGGAACTCGAGTCCCTTGCTCGCGTGCAGGGTCATCAGGCGCACGCGTGCGCTGTCGGACTCGATGCGCAGTTGTGACGCCTCGGCGGCTTCCTCATCAGCCGCAGAATTCGCTTCGCGCTGTTCGGCAAACCATGCCAGCAACTCTTCGACACCGGCACTCGCCTCATCCTGCGCCTGCAGCAGTTCACCGAGATGGCGCAGGTCGGTGATCGCACGCTCGCCGCCGAGCGTGGCCAGGTAGCGCGGCGCCATGCGCTCGATCAGCGCGTCGACGACCACCTGGATTCCGCGTTCGTGCCAATGGCGCTGCCCTTGGCGCAGGATCTCGACGATGTCCTTCCACGCGCCGACATCGTCGCCGTAGCGCTGCAGCTCGCTGAACGTGGCGCCCCACAGTCGTGTCGCCACCGCCGCGCGCGTCGCGCCGAGGTGCGTGTTGTGCACGACCGCATGCAGGATCACCTGCAGTTCGCGCGCGAGATCGGTGTCGAACACGCTGCTGCGCCCGGAGGTGACACACGGCACGCCGCGCGCGCGCAGCAGGTCGCGCAACTGGTTGATCGACGCCGTGGTCGGCAACAGCACGGCGATGTCGGACGGCTGGAGGGACACGCCGTTGATCGCATGCGTGCCCGTGGCGAGCATGTCGGTGATCTGGTTCGCGCAGGCGCCGAGTGCGAGATCACGGCGCGCTCCGGCTGCAGCGGGACAGTTGTCACGAAAGTGCATGAACAGCGGCTTCGCAACGGGCTCGCCATTGACCGTGTAGGGCTCGTCATCGCGACGCGCGCTCGCGAGCACTTCGTGAAAGTGGATCGCAGGACCATCGTCTTCGTCCGTCCCGCCCGGTTCGGCTTCACGCGCCGACAGTGCACTGCCACCGCATGCGAACAGTTCGTTGATTGCCGCGACGTAAGCTTGCGACGAGCGGTGGTTGGTGTCGAGCGTGAGGCGATCTTCCTCGGCCGCAGCGTTGGCCGCAGCCCCATAGGTATGGATGTCGCCACCGCGGAACCGGTAGATCGCCTGCTTCGGGTCGCCGATCATGACGAGGCGCCCGCGCGGTTCACCCGCAGTGTCGCGATAGATGCGATCGAGGATGCCGTACTGGATGCTGTCGGTGTCCTGGAACTCGTCAACCAGCGCAACCGGCCAAGTCTGCGCGAGCGCATCGGCTACCGCGTCATCGCCATTGCACAGTGCGTCATGCACGCGCGTGAGCAGATCGTCGAAACGGATTTCGTTGCGCTGTGCGAGGCGTTGCGCGATCAGTGACCTTGCCTGCATGTCGAGCGCGCGCATCGCGATGCGTGGCAAGGTTTCGCCACACTCGCGCACCAGCGGCACGATCACATCGCGCGTGAACGCGACCGCTGCGTTGGCTTCCTTGTCGCCGCGCGCGGCAACCAGCAGTGGACTCTTGTCCTTGCACACGGCATCGAGTTCGTCGAGCAACGCTGACGGAGGACACGGCTCGCCCGATTCGATCCAGTCCGCCACGGATCGCCAGCCGCGTCGCAGTTTCGAATTCGCCGCCAACAGCTCCGGCCGCTCGGCCAGCGCGCGCAGCTTCTGCGGCCAATCCCCACCCAGCACGCCGAGATCGGGCGCGACCGCCGCTTCGATGGTGATACCCGGCGACAGGATCTTGCGTAGCGCGCCATCGAGTTTCGCCCGCGTCAGCGTGTCGCCGAACAGGCGCACCTCGCGCACCCACTCCTCGCTGTCGTCGCCCTGCTGCAGGCTGCGCCAGATGTCGGCGACCACCTCAGCGCGCAGCGCGTCGCCCGAAACGAGCTCGCCGCTGACGAACGGCGCGCCGCAGGCGAACGGATGGTCGGCGAGGATGCGCCGACACAAGCCATGCAGCGTGCTGATCGCGGCCACGTCGAGTTCAGCAATGGCCAGTCGCAGGCGATGCAGATCGCGCGTGTGCTGCGCGGCAGCGTCGATCCAGCGCGCGCGCAGCCAGGTTTCGTCGATGTCCGCCGTCAACGGCTGGGTTGCTGCGGCATCGGCAATGCGCTCGGCCCAGAGCAACTTGCCACGCAAGCGTTCGCGCAACTCCTGCGCGGCGGCATCGGTGAATGTGGTGACGATGATCTGGCGCGGCGACAGTTCCCGCTCGAGGATCAGGCGCAGGTACAGCACCGCGATCGTCCAGGTCTTGCCGGTGCCGGCGCTCGCTTCGATCAGGCTGCGCCCAGGATCGGCGAGGTCGAGCGTACGCCAGTCGCGCACAGGCGTTGCTCTGGCCGCTGCGGTCTTGCTCATGCCGCGTCTCCGTTTGCGCCGAGCGTGATCCAGCGGTGAATCTGCATCGCACAGCGCAGCAGTTCGGCACGCTCCGGCGTGTCGTGCGTGAACTCGATATCGCCAGCCAGCATGCGCGCGTAGCCGGGTCCGTAGTCGCGCTCGCCCATGCCATGGGAACTTGAGGACCAGACGTCGCCGAGCCGGTCCAGTGCTGAGCCGTCGTCGTCCGCAGCGCCGACTTGCTGCGCGAGTTGCAACGCTTTCCAGGAAGTCTTCGGAAAATACCAATGCGGCCGACTTTGCGCCTCGCGCCAGAATCCGATCAGCCCGGCCACGCGCTGTTCGAGCGCACCGAGCATCAACACGCGGGCATCCGCATTGGCGGCCAGAAACCTGGCATCCCACGCATCGAGACTGTCGAACCACGGCGTTTCGTCCTTGACCAGCGCGGTCACGCGCACAGCCGGCAGGGGTTGTTCCGTGCGTGCCGTGGCGAGACGCAGCAGCGCCCAGTCGAGGAAGATCGGCACGCGCTCCCTGAATGTCAGATCCTTTTCTGCCTTGAGCTTCACATCGCTCGTGCCGGCGCTGTGCGGAAACGCGCGCAGCAATCGCAGCTCGCTTGCATCGTCGTTCGCGAACACGCATTCGATGCGTCCAAGTACGTGTTCGCCATCGATGACGAGATCGACTTCGCGGTGCCCCATCGCTGGAATCGTGTGGGCAAACACGCCGGCCTCATGCAGCGCGTCGCGCAAGGACACGATCGCCGCGTGTTCGTTGTCCCAGGCTGCGCGTCCGGCCTTCCCCGGCGGCATGCGTCCGCTCAATCGCACCCACGCCGGCGCCACTTCCAGCGAGAACGAATCCTCACGCGACTCGTGTTCGAGAAGATCGAAGAACACCTTGCGTGCGATGTCGTCATAGGCGCTGAAGCGCGGCTCGATCGGCTCGTCCTGCGGCAGGCGATCGTCTTCGAGCGCAGCAAGGCGGACCTGCATGCGCTTGTCGAGCACCTGCCGCGCCGGATCGCGAAAGTATGCATGCAGCTCGCGCAACGTGACCGGCGGCGCGATCACCAGTGCCTGCGTGTGGTTGGCATCGAAGAACGGCGCGACCGCGGCGGCGCTGCCATCGCCGCGCATGCCGGCATAGCGCGCGTCGTAGGAAAACAGGCGTGTATCGCGCGCGTTGAAATAGCGCGCATCGAACGGCTGCAGCGGATGGCGCACGAGCCACGGGCGATCGCTGTCGTGGTCGTCGCTGGAGAGTCCAGCCGCCTGGTCCAGTGCCGCCATCAACTCGGCCAGCGGCGGCGCCGGATTGCGCGGCTTGCCATCGCGCACGCCCTCGCCGAGATAGCTGAGGTGCAAGCGCGCGCGCGCCGACATCACCGTTTCGAGGAACAGATAACGGTCATCGCTACGCACATCGCGATCACCGAGGCGACGGTAGCGGCTCATCAGGTCCAGTCCGCCGTCGCTGCCGGTACGCGGAAAGTCGCCGTCGTTGAGGCCGAGCACGGCGACGACCCTGAACGGGATCGCGCGCTGCGGAACCATGCCGCAGAACGCGATGCCGCCCATCAGGAAGCGCTGGCGATCGGGCACCGACGACAGGCGCTCGACGAGCAGGTCGCGCACCACGCTGAAATGCAGCAGCGGATCTTCCTTGACCGCCTGCGGCTCGGTGGCGATCGCACGGATGAACTGGCGCACGAAGGCGACCGCTTCACGCGCTTCGCGATCGAGCGGATCGACCAGGAACAACGCCTCGAAGCGTATTTCGAGTTCGATCGCCCAGCGACTCGCCGGCAACGTGCGTTCGGACAGATCGCACAAGGACTGGATCTCGACCAGCAACTGGTCGAGTGCACCGAGATGGCCAGCGGCGGGACCATTGATGCCGGTCAGCGGCGCCAGTTCGGTGCCGTCGGCGAGGCGCACGGCCGGCTGGCGATCAGCACTCGGCGCATCGGCCATCAGGTAACCGGCGAGCATGCGGTCCATCGCCCACGCGAACGTGTGCTCGCGGATGCCCGGCACGCCGAGGCGCTTGCGGTATTCGCCATCGAGCGCCCACGCGACCCGACTCTCGCGCAACCATTCGGACAGTTCATCGACCGCCGCGGCATCAAGGCCGAGACGTCGCGAGACTTCCGGCACGGCCAGCAGATCGATCACCTCGGGCGCGGTGATGCGCGTGCGCGGCAGATCAAGCACGCGCATCAGCGCGCCGAACAGCGAATGGCTGCGCGCGAGCGCGACATCGGCGAGGTGATACGGCAACGGCTCGCGCCAGTCGCCGGCGCTACCGAACACGGCTGCGATCAACGGTGCGTAGGCCTGGATATCGGGCGCCATGACGACAATGTCGGATGGCTTGATGCGCGCGCCATCGGCATCGCCGGCGCCGATCGCATCGAACAATTGGTCGCGCAGCACCTCGAGTTCGCGCAGGCGCGTGTGGCAGGCATGGATGCGCAACGAGGCGTCGGCAATCTCGTCGTCTGCGTGCGTTGCCAGATCCACGTCGAGCATGGCCGGCTTCAATGTGCGAATGCTTTGCTGCAAGCGTTCGAGGCGAGTGCGCGGCGCGATGTCGAGGTCGTCCTGCCAGTGGCGCACGTCCTCGAGCACGTCGCCATCGGCTTGCGCCAGCGCGAGCAGGAAATGCTGGCCCATGCGTCCCCAGCGCGCCAGCAGCGGGTGGCCCTGGTCGACCCAGTAGTCGTTGCCGCCGGCCTGTTCGATGCGCTGCAATTCGTCGTCGCGATAGCCGCGCAGGTCGTCGAGATTGCGCCCGAGACCGCCCCAGAATTCGCGGCACGGATCGGGCACGTACAGCGCCACCAGACGCTGGCGCGAGAACGCACGCAGCACGGCAAGCTCCGATGGCGCCAGATGACTGAGCCCGAACACATGCACGGCGTCAGCGCATTCACCGCCCTGTTTTGCGAGGCGACCGATCAACTCGGCGACGACATCGCCGCGATGCGGGCCGAGCGCGCTGCGCACATGCTTCCACAACGGCGCAAGCAAGCCGGCCTCGGTCGCGCGCGCAGTCGTATCGTTGCTGGCGCGCGTGGCCGCATCGATACGGCCGCGCTCCCACGCCTGCAACCAGTCGGGTCGGTACACCAGATATTGCGAATACAGCCGCGCCAGGCGATCGGCCAGCTGGAAACGCCGACGCGCACGGTCATCCTCATGCGCCGCGCGCGCATCGGCGCGCAGGTACGCCGCCACGCGCGCATCGGCCACGCCAATCGCGGCGAGATCACCCGTCAGCACTTCATGGATCGTCCAGCGCAGATGGCGCTGCTGGTAATCCGGCAACGCCACCGCACGCTGACCGAGCAACTGCATCGCCAGCGTGTCGATCCACGCACTCGGCAGGATCACGTCGAGATTGGCCGCAATGCCACCCATGCCCGGCGCCCGGGCCAGTTCGCCATGCAACCATTGCTGCATGCCCGGATGCGCAGCGACGATCGTCTGCGGCGCAAGCACGTTGTCCGGCCGCGTCGCGGCCAGCAATTCGACCAGCGGCGAAAGCAATGCCTCAAGCCGACTCGCGCGCACGATCACGAGCCCGGTGCGCTGGTCGCGTCCGTCCACGGCGCGCATGGTCCCGGTGTGTTCCGTCATCTCATGCGTGTCCCGCAACTTCTGCCTGCGCGCATGATGCACCGACCCCGTTCGCAGCGCATGAGACCGCACAATTGAACGGGCGTCACTTCAAACCGTTGGGGCGCACCTCTGCCTCCAACCACCGTCACTGACGCGTATCCGCGGTACGCGTGCGCGAGTCACGGGGAGAATTGCGACGATGAACCATCTTGGGCGGTCGCTCGATCGAGCAGCGGTGCCTCGGGATGCTCTGATCAAGTCCGCGCCCACGGCGAGGCGCACGAATCGGGTGGAACTCGGGAACGCAGCGAACAGATCAATTTTGCCGACACCCGGATTCGAACTGGGGACCTACCGCTTACAAGGCGGTTGCTCTACCAACTGAGCTATGCCGGCGCGGACGGCATTCTAGTGGAGCGGGACGGAATTATCGAATGCGCTGCGCGTGGGTAGCGCGTTGCGTGGGTGTGCGGGTGGCCTGGCGCGTCGCGTTGTCGCGCTGGCTCACGGTTCAGAAACACTCGATGGGTTGTTCGCGCAGATCGGAGTCGGCGGCGACGCGCGGGCGCCAGTCGAGCGGCGTGGCGCTGGCGGTGGCGTAATCGATCCAGTAGACCGGCAGCTCTTCGGTGCGCTGGATCAGTTCGGGTTTGAAACCCATGGCGGTGATCTCGGCGCGGCGGCGCTCGGCGTTCGCCTGTTCGCGGAAAAGGCCGAGCGAGACGGTGTTCTGCTGCTCGCCGGCGGTGACGACGTAATAGTCGCGCACGCCCTTGCCGGACAGCGCACGGGCGACGCCAAGGGCTTCCTCGCGCGACTTCATCGCAGCCAGAAACACCCAGTAGCCACGCGATTGCGTGGCGCGTGCGTCACGCGACTGGATGCGACGTGCAAGTGGCGTCAAGGTGCGCAAGGCGGCGCGCATGTCCGATTGCGTCGCGAACGGTCCGATCGAGACGCAACGATCGTCGGCACTGCTGGGGTCTGCTGCACTGGCGCTCGTTTCGTTGCTGTCACGATTGGCTTCGTCGCGCTCCGACAGCAGCATCAGCCGCGCCACGCCAGCTTCGATCGCAGGCTCCGGCGCCACGGGCGCTGCCGGCGCGAAGGCAATCCAGCAGGCGCCGCCAATGCACAGGGCGAGCAGGAACAGGAATAGGAAGCGCGGGAACATCTGATTCGGGAATTCTGGTGTTCAGGGGAATGGGGATTCTAGTGCAGGGGCGTGTGGGGATTGGTGATGGGTGTTTTGGCGTGGGGTTTTGGTTACTCGAATCAAGAGCAATGGCGCCCCCTTC
>JBBSOU010000149.1:0-8300 GCA_038259445.1 Lysobacterales bacterium | reverse complement strand
TGCGCTGATCGGACTCGGCACCTATTCGGTCACCGGCTGCAACCAGTTCTCGGCCGGCGTCTGCCGTCTCAACTCGATTGGCGTCGGCGTGACGCGGACCGTGATCGCCAGCGCGACGATCACGGCTAGCGCCGCGCGCAGTCAGCCATCGGCCGCGGGTGCACAGCACGATCCGGTTCCCGCCAACAACGTCGAAAGCTTGCGCTTCACCGCCGCGACCAAGAGTGATGTCTCGGTACGCATGCGCATGCAACCGACTGCACCGTACTTTCCTTTCCTGCCGGTCTCGTGGGTGATCGAAGTGACCAACGCGGGTCCAGACCCGGCAACGAACGTCAGGATTGACCAGCTGATGCTCAACGCCTCGCTGTTCGACGGCGACACCCTATGCCCGTTGATCCCGTGCGTGATTCCGGTGATCAATGCCGGTACCACGGTCACCACCACCTGGAGCGGCGAAACCGGGTGGCCTGGACCGTTCCTGCACCGGGTAAACGTGAGCGCCGACCAGACCGATCCGAATCCGGCCAACAATGTCGCAGAGAACACCGGCACGGTATTGCCGGCCAGCGATCCCGTCGTCGACACGTGGAAGATCACGCCGGCTCCGCACTTCGTCGGCAACACGATCGTATTCGGCGCGCAGGTGTTCAACGATGGCCCGAATATTTCGGGCCCGATCGAAGTGCGCTTCGAGACGCAGCGCATCGAGATCCTCGGTGTGCAGTCGCCGAGCTGCGCGACCACGCAATGCGTACTGCAGTCACTCGAAGTCGGCGAGGAGAACGGCGAGACCTTCACGGTGACCGCGCGCATCCTCGAGCCTGGCGCGTTCTTCCTGCGCGTCCGTGCGATCAGCTCGTCCTACGATGTGGTTCCCGGCAACAGCGCCAGCACCTCGTCGGGAACGGCGGTAGTGCATGCGAACGCCGACAGCATTTTCAGCAACGGGTTCGAATAGTTTCCATGAACGGAAAAGTCGAGGGGGAAAACCGCGCGCCGCACGCCGAGAAAAACGATCAGCCTGGAACAATCGGTCCACAATGCCACCGGTCCGGCGCCGCCGGCAATCGAACGTATCTCATGCATGGCCGGATCGTTGCTGCTCCTGCCAACTCGTTACCCGGCTGCCGCCTGTGATCACCTGCTGTCGCATCGCGGCTGAAGCGAGGCCATAGATCAGCCTTGCTTCGGGCGCACTGACTGCATCCAGCGCGATGCGCTGAGACTCGGGCAGGACCACATCGAGTGCTGCGATGTTGTCCGGTACCTGCGCGGCACGACTCACACCCATCAGCGCCGAGGTCACCCCCGGTCGCTGCAGCACCCAGGCCAATGCGACGCGAGCAGGACATGTGCCGAGCTCGATGGCCACCTGTCGAAGCGTATCCACGATGCGCCAGTTGCGTTCGGTGAACAGGGAGTTCCCGAACGGATTGGCGCCATCGAGCCGCTTGTCGTCCTCGGCGCGCGCCGCGCCCGCATTCGCTGCATCGCCTGGCAACCCCGCTGCGCGCGGCGCAGCCGCCTCCACGGTCGCACGATCGTATTTGCCGGTCAGCAAGCCGTAGGCCAGCGGACTCCACGGCACCACGCCTAGCCCCATCGCCGCGGCCAGTGGAAGATGTTCGTCTTCGATGTCGCGGTTGGCCAGCGAATGAAAATACTGCAGCGCAATGGGTCCCGGCAGGCCGCGTACGCTGGCCAGCGTCACCAGCTGCGCGACGTACCACGCCGGCGCGTTCGACATTCCCCAGTAACGGACGCGACCGCTACGCACCAGTGTGGCCATGGTGTCCAGCAGTTCCTCGGCAGGCGTCAGGCCGTCCCACACATGCATCCAGTAGAGGTCAATGTAATCGGTGCGCAAGCGCGCAAGCGACCCGGCGATCGCCGCGTGCACGTGCTTGGCCCCGTTTCCGCCCGCATGCGGACCACGCGCCGAAGCGAAGCCGGCCTTGGTGGCGAGAACAAGCTGGTCGCGCAAGCCGCGCGCACGCACGAAATCGCCCAGCATCTCTTCGCTGCGGCCGCCCGCATATACATCCGCGGTGTCGATGAAGTTGCCGCCGGCATCGACATAGGCATTGAAGACCGCGGCGGCATCCTCGGCCGGCATGCCCCAGCGCGCGGTGCCGAACGTCATCGTCCCCAGTGCCAATGGACTGACGGCCAGGCCGGATCGGCCGAGCGTGCGGAAATTGTCCAGTGGCATGTGCATTCCATAGTGAGCGTTACGGAATAGTTGCACGATGTTGCGCATGCATGCAATTGGTTTCATAGTTTCCGCTATGAAATCAACCTCGATCAGTGCACGCAGGGCAGGACGTCCGTTGTCGTTTGACCGCGAGGCGGCGTTGCGCGAAGCGATGTTGTTGTTCTGGCGCCATGGTTATGAATCCACTTCGCTCATTGCACTGACCGGCGCCATGGGTATCAATGCGCCGAGCGTGTACGCCGCGTACGGCGACAAGAAGGGACTTTTTCGTGCCGCGGTCGCGCTCTATCTGTCAGGTCCTGTCACTTCGGATACGCTGATTGATGAGGCAGAGTCTGCTCGTGAAGCGGCATTCAACCTGCTGCGTGCATCGGCAACCGGCTTCACCGGCGCCACCACGCCACGAGGCTGCCTGCTGGCGAGTTCCGCGGCCAGTTGTTCGCTCGCAGCGGCTGATGTACAGGCGGAACTTGCGGGCATTCGTGGTCGTATCGAGGCACGGTTGAAATCGCGCATCGTCGCCGACCAGCGCGCTGGCGTGCTCGATGACCGGGCAGATGCCGGCGCGCTGGCCGCCCATGTCATGGCCGTCATTCAAGGTTTGTCGTCGCTGGCACGCGACGGCGCCTCGCGCGCCAAGCTGATGAAGATTGCCGCAACGGCGATGTGCGCATGGCCCGCGAGTGAAAAATGAAAAAAGGGACGGAGGAATTTTCCGTTTTAAGCGCACACTTCCGTCCATGTGATGACGCCGATCCGAGTCGCGCGTCCGCCCGCTCGCTGCCGCTCATGCGGGCGTTGCAGCCCTCGGCGAAGCAGTGCCGACGCCGTGCCGCTTCGCGCGCTCGATCAACCGTCTCCGCATTGGGCGATGTGGACCATTTCGGCAATATTCCTTACTGGTTGGCGTGCGAGCACCAAGAATCAGTCTGGCTCGATCGTGTCGGCGCCACTTCTCGTGTGTTCGCGCGTAATGGTCTCGCGCAATCGACCGACTGGAATACCGAGAAGTGTCACCGTGCCCACGTTGGTCATGGTTCGCCCATCCGCCAGCAGCTCAAGTTCCTGGCGCATGAAAAGCAGGCCCTTGATCCGATACTTCAATGAAAGGCGTGGGCCACGGGATGTTCCGGCAACAGGTCCCGCTGCGTCACTCAAGGTGCCCGTATAGCGATGCAAGCCGCTTTGGCTGATGTGCCAGACCCGATGCTGCGGTGGTTCGCCTTGAAAGGTGACGGTCTGCTCGAGGCGCAAGCTGCCGTCGTCCTGCGGTATCCCGCGACTGTGCACATGGAATGGCCGCGGTCTGCCGAACAGCAACGTGAGCGATCCTTGCCCTTCGCTGTCACCGCTGAATCCGGTCTCCGGCGTAAGCTCAGCGACGTCGGCAACGCTTGACGTGACGATCAGTACCAGCAAGGCAAGGGTCTTCATCACATCCACGAGGGAAGAGGCAAGTCGAAATTATCATGCAGAATGGGGCGAAGGAATTCACCCTTTGCAACGCGCACGGTGCTGGCGCTGACCGACGTAGATGTTTTCGCAGCGCGGTGGCTTGTCATCGACCTGCGAGTGACCCTGCATCGGTGAGGCATGGCGCGCCGTTCTTCCGATGTCGCGTCGCGTTCGCGTGACTTGCGTCGACCGTTCAAACGGATAGCCCCTCCGTTCCCTTTTCCATGCCGGCGCGGCCCTGTGGCGGAACGCGAACGATGGCTGACGATGGATACAAGCCAGTTCGCGCGATCGGCTCGATTGTTCCACGACAGACGTCACTGTTGCGGGCCAAATGGGCCAGAAGAGCCCGGAGAGCCAGAGATGGATGGAGGAATAACCGATTTGAAACACTGATCGTTCCTGCATCGACTGCTGACGATTCTCCACGGTCGGAGCACACGCTCCGTGCATGCGGTTGACGGCTCGCTGGATCGATGAGTTCGTTTCGATGCCAGGTCGCCGGCGTGTCGTCCTTGCGGGTGTTCCCTGGCACTCGATACCGATGATGCGGCGCGTGCAGCGACCTGCGGTGATTGGTTGCGCTCCGTTCCGGTTGGCCACGTAGTTCCGGGACGTTCGGGCACATTCAGCAGCAGCGCAATAAAGCCTGTCGTCGTTCCCTTTGTCCACGTGTGCCTGTTGATCATGTTGAGTGAAGCTGGCATGCGACGCACGCCAGCTTCATTCACGACCAGCGCGCATTGAGCCCGCCGTTTCCGAATGGGCGACGCCGAGACGAACCCGGCAGCAGGGTGCCGGGCTGCGGCCAGCGTCATCAATCAGTCTGATTCCGAATGCATGAAGATGGCTTCGGGTTCGCGCATGATGGCCACGTCCACGCGGCCAACAGCAACGCAAGACACCGTCAGCGTGCCGACGTTGGTGATGGTTCGCCCATCCGTCATGAGCTCGAGCGATTCCGCAGGTTGACTGCCGCCATCGCCGAATGGCAGAAGACAGCGATGAACTTTTATTTCCGCCGTGTTCGCCATTGCCGGCACGTTCGTCGCATGGTGCAGTGTGTCGATGCTGCTGTGGCCGGCCATGGAAACCGTACGCGCAACTCGTGATCCCGCGCTGGGTGGGCCGCAACCGGCTAGCCACGTGTGGCGATGGCACCGCGCCTTCAGTCCCTCATTTGCGCAGTGGGCGCAACGCAGGACGCAGAGCCTTTCGGCGGCCGAGCTTGCGCTGCATGAAATTTCCGGAACCCAGTGGCCGCTGTTCGCTGCCGTCTACTTTTTGCGCGCCACTGAAAACCTGGACCGCGCGTGGTCGCCAAACGCCGATGGCGAGTGCTGTCGGACGTCACTGATGCCCCTTTGCTCGGCGAAGCGGCGCTGCTGTACACCCTGTCGCAGCCTCCCGGCCCGGGGTTCCCGCGTTCCGAGCGGGCACAGCATGGCTACGTGCCAGGTGTGGTCCGGTTGATCCTCATCGCTCAGATTGTCTTTGGCGCGCTCGGATGTGCGCTTGCCATTCGCACCCTCAAGCGGGCGGTCCGCAGGTAATCACGCAACCGCACGAGGCGGGTGTTCCGCGCCGGCGCCAGACCTGCGCGCGCAACGGTTTGGAGGTGGCCATCGCATGCGTGTTTCGACATTGCTACAGGTTCAGGCTTCGCCATCGCACATGCCATGATGCGCAGGACAACAGGAGATGTGCGGGACCGGTATGGGCGACGATGATCGTGGTGACGTTCTGACGCCCGCAGCTGGTCCGGCGGGCGAACTGCAACAATCCCTGTTGCCTGCGGCATACGCCCGCTTGCGCGCGATTGCGGCGGGCCAGCGGCGGCGCATGCCGGTCGGCACGCTGAACACGACGGCGCTGGTCAACGAGGCATTCCTGCGCATTGCGTCCTCACAGGCAGACGCCGATCGCGAACGTTACTTCGCGTTGTTCGCCAGCGTCGTGCGCAATACCCTGATCGACCATATTCGCTTTCGTCATGCGCACAAGCGCGACGCGCCGATGGTCAGCCTCGGCGACGAAACACCAGTCGCCTTCGAGGCGCGCGACATGGATCGCCTGCTGGCGATCGATGCCGCGTTGACGGCCATGCGCGACCGCCATGCACGACTCGTGCGCGTGGTCGAGATGCGTTTCTTTGCGGGGTTCGAGAACCAGGAGATCGCCGAACTGCTCGGGGTGACCGAGAAAACCGTGCGCCGCGACTGGTTGCAGGCGCGTGCACTGCTGGCAGAGGTTCTGGATGACGATTGAGCGTGTACCAGCGATGCAAGACCCTGCACTGCTCGAACAGATCGACGCGCTGTTTGATCTGCTTGCCGAGCACGACGAAAGCCAGCAACTCGATCGGCTCGATACGCTGGCAGATCGCTTTTCACCGGACGCAGTGGCGGCCGTGCGCAGGTTGCTGCTGGGGCTCGAGCGGCATGGCGCTTTTTTCGAGCAACCGGCCGCGCAGCGCGTGAGTCTGGACCGACCGTATACGACCGGAGAATCCCTCGGGCGCTGGCGTGTCGATGGCGAACTCGGTCGCGGCGGCCAGGCGATTGCGTTGGCAGTATCGCGCGTTGAGGGTGGCTTCGAGCAGCACGCCGTTCTGAAGATGCCGTTGAGCACGCCACCGTCGCCCGACGCCGTGCGCCGCATGCTGCGCGAACGCCAGTTGCTGGCCTCGCTCAAGCATCCCGGACTGCCGTCGATGATCGATGGCGGCGTGCTCGACGACGGTGCGCCGTTCCTGGTCATCGAGCGCATCAGTGGACAAGCGATCGACGCCTACATCGATGCCAGACAATTGTCGTTGCGCGATCGCGTGGCGTTGCTGCGCAAGGTCGCCGGCATCGTCGCCTATGCGCATGCGCAGCTGGTGCTGCATCGGGATATCAAGCCGGCCAATATCCTGATCGACGGTGATGGCCGCGTGGTATTGCTCGACTTTGGCGTGGCCCAATCGTTGCAGACCAATGCCAGCGCGACCAGCATCGGCTACACGCTCGCCTACGCTGCGCCGGAGCAGGTCCGTGGCGAGCGCAGTACTGCCGCCACCGATGTCTATGGCCTGGCCGCGCTCGCCTGCCGACTGCTCGGTGGCGAAGGGCCATTCCCGGGCATGCAGGCCAGCGCGCAGGTTCGTGCCGTGCTCGAAGACACGCCACAGCTGCCGACCGACCTCGATCGCGATCTGGCCGCAATACTGCAGCGCGCGTTGCGCAAGGAGCCGCAGGCGCGCTACGCCAGCGTGGCCGAGTTCGATGCCGAACTCGAGCGCTGGCAGCTGCATCTTCCGGTAGTCGCACACGCCGGTGGGCGCCGCTATCGATTGCGCAAATGGCTGCGTCGACGCGGCGTGCTCGTCGCTGCCGCGAGCATTCTGGTTGCGGCAACCGCCATTGCCGTTTGGCAGCAGCAGCGTGCCAATGCGTTTGCCATGCAGGCCGAACGTGAACGCGACTCGGCCAAGCGCGATCTGCGTCGCCAGGAGGTGCTGCAGGAGCACTACGCACGGCTGTTCAATCGACTGCTGGCGATGGACAGGCCGATTGTGCCTGACGAGCTGATCGCGGAACTTGCCGATACCCGCCAGGCCGTCGTCATGCACGATGCCGACGTGCAGGACTCGTTGCAGCTCGCCGTCGCTGACCTGCAGATGACGCGAAACAACTTCGCCGGCGTGATCGAGATTCTCGAAGTGCTCGCTCCACGGCGAGAACGACTGAGTGAGTGGGAGCAGGTCAGTTTTGCCGAGTCTCTGGCGGTCGCCTACCTGCGGGTTGGCCGCATCGACGAAGTCGAGGCCATCCTGGTCACGGGCGAGGCGGCAGCGAGTGCGTTGCCGGAGTCGCGCATCGACATTGCGCGTGCAATGCTCTCTATCGTTCGCGCCCAACTGCTGCGCGCGCGCGGCGATGTCGCCGGCGCACTGCAGGAGGCGCGGCGCACGATCGCTTTGTCGGACTCCAATAGCTTCGTCAGTCCGATGCGCCTCGGCCAGATGCGCAGCAACGCAGCGTTGAGTGCGATGTACGCCGGCGAGATCGCACTGGCGCGCGAATGGGCGCAGCGCGGGCTGGAGGATTGGCAGCGCGCGGGCCTGCAATCGATCGTCAGCTACCCGACGGCCTCGACCAATCTGGCCAACCTCGAACAGCTCAGCGGGCATCCGGCCAGAGCGTTGGAACTGTATGAAGAGATAGCCTTGCAGGAATCGACCGAAGAGAACGTGCCAGCTCATTGGGCCGGGCAGGTCTCGATTGCGCGCGCGCTCGCCTTGATGGGCGAGGATGCGCGCGCGATTGCGCTGGCCCAGCGCGCAGGCACTGCCTTCTGCAAGGTTGTCGGTGCCGAGGCGCTCGATTGCCAACGTGTCCGCATGAGCGTCGCCGACATTGCCAACTGGCTCGGCGATACCGACGTTGCCACGCGAGAGCTTGCATCGATCGCCGTCGTCGATGCGCCGATCATTGCACTGCAGTTGCCGGTGGTGCGCGCGTTGCTCGCACTCAATCGTGAGCCGGACCATGCAACCGTGGTTGCCGCCGACGCGGCACTGGCGGCGGTCGCCGCGCGAGGCGGGCTCGGCGCGCGTGGCGCGATCCGGCAACGCCTCGGTGCG
>JBBSOU010000148.1:0-8328 GCA_038259445.1 Lysobacterales bacterium | reverse complement strand
GGTTCGAAGTCGTCGGTATAGAGCACATCACGCACGAGCACGACGCGGCTGCGGTCACGACGGATCTCGGGGGTCGGCGCGAACGCAGCGTCGATAGTGACCGCGGCCGGCACGCTGGTCGCCGGTGCCGTGAGTGCATCAACCACAGTGATCGCATCGGTCAGCCCGAACTGGTAGTTGCCGAGACGCAGCACGTCGAGCGTGCCGCGCAGGTCAACGCTGCCGGGGTTGCCGGTGACGACGAAACGGTCATACGCCTCGATCGCCGTTCCGGCGACGTCGAGCTCGATGACGGCACCGGCCGTCTCGCTGTAGCGGCCGACGACGCCCATGGCGCCAATCGTGTCGACGCCACCGGGCAGGATCACGCCACCCGAGTTCAGTACGGCGCCGGAGAATTCGGCGTTGCCGGTGACGATGCCGCCTTCGATCGTCAGTGGAAAATCGAAACTCTCCGCTGTCAGGCGCATGCGCACGTCGTCGAGGACGAGTTGGCCGGACAGCTGCCGCCAGACTCGCGTTTCCGAGACGATTTCCCCGGCCAGCGTCATGATGCCGCGATTGACGATGCTGCCTCGTCCATTTCCCGAGATCGTCAGACTGCCGGCTTGCGCGTTCGCGGTCGCGGTGAACACGCCGAGGTTCTCGAATTCGCTGCTGGCGCTGCCACCGCTGAACGACAGCGTCGCCGGCCGGAACTGCACCTCGAACGTCGCGCCGGCAGCATTGGCTAGTCGCGTCTGCGGCGGCACCGATGACGGCGGCATGTTGATCGTGCCGCCCTGCCACAAGGTCGTGCCCTCGAGCTGGACCTGCGCTTGCGACACGATCGTCTTGACGCCGGCGCCGCTTATCGTCAGTACGCGGCCGGCCGGAATGCGGAACGTGCCGGGGCCGGCGACAATACCGGCGGTCCAGTCCAGACCAGCCAGGAAATCGAGTGTGGCACCGGCAGCCGCCGTGACATTTCCGCTGCCGTTGGTCAGTTGCACCGGCCCGCCGAAGGCGACGTTGCTCTGGAACGTGTTGCTCCCTGACCCTGCGAACAGTACGGTGCCGTTACCCTCAAAGCTCGTGCCGACGGCGTACGTCGCGCCATTGCGTGGCATGCCGAGCGTGGCACCGGCACCGATGCGGAACACGCCGCTGTGCACGAGCGGTCCGCCGCCGGCCTCGAAGTCGAAGGTTCCGCCGACCACGTCGATCAGGCCATGATTTTCCAGCCGTACGCGAAATTCGGTAAGCCGGAATGTCGTGCCGACTCCGGTCTTGCGGATGGTGCCCTCATTGCGGATCAGGCAATTGGCACCACCGCTGCCGATCGTCCCGGCGTGGCTGACGGTCAGCACTGCACCCGACGCGATCAGCCAGCTGACCGTACTCGAACAGGCGAGGTCACCGGCACTGAAATTGGCATTGCCCTGCTGCACGACGGTGCGCTGGATCAGACGCATCGACGGACCGGCAAGGTTCCACATCGCACCCGGTGCAAACGTCAGCACGGACGCGGTCGCATCGGGCAGCAGCCGTCCGCGCAACAAACCATTGCCGAGAAGGTCGTAGGTGCCGGTGACGGTGATCGGACCGACGCCGTCGACCGTATGGGCAAACTGGCTGACGTCGCCGACATTGAGCGAGCCGTCGACCGTCAGCAACGCCGAACTGCCGGTCGCACCGAACGCGATCGCGGCCACAGTCACATCGACACCGACCGGGATCGTGATCGAGCGCCCATTGTTGATGATGGCGGTGTCCGCTGCGCCCGGAACGCCACCGCCACATCCGCTCCATGTCGCCGGCAGGTTCCACGCGGCGCTGGCGATTGCCGTGCAGTCGGCTGCGCTCGCGAATCGGCTGCCCAGCAACGCGGCCAACAGCAGCAGGGCAATGACGTGGCGCTTCAGATGCAATGCATTTCCTTGCGCGAACGATCGGCTGCGAAAGTTCATGACGATACTCCGTGATTCAGGGGGATTGGACTTGGTGCATGCGCTTGAAGTTGCCGACGTGCGTTGCCGCAATGGCGCATGTCGAACGCGCTCATAGCGGATCAAACCCGTTTGCGAACAGTTGGTCCGCACGCGGAATCGGCACGCGCCACGGCTCGCGGCCGATGCTGCCGTCATCGGCGCTGAAGTAGATGCCGTCGCTCAACACGCTGGTGCCGTGTGGCCCCGCGTGGTTGGCGCCTGCAGCGACGTCGGCGATCTGGAACGTGCCACTGTCGCTGCCGTCGCTGAACCACAACTCGCGGCCGCCGAGTGCCTGATAGCCGGCAAAAACCACGCCCGCGTCGGCAACGATGCGTAGCTGTTGTGGCGCGAGCGGCTCGATCAGTCCCGCCGGGGATATCCGGCGCTGGTCACCGGGCTCACCGTTGCTCACATGCAGCCAGCTGCCGTTGCCCTGTTCAGCGCCGTTGGCGATGAAGAAGATGCGTTCGCCGTCGACCGCGAGTGCGCGCCCTGCGGCGCCGGTTTCGTCGACCGGCAGCAGCACCGCGACCTCTGGATTGGTCGTGCCGGTCAACGCGCGGGTTGCCGACACGTTGCCGTCACTGCGCCAAAGGTGGTGCTGAGCGAAGTCGTTGCGGGCAACGAACAGCACGTCGTTTCCATAGGCGGTGAAACTGTGTGGCTGCGCGCCGAGTCGCGTGTTGCTGTTGAGCAGTTTTACGGTGCCCTGCGCAGTACCGTCGCTGACCCACGGTTCGAGGTTGGTACTGACGCCGCCAATGCCGCTGAAATAGAACTTGCCGCCGGCGACAACGGGTTCGATGCGGTTGTCGAAACCACTGACGCTACCCGGCACGAGATCGCGCACGAGGACGAGATGACCCGGGCTGAGGTTGCTGCGAAACAGTTCGAACCCGGTGTTCGGCAGGAATGCGCGCAGCAGCAATTGATTGCCGAGTTCAACCGGGCAGGCACGTGCGCTGCCGCCGAGTGATGCGCCGTTGGGAAAAAGATCGGCTGTCAGCAGCGGTTGCGGCGGCCCGCCGGCCGCATCGATGCGCCAGAGTTCCATCGACTCGGAACCGCTCGGATCGATCAGCACAAGCACGTCGCCATTCGCGCGTGGCAGCAGGCATTCGATGCTTTGGGCCTGATACGGGGCATTGCCGAATTGCTCCAATCGACGTGTGCCAACCTCACTGCCGTCACTGACCCAGACGCTGCGCTGAGCGTCGACGAAATACAGGCGGCCGTCGCGCACGCGGGAAAGTCCACTATCGAGTCGTGACTCGAACAACAGCGAACCCGGGCCCGCCTGAGTCGCTGCGATGACGCTGGCGCTACCCGCGCCATCGAAGCGGCGCAACTCGAGACCTTCCTTGTCATCGAAGGCAAACAGTACCTTGCCGTTGACGAGCTCGAACACGCCGGGACGATCGGCGAAGAAGGCTCTCCCGTGGCTGTGGCCGAGGTCGCTGCCAATGTTCGAGAGCACGCTGAACTGATTCGGCGTGGCCACGTCCGAGACATGCGGTTCTTCACCAAGCCCGGTCTGGAAAAGTGGAAATATCACATGGCCGAGGGCGCCGCTGATCGATGTGATCAAACCGGTGCCGCTGTTGGTGCCGACCTGCCGCGTGCCCGCAGCCGTCGCATCGGTGCGATAGATCTGCGCGCCGCCGGCCAGATAGTAGAAATTGTCAACGACCGCCGAATCGAAATAGCTGAGCCCGGCGCTGCCCGGAATCAGGTCGGTGATCTGGAACGTGTTTTGCGCCAGACCCCCGCTGCCCCAGAATTCGCGGCCATTGACGCCATCCGACGCCGTGAAGACCATTCCGCCGCCGAGCGCACGCAGTCCGCGCGCGAGACTGTTGTCGAAGTTTCGGACCTTGCGCGCGACCAGCCCGGCGCCTTCGACCGTCCACAGGTCGCGGTTGCCACCGCTGCCGATATCGTCGGCGAAAAAAAACACGCTGCCGTTCGGGAACGCGAGCGGCTCAACCGGCGAACTGCTCGCCGAACCCGGCGCGATATCGGCAAGGCGCCGCGTACCGGCCACGGTGCCGTCGCTGTACCACGGTTCGCGGCCCGTGCTGCCGTCGTCGGAACGGAAAAAAATGCCGCCGAGTTGCGATACGGAAATCATGTCGGATATCGACGATCCGACGCTGCCCGGCCGAATGTCGCGCAACAGCGTGGTCGACAACGAGAACTGGGTAATGTCGGCTCGCCAAAGCTCGGCACCTAACGGCGTGCTGGACTCGAAACTTCCGCTGAAAAATACACGGTTGCCCTGAGCCAGCAACGGTCCGAGCGGGTTGAACGCGCCGACACTGCCTTGCCAGCGTGGCTCACTGTCGAGCCCACCCAATCGTGCCACTGCCCGCTGTCCGTCGCTCAGGGCGATCGATCCGAACGCCACATGTTCCGCGCCCGACATCGGCGAGAAACTCAGTTGCTCGGGATCGGTGCCGGCCGGACCCATGAGTACCTCCGGCACCATTCGCGCGCCGGGTTTCGACGAATCGACAAACCACAGCTCGCGGCCGTGCTGTCCGTCATCGGCGGTGAACAGCAGGACACTCGACGTAAAGTTCATGTCGCGCGGATCACTGTCGCACGGCCCTGGGCAGATGTCGGTCAAGCGCACCGCGGTTTGTGCACCACCTCCCGCAAAGCCCCAGAGTTCGCAACCGTGCTCGCGGCTGCAAGCACGGAAAAATGTGACGTTGCCGACAGATACGAGTTCGCCGGGATCACTGCTGGCGACCGGACCGTTGCCGCGATTGATATCGGCGAGCAGTTCGGCTTGTGCGTGGACTAGCGAAGGCGCCAGCATGGCTGCCGCGACAAGTGCCAACCTGAGGTACATGGCGTGCTGCAACACTGCACCGTTGAAAGGCGCAGGCGCTGCGGTCGAATCGTTATCGGGCGGAAACATGGGTTGCTCCGAACACAAGAAGAGAATCCGTGAAGATTCAATCGAAACCATGGCGAAAAATGTGATCGGTGAGGACGTGTCGCAGCACCCGCTCGGTGCGGCTGCGCGAAGCCGCGCCGCTGCCGCCGACGGATTCTCCCGAGATGCGCAGGTAGACCTGCTCGCCGACGTCGATTGGCAACCGATCCAGGCGCCAGCCGCCTGCGATGCGACGCATCGGGAAACGACCGCTGTAGCTGCTGCCGTCGGGAGAGATTTCGACCATCGGCGGCAGCGCCAGCTCCGCTGCTGCGCCGCTGCGTAACCAGATCAGGCTCGTGCCTTGCGCGCCCAGCGATTCCAGCGCCGGCGCGCCGGTGGCCAGGCGCGCCATCTGGCTGCGCGGCATACCATTCACGGATTGCAGGGTGCCGGCGATCAGCACCTTGCCATCGCGCTGCAGAGTCGCGGCGCGAATGCGGTCGCCAAGGCTGCCAAGAATCACCGGTTCGAAGTCGGCATCGAGCCGTCCATTGGCATGCAGCCGGGCGATGCGCGGCTGCGCGATTCCATCCACCGTCGCGAATGCTCCAGTCACGATCAGCTTGCCGTCGGCCTGCAACGTCACGCCTTCGACCCCACCATCGAAGTGCGGTGCGAACGAGGCATCGTGGCTGCCGTCTTCGCGCAGCCGCGCCAGACGCAGCTGCACGGTACCGCCTACGGTGGTGAACCCGCCCGCGATGATCACTGCGCCATCGGGCTGGCGCAGAACACTCGAGACGCTGCCATTGACCAGCGGGACGAAGGCGCTATCCAGCGTGCCATCCGGAAACAGGCGGGCCAGGTTCGCGCGCGATACGCCATTGACGGCGGTGAAGCCGCCGCCGATCAGCAAACGCCCGTCGGAATCACTGGCGGCACTGAGCACGCCGCTGACGCCGCCGGTGATGCTCGGCGCGAACGCCGGGTCGACCGATCCATCGGTCAGCAATCGCGCGATATCGTTGCGCTCGACGCCGGCGATCCGATCGAAGTTGCCGGCCAACAAGATTCGGCCGTCGTCTTCAGCGAACGCGACGCGAACGATAGTCCCCCCCAACGGCCCGCCCAGGTCACCACCGCTGCCGTCGTTGGCCAGCCGCAGCAGGACCGGGGCGACCGTTCCCGATCGCCCGCCGGCGAGCACCTGGTTGCCACGCAGGGCGGAGGCGAAACGGATCGAGTTGGTCTCGATGCCCGGCAAGGGCTCGAAGTCCGAGTCGAGGCTCCCGTTCGAGCGCAGCCGCGCGACGCCCGTCCGATTGTTCCGGTCGTCGATGCTGAGATGGTTGCCGCCAACCAGCACCTGGTCGTCGGCGCGCGTCGCCACGCTGGAGATGAAGGTGTCGGTGGTCGCGTCGACGTCAAAGTTGGTATCGAGGTCGCCTCCCGGATGCAGCCGGGCCAAGGCCCGCCGCTCCTCGTTGTTGACCGCAACGAAGCCGCCGCCGAGCAACAGGTGACCGTCGGGCTGGGCCGCCAGCGCGGCAACCCAGCCGCCGCCTATATTCGGCGTATAGCTCGACAGCACGTCGCCGCCACGCAGCAGACGCGCCATACCCAGCCGATCAACGTTACCGATCGCGCTGAAGTTGCCGCCGATCACCACGTCGCCGTCATCGAGGACGAGGAGGCTCCTTACCAGATTGTTGGCAGCGGGCAATGCAGTGAAAGCGACGCCACCATCGGAAAGCAGCCGCGCCAGACGCGACCGCGACTGGGAACCGATTTGGGTGAAACCACCACCGACCACAATGCGGCCGTTGGCCTCGCGCGCCAGCGCCAGCACCGGACCGTTCGCCGCCAGGTCAGCTCCCGAATTGAGCGTGCCGTCGGCGCGCAGGCGAACCAGGTTGTTTCCGCCCGGGCCGCCGAAATTGCTGAAGTCGCCGCCGACCAGCACCCGGCCGTCAGCCAGCTCGACGATCGCGTTGACGACGCCGTTCCCGATCACCGAGAATCCGGGGTCGACCCGGCCATCGGCGAACAGGCGTGCCAGTTTCGGTCGGCCGAATCCGCCCACACCGTTGAAGCTGCCGCCGATCAGGATCTTGCCGTCGGCCTGCAGCGCAATCGCTTGCACGTTGCCGTCGAAGATGCCGGGAGTGAAGTTGGCATCCAGGCTGCCGTCGGCGTTCAGTCGCGCCAGTCGCGACCGCGGTTGACCGAGCAGACTGGTGAAGATGCCGCCGACCAGAACCTTGCCGTCCGGCTGCAACTGCAGCGCAGAGACGCTGTCGTTGGCGCCGGTCACATCGAAACCCGGGGCGATCTGGCCATCCACGGTGAGCCGGCACAGGTTCGAGCAGGACTGGCCGGCGGCCGTCGAGAAAAAGCCGCCGATCATGGAATGACCGTCGGGCTGTGCAACGATGGCGCGGACATCGCCATTCACTGCCGGCGCGTAGCCATCGACGGGATTCTGCGCTTGGCCAGAACCCGCAGTCATGCTCAGCAGAATCAGGGCGATTCGGCGTTGCTGACCGCGCATCATCCTCGGAACACGCATGCAGGCACCCCTCCATTCGGATAGCGCAGCCTGCCCGCAAGCCCGTGCGAGGTCCGGAACAATCTGCGAAGGTTTTGCGAACATCCGCCGCCGGCACTCCGGTCGGGTCGATTCAAGTGCCGGCATCTTCGGACAACCACACGAATGCACAGGCTCAATCGAAGCCGTGCCGGAAAATGCGATCGGTGAGCCTGTAGCGCAGCACCCGCTCGGTACGGCTGCGCGAGGCGCTGTAATTGCCGCCCGCGCTTTCGGCGCTGATGCGCACGTAAACTTGCTCGCCGACAGCGAGTGACAGTCGGTCGGCAAGCCAGCCGTCGGCTACCGGGCGCATCTGCGAAGGCGAGCCGAAACTGACGCCATCAGACGACAGCGCGGCAGTCGGAAAGTCGGAAAGCTCAGGCGCGGCGCCAGCGCGCTGCCAGAACACGCTGGTTCCTTCGGCACGCAGCGATTCCAGTGCGGGTGAGCCGGTCGCCAAGCGCGCCACGTCACGGCGCGGCTGGCCGTTGACCGAGTCGAAACGGCCACCGATCAGCACCCGGCCGTCGCGCTGCACTGTCGCGGTCAGAATCTCGCTGCTCGCGCCGGTGATCGACACCGGCGTGAACGCCTGATCGAGCCGTCCAGTGGCACGCAGTCGCGCGATACCCGCAATCGTGCGCCCGTCGATGGCCGAGAAATCACCGATCACGATCATGCCGCCGTCGGCCTGCAGGAAGATTCCCTGGATGTCGCCGTTGATATCAGGGGCGAAGCTCATGTCCAGGCTGCCGTCGTTGAGCAGACGCGCCAGATGCGGCCGCGACACCCCGTCGACTGTCTGGAACGCACCGCCAATCAGGATCGCGCCGAACGGTCGGTTGGCGATGGCAAAAACGAAACCGTCAACGGCTGCT
>JBBSOU010000147.1:0-8406 GCA_038259445.1 Lysobacterales bacterium | reverse complement strand
GTCGAGCGAGGACCAGACATCGATGCCGTCTTTCTCGACACGCTGCGCGATCTGCTCGAACAGTTCCACGCTTCGCGGATGCGGCAATTGCGTGGCTTTGTCGACAAACAATGCGATCGGCACGCCCCACGTACGCTGGCGCGAGATGCACCAGTCCGGTCGACCGGCAATCATGCCGGTGATGCGCTCTTCACCCCAGCCGGGAATCCAGCGCACGTCCTTGATGGATTTCAATGCGGTCGCGCGCAGGCCTTCCTTCTCCATGCTCATGAACCACTGCGGCGTGGCGCGGAACGCGACCGGCGTCTTGTGCCGCCAGCAATGCGGATAGCTGTGCTCGAACTTCGAATGCGCGAGCAGATGGCCGTTGTCGGCGAGCAGGCCGGCGATCGCATCGTTGGCCTTCCAGATGAACTGGCCTTCGACGATCGGCGTGCCGGGCAGATAGACCCCGTTGCCGCCGATGGGATTGAGTTCGGCCGCCGTGAACTTGTCCACAAGACCATATTTCTGGCTTACGGCGAAATCCTCCACGCCATGACCTGGCGCGGTGTGCACCGCGCCGGTGCCGTCTTCGGCGGTGACGTGGTCGCCGAGCAGCAGCGGGATGTCGCGATCGTAGAACGGATGGCGCAGCCAGACACCGGCGCCGACTCGGGCGCCCTCTTCCACCGCGGCATCGTCCAGAGCCTCGGACACCACGGCGGTAAATGAGGGCACTGGGTCCCGGCGCACGCCGGGATCCAGCGACCTTGATTGTTCCGCCCGATCAGGCGGCGCGAACGATTCGAGTGCAGATCCCATCGCACGGCCGAGCACGACGACCGTGTCAATGCCATATCGCGCGAGTGCCTTCTCAGCGAGCGCCTCGGCGATGATGAGCAGCACGCGCCTGCCCTCACGCTTCGGCCCTTCGACCAGCACGTATTCGAGATCCGGACCAAGCGAGACGGCGAGGCTGGCTGGCAGCGTCCATGGCGTGGTGGTCCAGATCGGCACGGCAACGATCGTGTCGTCGTCGATCTCGACGTCGAACGACGCGGCGAGTGACTTCGGTTCGATCGCGTCGTAGGCCACATCAACGGCCGGCGACACCTTGTCGGCGTATTCGATCTCGGCTTCGGCCAGTGCCGAGCCGCAGTCGAAACACCAGTGCACCGGCTTGAAGCCGCGCGTGACGTGGCCGTTGGCGTAGATCTTCGCCAGCGCGCGCAGCATGTCGGCTTCGAAGCGCGCGTCCATCGTGCGATAGGGATTGTCCCACTCGCCGAGTACGCCGAGTCGCTTGAAATCCTCGCGCTGCAAGTCGATCTGCTTCGCCGCATACTCGCGACACTTCTGCCGGAACGTCACCGCGTCGATTTTCTGGCCAACCTTGCCGAACTCCTTCTCGACCGCGATTTCAATGGGCAATCCATGGCAATCCCAGCCCGGCACAAACGGGGAGCGGAAGCCTGCCATGAGTTTGGACTTGACGACGATGTCCTTGAGCACTTTGTTGACGGCATGGCCGATGTGGATCACGCCGTTGGCGTATGGCGGTCCGTCGTGCACGATGAACGCGTGCTCGCGCGAGGCGGCCTTGTGCTGGATCTGCGCGTAGCGATCCTGCGCGTACCAGTCGGCCAGCATCGACGGTTCGCGTTTGGCCAGGTCGGCCTTCATCGCGAAACCGGTGTTGGGCAGGTTGATGGTGGTCTTGTAGTCCTTGCTCACGCGGCGACTCCGGCCTTTCTGGCCTGTGGCAATCCGAGGATGGAACGGGCCTCGCCGGCATCGTCATCGATCTGACGAACCATCGCATCGAGGTCACTGAAGGTCTGCTCATCGCGCAACTTTGCGACGAATTCCACATTGATTCTGCGCCCGTAGAGGTCGCCGTCGAAATCGAACAGATGCGCTTCGAGCAGCGGCTCCTTGCCATCGACCATCGGCCGCCAGCCAAGGCTGGCGACGCCGGGCATCGGCCGCGAATCGATGCCGTGCACGCGCACGGCGAAGATGCCGACCACCGGTGAAGTGCGACGGCCGAGGCGGATATTGGCGGTCGGATAGCCGAGCTTGCGTCCGAGCTGGCGACCGCGCACGACATGTCCACCGATCATGAAACGCCGCCCGAGCAGTCGCGCCGCGGCATCGAAATCGCCTTCGGCCAGTCGATCGCGAATCACGCTGCTGCGCACGCGCGCATCGCCGAGCGAGAACTCGCCGAACACTTCGGAGCGGAAGCCGTGGCGTTCACCGAGCGTCTTCAAGAGTGCACCATCGCCGCGCCGCGCCTGGCCGAAGCGGAAATCGCCACCGACCCAGACTTCGCGCGCGCTGCAGCGCTCGACAAGCACCTGCTCGACGAACGCCTCGGCCTGCATCGAAGCGAGGGCGGCGTTGAAACGCATCAGCAGCAGTGAATCAGCCCCGGCATCGGCGATCTGCTCGATCTTGCCGCGCACGTCGTCGAGACGCGGCACGTTGCGTTCGGCGGCGAAGTATTCGCGCGGGATCGGCTCGAAGCTGACTGCGACGGCCTCGAGCCCGAGCGCATCGGCGCGCTCGCGCACGCGGGCGAGCAGCGCCCGATGGCCGAGATGCATGCCATCAAAAGCACCGATACAGACAACACTGCCTCGGGGCGCAAGCGACGCGCCCTGCCTGTCGCGAAATAGCCGGAACATGCCCGAAGTATAGCGGTTGGTGCCGTGGTTCGAGGTGTTCGGGCGTTTGCCGTGGTGGGAAGCGCGACCAGGCGCGATGCTTTTCTGCATGATCCGGAATCTGAGGTCAGAGCTTTCGCTCGCCGAAGGCGAGTGAAAGCTCTGAACGACAAATCGCGCAGCGTGACGAACGGCATCACGCCTGCAGGCGTTTCCTACGACGCGCGCAGGTCGCGTGGACGCATGCCGGTGGCGTAGAGGACACCGGCATAGGCGACGCCGCCGACGCCGATCAGGACAGACAGGCGCAAGAAGCGGGTGCGTTCGGCCACGCCGGTCCACTCTGGCCATATCACGAGGCCTGCCACGAGCACGGCGACCATCACGGCGCAGGCAATGCCGAGGCGCAGCAGATGCCTTCCCCAGCCGGTCTGCCGCGTATAGACGCCATCGCGGCGCAGCGCGCGCCACAGCAGGATCACATTGAGATAGCTCGCGCACGCGCTCGACAGCGCAAGCCCGACATGCAGGCCCGGGATGCTCTCGAGCGCCTGCATCCAGCCCATCGACAGGTGCTCGGGGCGGTGCCACCACCAGAACAGCGCGGCGACGAAAACGACGTTGAGCAGCATGCTCGCGACCATTGCGGCAATGCCTGCGCGTACCGGCGTGAGCGTGTCCTGGCGCGAATAGAACGCAGGCACGAGCGTCTTGACCAACGTGAACGCCGGCAGGCCGAAGCTCAGTGCAGCCAGCGACAATGCGGCCATCTGTACATCGTGGGCACTGAACTTGCCACGCTCGAACAGCGTGGCGAGGATCGGTTCGGCGAGGATGACGAGACCAAGCATGGCCGGCAGCGCGATCAGGATCGTGGTGCGCAGGCCCCAGTCGAGGGCGCGCGAGAAACCGACAGGATCGGCACCGACATGGTGGCGCGACAACGCCGGCAGGATCACCGTGCCGAGCGCGACGCCGAACAGGCCGAGCGGAAACTCGAGCAGGCGATCGGTATAGCCGAGCCAGCTTTGCGATCCGACGATCAGGAACGAGGCGATCAGGGTATCGAGCAACAGGTTTATCTGCGCAACCGACGATCCGAACAGCGTCGGCACCATCAGCTTGAGAACACGACGCACGCCGGAATGCTTCCAGCCCCAGCGCGGCATGACGAGCATGCCGAGTCGGTTCAGAGCCGGCAGCTGCACGAGCAACTGCAGTACGCCGGCGGCGAGCACAGCCCAGCCGAGCGCCATGATCGGTACGTCGAGGCGCGGCGCCAGATAGACCGCGGCGCCGATCATGCACAGGTTGAGGATCACCGGCGTCAGCGCAGACAAGCCGAAGCGGTTGAAACTGTTGAGCGCGGCGCCGGCCAATGCGGTCAGCGACACGAACAGCAGGAACGGGAACGTGATGCGCAGCAGGTCGGTGGTCAGTTCGAAACGTTCGGGCTCGTCGAGCATGCCGGGTGCGAAACCGCTGACGAGGGTGTCGGCGAAGATCACGCCAAACGCAGTGATGACGAGCAGGACCGCGCCAAGCGTGCCGGCGGTGCGCGCGAACAGCTCACGCAGTTCCTCGTGCGTGTGCTTTTCCTTGTACTCGGTCAGCACCGGCACGAAGGCCATCGAGAACGAACCCTCGGCGAACAGGCGACGCATGAAGTTCGGGATGCGGAACGCGACGAGAAAGGCGTCGGTCGCGGCATTCGCGCCGAAGGTGGCGGCAATGACGATTTCGCGCACCAGGCCGAGCACACGCGAGACGAACGTGCCGCCACTGAAGGTCAGCATCGAACGCAACAGGCCTGGCCGACTCATGAAGCACCGGCCCGATTGACGTTTGCCGCGATCAGCGGCATACTCTCCCGCCTTTTTCCACCCCCGTCTTTTGGAGTTTGACCTTGGCCAACATCAAGTCCGCGAAGAAGCGTGCGCGTCAGTCCGAAAAGGCTCGCCAGCGCAACACCAGCGCCCGTTCGATGGTCCGTACAGCGATCAAGAAGGTGGTCAAGGCCATCGAGGCGAAGGACCGTTCGGCTGCCGAAACCGCGCTCAAGAATGCCGAGCCGATCGTCGACCGCTACGCCGCGCGCGGCCTGATCCACAAGAACAAGGCTGCCCGCCACAAGAGCCGCCTGACTGCGAGCATCCGCGCACTGGCCTGAGCCGGTCGCACGAAATGCTGCAAAAAAGCCGGCGAAAGCCGGCTTTTTCATTGGCGTCAACGGCGCCACACGGTGCCACGCGCGGATTGGCGCGGCGCCGTCACTCACGCGCCGCCTCGGCCGCATCGCGCTTCTGCTCGTCGAAGAAGCGCTGGATATCGAGGCAGACGGTCCAGGTGTTCTCGCGCGCAATCGCCGAAACGAGATACCACGGCTGCTTCCACTTGAGCTTGCGCACGATCGCCTTGGCAAGTTTTTCGCGCTCTTCCGGCGCGATCAGGTCGAGCTTGTTGAACAGCAGCCAGCGTTCGCGCTTCAACAGTTCCGGATCGAAGCTGGCGAGTTCCTTTTCGATCGTTCGGATCTGCGCGACCGGATCGGTTTCGCCATCGAGCGGCGCGACGTCGACCATGTGCAGCAGCAGTCGCGTGCGCGCGACGTGCTTGAGGAACTGGATGCCGAGTCCGGCGCCATCGGCTGCGCCTTCGATCAGACCGGGGATGTCGGCAATGACGAAACTCTTGTCGGTCTCGATGCGCACCACACCCAGGTGCGGCTGCAGCGTCGTGAAGGGATAGTCGGCGACCTTCGGCGTGGCGGCCGAGACCGCGCGGATGAAGGTCGATTTGCCGGCGTTCGGAAAACCGAGCATGCCGACGTCGGCCAATACCTTGAGCTCGAGCCTGAGCTCGCGCTCTTCGCCCGGCGTTCCCTGCGTCGCTTTGCGCGGTGAGCGATTGGTCGACGACTTGAAGTGGATATTGCCCTGGCCGCCACGACCACCCTGCGCGACCAGCAGTTGCTGGCCGTTCTCGGTCAGGTCGCCGATCTGCTCGTCGGTTTCGACGTTGGCGACGACGGTGCCGACCGGCACGCGGATGTAGGTGTCGGTACCGGCCTTGCCGGCCATTTGCCGACCCATGCCGTTCTCGCCACGATCGGCGCGGTACATGCGCTGATGGCGAAAGTCGACAAGCGTATTGAGGCCTTCGTCGGCGACCAGCCAGACGCTGCCGCCAGCCGCGCCATCGCCGCCGTCGGGGCCACCGAACGGAATGAATTTTTCGCGACGGAAACTGACGCAGCCGTTGCCACCGTTGCCGGCCTGTACGCGAATGGTGGCTTCGTCGACGAATTGCATAGGTATCGGGAATCGGGAATCGGGAATCGGGAATCGGGAATCGGGAATCGGGAATCGGGAATCGGGAAAAGCGTACAACAAGCATCTCAATTCTGTGGGAGGGACTTCAGTCCCGATGCCTTTCGACAACCTGCGTCAAAGGCATCGCGACTGAAGTCCCTCCCACGGAAAGACTTGAAATGAAAAGCCCCGCTCGAGGCGGGGCTCTTTCAGAGCGCTGGCGAAAATCTGTCAGTTCGTGGCCGGAGCCGGAACGACGCTGATCGTCTTGCGCTTTTCCGCGCCCTTGACCTTGAACTCGACCACGCCGTCGACGATCGCAAAGATCGTGTAGTCGCGCCCGAGGCCAACGCCGGTGCCCGGATGGAAGCGCGTGCCGCGCTGGCGGATGATGATGTTGCCGGCATTGACTGCCTGGCCGCCGAACACCTTGACGCCCAGGTACTTCGGGTTGGAGTCGCGACCGTTGCGGGTTGAGCCGCCTGCCTTCTTGTGTGCCATGACTTACTCCGCCTTCTGCTTGTCGGACTTCTTCTCGGATGCACCGGTGATGCCGGTGATCTCGATCTCGGTGTAATGCTGGCGATGTCCCTGCTGCTTCATGTGGTGCTTGCGGCGGCGGAACTTGATGATGCGGATCTTCTCGCCACGGCCGTGCGACTTGATCTTCGCGGCAACCGCCGCGCCAGCCACCAGCGGAGCGCCGATGCTGATGCCGTCGCCGGTGCCGACCATGAGAACCTGGTCGAAGTCGAGCGCGCTGTCGATGTCGCCGACGAGCTTTTCGACGCGCAGGGTTTCACCCTGGATAACCCGGTATTGCTTACCGGCAATGAGTACAACTGCGTACATGATGGCAATGCCTCTGTAGTTATTATGAAATCTGCCTTGCCTGACCGTGCGGACACGGTGACCCGATCGGACAGGACCGCGAATGATAGCGACGGACCGATGGCCGGTCAAATCGGCATAGATTGCCCGCCCGCCGCGGCGCCGGAAGCGCGGGCGATCGGCGCCGAGTCAGGGCGCGCCGCGCATTCATATGCTTTTGCTACACTTCCGTGCTCCGCCCCTGCGAGGGCACTGCACCAGAGACAATGAGCGAGGACCCCCCCAGTACCGTGTCCCAGCGTTCGTGGTTCGGACGCCTGACACACGCGCTCTCCGGCGAGCTCACCAGCCGTGAGGAACTGATCGACGAACTTCGCCACGCACAAGCCAACGGCTTGCTGTCCAACGACACGTTGTCGATGATCGAGGGCGCCATCGACGTGACCGACCTCACCGTCGGCGAAATCATGGTCCCGCGCTCGCAGATGGTGTCGCTGCCCATCGCCTCGTCGTTCGATGATGTCGTGCGGATCGTGATCGAGTCGGGCCACTCGCGATTTCCCGTGCATGGCAGCGACCGCGACGAGATTCTCGGCATCCTGCTGGCCAAGGATCTGCTGCGCTGTTTCGCAGAAAACGGCGTCCGCGACATTCGCATGCTGATGCGCCCGGTGGCGCTGATCCCCGAGTCCAAGCGCCTGAATATCCTGCTCAAGGAATTTCGCCTCTCGCACCACCATATGGCCGTGGTGGTCGACGAATACGGCGGCGTCGGTGGCCTCGTGACGATCGAGGATGTGCTTGAGCAGATCGTCGGCGACATTGACGATGAACACGACGACGAGGAAACGCCGACGCTGATCCAGCCACAACCGGATGGCCGCTTTTTGGTCAACGCGATGACGCCGATCGTCGACTTCAACGACCGCTTCGAATCGCGCTATTCGGTCGAGGACTTCGACACGATCGGTGCGATGATCACCTCCGAGTTCGGGCATGTTCCACAACCTGGCGAGGAAATCGCCCTGGGTGGCTTCATGTTCCGCGTGACCAAGGGCGACGCCCGCCGCGTGCAGCAGTTCGTGGTGCGTATCCACGAGGCATAAACAGTGGCGCGCGTCGAGCATCGCAAGCGCCCCCTTCCGCCCTCCGGGCACCTTCCCCCGCTGCGCAGGGGAAGGGAAACGATCCGGCTCTGCTTTTGACTTCTCCGCTACGCTGGGAAGGGAAACGATCCGGCTCTGCTTTTGACTTCTCCGCTGCGCAGGGGAAGGGAAACGATCCTGCTCTGCTTTTGACTTCTCCGCTGCGCAGGGGAAGGGAAACGATCGGGCTCTGCCTTTGACTTCTCCGCTACGCTGGGGAAGGGAAACGATCCGGCTCTGCTTTTGACTTCTCCGCTACGCTGGGAAGGGAAACGATCCGGCTCTGCTTTTGACTTCTCCGCTACGCTGGGGAAGGGAAACGATCCGGCTCTGCTTTTGACTTCTCCGCTGCGCAGGGGAAGGGAAACGATCCGGCTCTGCTTTTGACTTCTCCGCTACGCTGGGAAGGGAAACGATCCGGCTCTGCTTTTGACTTCTCCGCTGCGCAGGGGAAGGGAAAAAACGATC
>JBBSOU010000146.1:0-8453 GCA_038259445.1 Lysobacterales bacterium | reverse complement strand
TTGCGCGAACACGATTCCAGTTCGCGCTGGGAAGACCGTTTCGCCACAAGCCGTAAAGCGGCGCTGGCATCGGTGATGGGTGGCGACACCGAGAAGGTGCTGTCGATCGTGTTCGATCGCCTCTACGTGCTGCGCAACCAGTTGATCCACGGCGGCGCGACCTGGAACAGTGCGGTGAACCGTGCGCAGGTCAAGGACGGCGCGGCGATCATGATGGCGGTGGTGCCGACCATCATCGACCTCATGCTCGATCATGCGGAGATCGACTTCGGCGAGATCCTCTACCCGGTGATCTGAAGTCCTGGGGTAGGGAAGGGAATTCCCGATTCACCCTTTCTGAAAATTGATCGCGTGACCAACCCCCTGCGTACGGCCAATGAAAAGAACAGGGTTGACCGGTCGAGCGGTCGCCGAAACTTGCCCGACCATCGGTCTCGTTCGGGCAAGGTTCTGTCCGCTTCGATTGACGACGTTGCCAATGCAGGCACGGCCAAGCCCAAGGAAACCGACGCTCGCGACGCCTGCGGATACAGCGCACGTCGTCCGGAAAGCGCTTCTGAAGTACCTATACTCCACCGTGCGAGTCGCTACGTTCACAACGTACCGGTGCTGGATTCTCAGGAACTGCTGCAGGTGTCGTCCGACGCGTGCGCTGCCAACGTCAACATCATCCACTCGGCCGACGTCGACCTGACTTCGGTCGACCGTGACATCATCTGAGCCACGGGCGGCACATGCCGCGCGCGTCACCCACCAAGGACTTCTCCATGGAACAGGCCATCACCCTGCAGAGCTTCCTCGCGTTTCTGACCTATTTCGGCGCAGGCGTCGGCGTGCTGTTCGCGGCGGTCGCCATCGTGCTGCTGATCACGCCGCACAGTGAGATCGCGCTGATTCGCGCTGGCAATGCCGCGGCCGCGGTTGCCTTTGGCGGCACGCTGCTGGGGCTGGCGCTGCCTATCCACGCGGTGATCAAGCACTCGGTCAGCGTGATTGACGCGCTGATCTGGGGGCTGGTGGCAGCGGTGGTGCAGGTGTTGGCGTTCTTCATCGCCAACCTGGTCAGCCGCACGCTGTCAAAGCAGATCGACGACGGCGTCATGTCGGCCGGCATCTTCAGTGCCGCCATCGCCATCAGCGTCGGCCTGATCAACGCTGCCGCGATGACGCCTTGACCGCTTTTCAGTGACGGCAGTTTTCGACAGCCAGGCACCGTGCCTTCGGAGTGACCGCGTGTCCGCTCTTGGGCGCGAATCGCCGAACAGGGTTGATTGGTGGTCGCGCGGCGCACGCGTGATTGCGATGTTGGCGTCAACGACGTCGATGATGTCGCAAGCAATCGGCACGTTGATTGGATCGGGACGGCGGAGCATTTCAAGTCGAACAGGGCGCCGCTCGTTGGACGCACCTTTTCGGTTGCTTGTTGCGATGCCGTCGCCGCCGCGACGCGGATCGGAAGCGTTGCCGGCTATGCTTGGCAAATGACTTCGCCCACCGACCATCGCGTTATACGACTCATCGCGATTTTCAAGCTGCTCAAGGCCGCGGCGCTCATGCTCCTGGCGGCCGGCGCTTTCGAGGCGGCACGCGTCGGTGTGCTCGCGCGACTGCTGGCGTGGCTGGGATCGCTGCCATTGACCGAAGCTCACGCCGGCATCCATCGCCTGCTCACGGACGCTGGCGACGTGACGCCGCGAGGGGCTGAGGTGATCGGTGCGGTCGCGCTGCTGTATTCGGGGCTGTTCGCTGTCGAAGGATTCGGGCTCTGGTTCGAAAAGTCCTGGGCCGAGTACCTGACCGTGATTGCCACGGCATCGCTCGTGCCGTTCGAGCTTTGGGCATTGCTCGAGCATGCGACCGTGCTGCGCGCGTTCGCGCTGCTGGTCAATATCCTGATCGTGGTCTTTCTAGTCAGGCTGGTGCGGCGACCACGAACCGGCACCCCTGCCGCGCACGGTGCCGGCTGATGCGCGCCGCTGCGTTGTCGGCGGTGCTTGTGGCCCTGCTGGTCGCGTTCTGGCTGCTGCGGGAGCCGCCGGCGGCGCCAATGGAGCCGATGCAGCCGGCAGCGCTTGCGCCGCCAGCCGCAGCTTCACCGGCGCCAGAGATGCAGAATGTGCCAGCGGACGCGTCGTCGATCGACGCCGACGCAACCGAGATAGCGGCGACGATCTCAGAAATCACCGCGCATGCGGCGCCGACCATCCGCGGTTGCCTGGCCGATACCGGCACGGACGTTCGCCAACGAACCGTTGCTGTGCACCGCTGGACCGATGCCGAGGGCATCATCCATTTTTCCGACACCGCGCCGGCGGCGGCGAGTAGCGACCATCGCGTGATCGAAGTCACCGGCGTGCCACCGATCAGCGTGCAGGCCACGGGTCACGACGTGAATCTGCCTGCGCTGCTGCAGCAGCGTGCGATCAGCGACGCACAGGCGATCGAGCGAATACTTCGCAACAGTCTCGGCATCGACGGCGATCCCGGCTTCGCCCTGAAGATCATCTTCGTCAAGGCTGCGGAGGCGTACGCGAGATTCGTGCCGACTCCCGCACTGGCAGCGTCCGATGGCGCCTACTCGTCGCGCGAACGCACGATCTACGTGCGCTGGCAGGCGCGTGAACAGGACAACTTCACGATCGTGCGCCATGAGATCGCGCATGCGCTCGTGCACGAACGCATCGGCAACCTGCCGGTGGCGATCAACGAGGGGCTGGCCGGATTCTTCGAGCGCGTCGAGGTCTACGGGCTCGGTGCGCAAGTGGCGCTGCAGGGAGAGCAACGTGCGCTGCGCGAGGTGACCGTGAGCGACGACGGTGCCGACGAACTGGTCGACCTGCTTGCGCGCGATGCTGGATCGTTCTATGCGCCAGGTCGCGAGATCCGTTACCTGCGCGCCTTTGCCCTGGTTGCCACCTTGATGGAGCAGGTGCAGGGCAGGGCGGCCCTCGGCGCTCTGCTCGCCGCGCAGCGCGCCGATTCGTGTCAACCGGTTGATGTCGGTGGACTGCTCGACCAGCACTATCCTGGCGGCCTCGCTGCACTGGCCGCGGACTGGTCACGCTGGCTGCGCGAGCCGCCATCGACCGTGCACGCCTATTGATGCACGCGGATCCGTTGCGTGCCGGATTGCTTGTTCCAAGCTGCTGAATCCATTAGACTCCTCGGCCCTTCGCCCGTGTGCGGCGAAGATTCTTGCCTCACCGCGCGTCGGGAGGCTGCCCCGCATTCCGATGCGGACATCCACGAGGGTTATCCATGCGTCACTATGAAGTCGTGTTCCTGGTCCATCCGGACCAGAGCGAGCAGGTTCCTGCCATGGTCGAGCGCTACAAGTCGATGATCGAGGCCGATGGCGGGCAGATCCACCGTCTCGAAGACTGGGGCCGCCGCCAGTTGGCGTTCCCGATGCAGCATCTGGCCAAGGCTCATTACGTGCTGCTCAACATCGAAGTGAGCCAGACGGTGCTCGACGAGCTCGTTTCGGGTTTCCGCTTCAATGATGCAGTGCTGCGTCATCTGGTGATCAAGCGCGACGCGCCGGTCACCGAGATGTCGGCGATCATGAAGAACAAGGATGACAAGGGTGATCGTCGTCGTCGTGATGACGAGGGTGGTTTTGGTGGTGGAGACGGCGATTTCGAAGAGCGTGGCAATCGCCCCGAGCGTGGCGAGCGCAATGCGGCACCTGCTGCCGCGCCCGCTGCCGAATAACCGACCCCGAATCCAGGAGCATATCCCATGTCCAAGTTTTTCCGCCGCAAGAAGTTCTGCCGTTTCACCGCCGAAGACGTCGTCGAGATCGACTACAAGGATCTCAACACGCTGCGCCAGTACGTGACCGAAACCGGCAAGATCGTGCCGAGCCGCATCACCGGCACCAAGGCGCGCTACCAGCGCCAGTTGACCGTAGCCGTGCAGCACGCGCGCTTCCTCGCGCTGTTGCCCTACAGCGACAGCCATTGATATACCCAGCCGCCCGGTCCGTCATCACCTGACGGACCGATTCGGACAGCGCAAGCTGCGCCGGTCGACCCGGCGCTAACGAATTGGAGCAACACATGCAATTAATACTTCTGCAGAAAGTAAAAAACCTCGGCAATCTCGGCGACAAGGTCAACGTCAAGCCGGGCTACGGGCGCAACTATCTCGTACCGCAGGGCAAGGCGGCGATGGCCACCGAGGCCAACCTGGCCGAGTTCGAGAAGCGTCGCGCCGATTACGTGGCGAAGGCGGATTCGCAGCTGGCCGGCGCCGAAGCGCGCAAGGCACAGTTCGACGCTGCCGAGCCGGTGACGATCAAGGCCAATGCCAGTACCGAAGGCAAGCTGTTCGGATCGGTCGGTCCACGCGACATCGCCGAGGCGTTCACCGCGGCCGGTCTCGCCCTCGACAAGATCGAAGTGGTGCAGGGTGAAGGTCCGATCCGCCATATCGGCGAGTTCGACGTTCGCGTCAACCTGCACGCCGACGTGCACACCTCGGTCAAGGTCATCGTCGTTCCCGAGAGCTGATACCGGCACTTGACGCGTGTGACGAGTCGAAAGGCGCCTGACGGCGCCTTTCTTTTTTGTCGCGGCGCCATCGAACATGAGCGGTCACTGTCGGGCGCATGCCGCCTGATCGCGCACCGCCTTGACGAGCCGTCACGCACAGGTTGTGCACAGGGTTGTTGTCTCGACATCTGAGAGCGCGATGCCGATGATGGGAGCTGCCCCTTTCCCCGTTGCCGACCGCCGATGCCCGCCGCCTTCCCCGACCGCAAATCCGTACCCAGCATCGAGACGCTGCGTGTTCCGCCGCACTCGATCGAGGCCGAGCAGGCTGTGCTCGGCGGGCTCATGCTCGCAGCCGATTCGTGGGAGAAGGTCGCTGACCGCATCGGCGAAGACGACTTCTACCGCAAGGATCATCGCCTGATCTTCCGCGCGATCAACGAACTCAGCGCGAAGGACATGCCGTGTGACGCGGTGACTCTCGGCGAGTGGTTCGTGGCCCAGAACCTCGCCGATCAGGTCGGCGGCATGGCCTACGTCATCGAACTCGCGAACTCGACGCCGAGCGCAGCCAACATCGCCGCGTATGCCGACATCGTTCGCGAGAAGTCGGTATTGCGCCAGCTGATCGACACCGGCACGGAGATCACCGGCGATGCGTTCCAGCCGGACGGTCGCACCAGCCAGGAACTGCTGGAAACGGCCGAGCAGAAGGTGTTCCGCATTGCCGAGGCCGGCTCTCGCGGACGCAAGGGGTTTGTGTCGATGCGTTCGGCGGTCAAGGATGCGTTCCAGATCCTGCATCACCGCTACGAGAACAAGGGGCAGATCACCGGTCTGACCACCGGATTCACCGACCTCGATGAGATGACCACAGGCCTGCAGCCTTCCGATCTCGTCATCCTTGCCGCCCGACCGTCGATGGGCAAGACCGCATTCGCGCTCAACATCGCCGAGAACGCGGCGATGCGCACGAAAAAGGCGGTCGCGGTGTTCTCGATGGAAATGTCATCCTCGCAGCTCGCGTTCCGCCTTATTTCCTCGCTCGGCCGAATCAACCAGCAGAACCTGCGCACCGGTGATCTGGCCGAAGAGGAGTGGCCGCGCGTGACCAGTGCGATCACGATGCTGAGCGAGGCGAAGATCTTCATCGACGACACGCCGGCGCTGTCACCGGGCGAACTGCGCGCGCGTGCGCGCCGGCTCAAGCGCGAGCATGACCTCGGGCTGATTGTGATCGACTACCTGCAGCTCATGCAGGTGCCCGGAAGCAAGGAGAATCGCGCCACCGAAATTTCAGAAATCTCGCGTGGACTGAAGGCCCTGGCCAAGGAGCTCGATGTGCCCGTGCTGGCGCTGTCACAGCTGAACCGCTCGCTCGAACAACGCACCGACAAGAAACCGGTGATGTCGGACCTGCGCGAGTCCGGCGCCATCGAGCAGGACGCCGACATCATCATGTTCATCTACCGCGACGAGTACTACAACGCCGATTCGACCGAGAAGGGCGTTGCCGAAATCATCATCGGCAAACAGCGCAACGGCCCGACCGGATCGGTCAAGCTGGCTTTCCTTGGCCAGTTCACGAAGTTCGAGAACCTCGCCTCCGATCGTTACGCCGGACAGTTCGAGTGAGTCGAGCGGCGACCGCAACGATCCACCTCGGCGCGTTGCGCGACAACCTGCAGCGCATCCGCGACATGGCCGCAGGTGCCAGAGTCATGGCGGTGGTCAAGGCCGACGGTTATGGCCACGGCCTCGAACGCGTCGCACGTGCGCTTGATGCTGCCGATGCATTCGGCGTGGCCTGCATCGCCGACGGCCAGCGACTGCGCGCCGCAGGCGTGAAGTCACGCATCGTGGTGCTGTCGGGAATCGATGACGCAGCCGACATCAGCGAGATGCATCGGCTCGATCTCGAATCGGCGATCCATCACGACGCGCAGATCGACTGGCTCGCGGCAGACCCCGATCCGCGGCCGCTGCGTGTCTGGCTCAAGCTCGACAGCGGCATGCACCGGCTCGGTTTCGCACCGGCGCACGCATTGCGCGCACACGCCCGGCTCGCCGCGCTCGCCAATGTCGATCCGGCGATTGGTCTCATGACGCATTTCGCCAGTTCCGACCTGTTCGACAGTGAGCAGACCACCGTGCAGATAGGCACGTTCGAATCCGTGTTCGGTGATCTCGACGGAGAGCGCACGCTGTCGAATTCGGCGGCGATCCTCGGCTGGCAGAACGCGCGCGCCGACTGGGTGCGTCCCGGCGGCCTGCTGTACGGTCTGTCGCCGGTCGAGGGGAAATCCGCAGGCGATTTCGGCTTTCGCGCGGCAATGACCTTGTCGACCAAACTCGTGGCGATCAATACGGTCGCCGCCGGCGAATCCATCGGCTATGCAGCAACGTGGATTTGTCCACACGACATGCCGGTAGGAGTTGCCCAGATCGGCTACGGTGACGGCTATCCGCGTTCGGCAACGAGCGGTACGCCGGTACTCGTCAATGGCCATCGGGCTTCGCTCATCGGTCGCGTATCGATGGATCTGATCACCATCGACCTGCGTGGCATCGAGGCTCGCGTCGGTGATCCCGTCGTGCTCTGGGGAGATGCGTTGCCGGTCGAGGAAGTTGCCGGACATGCAGGCACTATCGCCTATGAACTGGTCTGCGGCATGACGCGGCGGGTACGCTTCGTCGAAGACTGAACGGCTGCGTACTGCGACATTCCGCGCATGCATCCTGTCGTGCTGCCTGCCCGTAATTGAGTGCGTCCCCGCTACTAGGGACTCACATCAATCAGCGGAGATCTTCATGAAATTGTCACAGAATCGTTTGCTCGTCGCGTGTGCGGCTGCCTCGCTTGCGCTGTTCGGCGCCACGTCAACGTTCGCCGCGGACATGGGCAAGGCAACCATGGTCGGTGGTGCCGAGATGCTTCCCACCAAGAACATCGTCGAGAACGCGTCCAACTCGAAGGATCACACCACGCTGGTCGCCGCAGTCGCGGCCGCGGGGCTCGTCGATACACTGTCGGGCAAGGGTCCTTTCACGGTTTTCGCTCCGACCAACGCCGCGTTCGACGCCCTGCCGGCCGGTACGGTGGAAACGCTGCTGAAGCCGGAGAACAAGGCGCAGTTGAGCGCAGTTCTGACCTATCACGTGGTTGCCGGCAAGATCAGCGCAGCCGATATCGAAGCCGCCGCCGCAAAGGCCGGTGGTACGGCTGAGCTGACCACGGTGCAGGGTGGCAAGATCAAGGCCATGAAGTCGGGCGGCAAGTGGGTCGTCGTCGACAGCAAGGGTGGCCAGTCGGCCATCACGATCGCCGACGTCAACCAGTCCAATGGCGTCATCCACGTGGTCGACAAGGTTCTGCTTCCGTAAGCTTCTGCACCACGGCGTCACGTAAAACCGAAGCCCCGCGTCCTGCGGGGCTTTTTCGTTGCGCTTGGCGCAGCCACCGCGCAGGTCGATGCATGCCCATGCCGCTGCGCTCTCTGGCTCGCCGCCCATTGCCGCGCGTTTTCATCGATCCGCCACGGCGCATCGATGGAACCATCCGCGATGACGTGATCCAATCGCGGACGCGACGTCGGACACCTTCTGACGACCGGGCAATGAGGCGCGTCACGCCGCCGCCGACGTGCCCTCGCCAGTTATCGACCTACGGAATCCCAGATGGCCAAAGCGAAGACTGCCTACGTCTGCACGGACTGCGGCGCCGAACATTCCAAATGGCAAGGTCAATGCACGGAATGCGGTGCATGGAACACCTTGTCGGAAATGGTTCTCGAATCGGCCAAGGTGGCGCCGTCGAACGCACGCCGCGGAGGATATGCCGGTAGTGGTGATGCGCCGAAAGTGACGCGACTGGCGTCGATCGCCAGCGAAACAGAGCAACGCAGCGCAACCGGCATCGGCGAGCTCGATCGCGTGCTCGGCGGTGGACTGGTGGCC
>JBBSOU010000145.1:0-8521 GCA_038259445.1 Lysobacterales bacterium | reverse complement strand
GATAGAAGCCCGGCTGATCGGGATCGACGAGTTGGCTGCGTGGAGAAGTCATGGCAGCAAGCGTGCAGCACGCAGGCTGAGCCGTCTGTAGGAAATCGTCGCGTCGCGGCGTAGGGTGCGGCGACGATTATGGGTGTCCCGGAAGCTCGGAAGCTCGTGCCGGAAGCTCGGAAGCTCCGAAGCTCTGATTATGGGTGTCCCGGAAGCGCCTCTCGGAAGCTCTGATTATGGGTGTCCCGGCAGCTCCTTGCACCTCTGGATTATGGGTGTCCCGGAAGCTCCTCTCGGAAGCTCCACCACCGGAAGCTCCTCCCGAAGCTCCATGGGTGTCCCGGAAGCTCCAGAAGCTCCATGGGTGTCCCGGAAGCTCCACCGTCCCGGAAGCTCCACCGAAGCTCCATGGGTGTCCCGGAAGTTCCACGCTCCTCCGGTGTCCCGGAAGCTCCTCCCGGAAGCTCCATGGGTGTCCCGGAAGCTCGCGGAAGCTCCACGGGTGTCCCGGAAGCTCGGAAGCTCCAAAAACCTACGCGCCCTCTAGTGCCTTACGTACCGCCTTCGGTGAAGCGGCTGCAACTTTCAGCAATGCCTTGGCCGCAGCGCTGGGCTGACGTCTGCCCTGTTCCCAATCCTGCAATGTGCGTTGTGATACGCCGAGCATCGATGCGAATTCCGATTGAGTCATGCGGAGCTTGACGCGTGCGTTGGTTGCCGCGCTGGTCTCGACCTGAAACACGCGCCCGGTTTTTCCCGCCTTCAACTCGCGAACGGCCTGGAGCAGTTCCGCCCCGACATTGCGCTTGCGGTCGCGCACGGTTCGTTCGGCTTCAGTCAACTTCTTCATCGATGGTCTCCTCTTTCAATGCTCGCAACACGTGGGCGGGAATGTTCTCTGTCGTGCCTTTTCCGTAGATGGTCAGCAGCCAGATTCGCCCATCTCGCAGCTTCAGGTAGTAGATCACGCGGACGCCACCTCGCTTGCCACTCCCCGCGATCCGCCAGCGCAACTTTCGACAGCCACCGGAGCGCGGAATCAGATCCCCGGATTCGGGGTTCAGCGATAGCCAAACCTGCATCTGTGCATAGCTCTGTTCGTCGAGATAGTCGTATACGAAACTTTCAAATACGCGTGACTCGATGAACTGAAGCATGGCAGGATCCTTCTGCGAGTTGCCATCGTACGACCGTCTGAGACATACGGCAATGCCGTAGACGCCGTGATTTCTGGGTACGCTTCAGCCGCCCCATAAGAACCTGAACGAGCACAGCCGGCGTTCTCGAACCTTCTCGCGCATCACTGCGCCGAAGCGGCATCGATGATGTTGACCAATGACCACTCGTCGGTGTCAACGAACACGGTCAGCAACTGCGGTCTGAGCCCAGCGTAGCCCTCGGCATACCTTGCAGCATCGCGCGCCTCGCCGCTGACATTGCGGATGACGACAGCGACGACTTGCGGGTTGAACTCGCGTGCAAGCGTTGCGTAGATTTCCGGATCGTGCTCGCCGGAATCACCGACCAGTACGAACGTGCGCTGCGGGAAGTCGCGCAGCAGTGCGCGGATCGTGTCGAGTTTGTGCGCGCTCGAATCGCCGGCTGCGCGCAGCAGGGTGCGCAGTGAGGTCAAGGGGCGAAGGTGCACGCTGCCGTCGGGAAATGCGCTGCTCTGCAGGAACTCGCTGATCGGTGGCAGCAGTTGCAGCGGGCTCGCTGAAACGTAGTGGATGCGCGTGCTCGCCGGATCGCGCGCGACGAGTTCGCGATACGTCGCCGCCATGCCCGGCACCGGCTTGAACGTCCGCGCAAAGGTGTTGAGCATGAGCTCGCGCCGATCGCGAACGTTCGATTGCTTGATGGTGTCATCGATGTCCGAGACGACGGAGAGTCCGCGCGCGGGCACATGGATGGCGCGACCGCCGAATCGCCGCGGATCGCCGGTGGGCATGACCATGTCGAACAGGATCGTTTGGTCCGCACCGAGCAGCGCGCCGTCGACCGATACCTGCGCCACGCTGCGCCCGTCGCTGCCGGTTGCCGGCAACTCATGCTCGACATCGTCGGCGAAGCGCAAACGGATGTGTTTGCGGCGTTCCGAGTCGACCCGGAACAGTTGCGTGCGTGCATCGAACATCGCGCGCTCTTGCGCCGAAATCGATTCGCGATCGAGCCCGAGCCAGCGTGCGAACAGCGCGTTCGATCCGGGTCGCGTTTCGCGCTCGTGCACCCACGCTTCGATGTCCACCGCGATCCGCCCGTCGGCCAGCGAGTGCGCGATGCGCGGCGCGAACAGCACCTGCTCGTCGCGCTTCAGCGGTGCGGCGAGCAGCGTGCCCGACAGAGTCGAGACAACTACGAACGCTGCAATGCGATTGAGGTGATTCATCGAGACGCGGCGATCATGGCAAGCACATGGTCGAGCGCCTCGCTCGCGGCGTGTGGGCGACGCAGCGCGACGCAGCGCGCACGCATGGTGTCGACCCGACGTGGCTCCGCTAGCAGTCGGCGCAGGCGATACTCGAGCGCGGTCGGGTCATGCGCGAGCAGTGCCGCACCCTGCTCAAGCAGATGACTCGCGTTGCGTTCTTCCTGGCCGGGGATCGGCGCGATCAGCAGCATCGGCAATGCCATCGCCAGGCATTCCGATGTGCTGAGTCCGCCGGGTTTCGTCACCGCGATATCGGCGCAGGCCATGATGCGCTCGACGTTGCTGGTGAAGCCGAGCGCGAGCATGCGTGCGGGTGCATTGCGCGCGAGCGACTGGTAACGATCACGCAGTTGCGCATTGCGCCCGGCCAACGCGACGATCTGAAGATCCTCGTCGATAGTGAGCAGTCGCTCGACCATCGCCGCGCCGCCGTTGGTGCCGGCCCCGCCGGTCATGACCAGCACGGTGCGCCGCGCCGGATCGATACCGAGTTCGCGCGCGCAGTCGGCGCGATCATGAGCCTGCGCGAACGCGGGCATGATCGGAATGCCGGTGATCGCAACCGCAGGCTGGTCCGGCAGCGCTTCGCGCAGGCGGAATGCCACTTCGTCGTTGGCGAGCAGATACCCGGCCATACCCGGTTGCACCCACAGCCGATGCAGGTCGAAGTCGGTGACCTGCACGAACACAGGCGGCAGCGTCGAACCGCGCGCGATGCGTCGCGACAACAGTTCGGCCGGCAGGAAGTGCGTGCAGATGATCGCATCGGGTGCGAACGCATCGATGAGATCGCGCAGTGAGCGCGTGTTGACGCGTTCGATCGCACGACGCACGCGCGACAACCACGCATCACGCGGCGTACGGTCGGTCTTGTCGTACAACCACGACCACAGCTGCGGTGCGTGCTCGATGAGGCGCAGGTAGAACTCGGCATAGATCGCGCGGAAACTCGCTGGCACGACGTCGAGAACGTCGACGTGGCGCATCTCGACATCGCCACGCGCGGAACCCGCGGCAACCAGTGCCTCGGCCGCACGCACGTGGCCTGCGCCGGCCGACACGCTGAGGACGAGGATGCGCGGCATGTCGATCCTGGCTGCAGAAGGGTGGCGCTTTATACCACCGGGCGCCGCGCTGGCTCGAATGCCGCGAACCTGTTGTGCCCGTTCTCGTTCGTGACGGCAAACATCATGGCTGCGCCATTTCCCACGAAGCGACAGCGCAGCGAGGATCCTTCATGCAGCGAGGAGTCTTCAGTGGGAAGCGGCGCAGCCGCGATGCTCTGTCTGGATCATGGCAAACGCGTCATGGCTGAAGCCATTTCCCATGAAGCAGCACGAAGGCACCATGGCTGGCGCCATTTCCCACGAAGCGGCTGCCGATATCGATTCTGATCAAGCGTTCAACCTGGACAGGGTGCGCCCGCGTCGGTCCAGCGCATGAACGCGGCGACGAAATCGGCGTGTGCGATCGGCACGGGTGCACGGCCTTCACCGGGGTCCCATCCCCACAGCACAAGTGCGTCATCTTTCACGTGCTTGACCAGTGCGGGCAGGTCCTTGCCGCCGTTGCGTTTCGGATCTTTCAGCACGGCACACAGTTCGGCCGCCGGGAGATCGATGAAAACCATCTTCTGGTCGGCCGGCGGCAGGTGCCAGTTCGGCGCACCGGGCGGCACGTGGGCGCCGTAGCTGGCGGGTGGATTGGCGTCGCCGTGGCAGGTCGAACATGGCAAGCCTGGCGCACCCTTACCGTCGACGCCACGCTTGACGTTCTGCGCGTGCACGAAGCCGGCTTCGGTCTGCAGTGGCGCATCGCCAGGGATGTGGCAGTTCTGGCAGCGCGGATGCTGCAGCACCTGCTGCACGGTGGCGAAGGCGGTGATTGCCGCGGCGTCATCAGCGCGCGCGTGCATGACCGCGCCGCTGAAGAACAGCGATGCAACGAGTAGTACGAGGCGCATCCTCATTGGCCGAACTCCGCAAGGCACGGGGAAATGACTGGCGTCGCCTGAAGCGTGCTCACGCGAGCACCAGTGGCAGCGAGCGCAGGCGCTGTCCGGTCAGGGCGAACACCGCATTGGCGACCGCCGGTGCGATCGGCGGCAGGCCGGGTTCACCCACCCCGCCCATCTTTTCCGTGCTGTCGACGATGTGCACTTCGACGACCGGCATCTCGTCGATCCGCAGAACTTTGTAATCGTGGAAATTGCTTTGCTGCACCTTTCCGTCCTTGAACGTGACCTGCCCATGCAGTACGGCACTGAGGCCGTAGGCGATGCCGGACTGGATCTGCGCCTCGACGGTCAACGGATTGACCACCGGCCCGCAGTCGATCGCGCAGACCACGCGATGCACGCGGATGCGCCCGTCGGTGACCGACACCTCGGCGATCTGTGCGACATGGCTGCCGAACGACTCGTGCACGGCGAGTCCGGCCGCACGACCTTTCTCGAGCGGCTTGCCCCAGCCGAACTTCTGCGCGGCAAGTTCGAGTGCGCGGCGGTCACGCGATGTTGTCGGCAGCAGCGCCTGCCGATAGGCCAGCGGATCCTGTCTGGCGGCGTGCGCGAGTTCGTCGATGAAACTCTCGACGACGAAACCGGTGTGCGAATGCCCGACCGAGCGCCACCACAGCACCGGCACCGGGCTGGTCGGGCTGTGCAGATCGACACGATGGGCCGGGATGGCGGCCAGGTAGGGCGAATTCGCGGCGCCTTCGACCGAGGTCGCATCGACGCCGTCCTTGATCATCATCGGCGCGAACGGCGTGCCGGCGATGATCGACTGGCCGACCAGTGTGTGTGACCACGCGGTCGGCTTGCCGTCCTTGCCGAGCGCTGCGCTGAAACGCGACAACCACATCGGACGGTAGTAGCCGCCGCCGATGTCGTCTTCGCGCGACCACACGAGCTTGATCGGCTTGCCGGCCGCCTTGGCGACCTGCACCGCTTCAACCACGAAATCCGAGGTCGGATTCGCGCGTCGGCCGAAAGCGCCGCCGAGGAACATCGTATTGACCTTGACCTTGCCGGGCGCAATGCCGAGCACGGCCGCGGCAGCGGCCTGGTCACCGGTCTGGAACTGCGTGCCGGTCCAGATCTCGCAGCTGCTGTCGCCGAGTACGACCGTGCAATTGAGCGGTTCCATCGGCGCGTGGGCAAGAAACGGCACGTCGTATTCGGCATCGACTTTCGTGCCGCTGGCGCCGAGTACCGCATCGACGTCGCCGGCGGTCTTGGCGATCGCGCCGCGCGTTTTCGCCAGCGCCGCGTAGTCACGCCGCAGCGCGACCGTGTCGAGCGCCTTGCCGGCACCGTTGTCCCATGAGATGTCGAGTGCGTCGCGACCGTTCTTCGCTGCCCAATAGTGATTGGCGAGCACGGCGATGCCACTCGGCACCTGCACGACGTCGATCACGCCAGGCACTGCTTTCGCCTTGGCTGCGTCGAAGCGCGTGACCTTGCCACCGAACACCGGTGCCCGCGCAACCATCGCGGTGAGCAGGCCCGGGCGTTTGACATCGATGCCGAACTCGGCCGCGCCGGTGACCTTGGCGAGGCTGTCGAGACGCCGGGTCGGCTTGCCGATCAGCGTCCACTTCGACGGATCCTTGAGCGTCACCTTGGCTGGCGCCTTGCGCTTCGCCGCGGCCTCGGCGAGCTCGCCGTAGCTGGCCTTGCGCGCACCGGCGATGACGAATCCGTTGTCGGTGCGGCAGCTGGACGGATCAATCTTCCATTCTTCGGCGGCAGTCTCGAGGAGCATCGTCCGCGCCATCGCGCCGGCCGTGCGCAACTGCTCGAACGAATCCCAGGTACTGGTCGAGCCGCCGGTCATCTGCATGCCGAAGGTATTGTGCGCATAGGCCGGCGCTGACGGCGCATGGGCGACGCGCACCATCGACCAGTCGCAGCCGAGTTCCTCGGCGACCACCATCGGAATCGACGTCCATATGCCCTGGCCCATTTCCGCGTGCTTGAGCAGCACCGTCACGCTGTTGTCGCGGCCTATGCGCACGAACGCATTCGGATCAACCGGCTTCGGCGCCGGTGCACCTTCTTGCGCGAACGCGCGGCGCAGGCCGACCGGCATGAAGCAGGCGATGACGAGCCCGCCCGCCAGTGCGGCACTGGTGGCGAGGAAGCGGCGACGCGACGGTTTCACGAGATCTTCAGGATTACGCATTGCCGCTCTCCTTGCCGAGTTCGGCGGCGCGATGCACGGCGGCGCGCACGCGCTGGTAGGTGCCGCAGCGGCAGATGTTGCCGGCCATCGCGGCGTCGATATCGGCATCATTCGGGTCAGGCTTGACCTTGAGCAGGGCGACGGCAGACATGATCTGGCCGGACTGGCAGTAGCCGCACTGGACCACGTCGAGTTCGATCCAGGCGCGCTGCACCGGATGCGAGCCGTCTGGTCCAAGGCTTTCGATGGTCGTGATCTTCTTGCCGGCAACCGCCGCGGCCGGCGTCACGCACGAACGCAGCGGCTGGCCATCGACATGTACGGTGCACGCACCGCACTGCGCCACGCCGCAGCCGAATTTGGTACCGGTCAGGCCGGCGAGGTCGCGCAGCACCCACAACAGCGGCATGTCGTCGGTTGCTTCGAGCTCCTGCTCGCGACCGTTGATGTCGAACTTCATCGCGTCACCTGGGGTTGGCCTGGGTGCGAGCTAGGCTACTCTCGCGACTGCTCGAGGAACAGGTGCATTCTGCAAAATGGTGCTGTCGATTGCAGCATGGTGCTCGCGTTGCATTACGATGACGGTGTCGTTGCCACGCCGGATGCACCCGTGAACCTAGTTGCCTGTACACATGCGCTGCATGCCGAACCGATCCTCGCCATCTTCAATGACGCAATTGCGCATTCGACCGCACTGTATGACTACCATGCGCGTCCGCTGTCGAGCATGGCGACGTGGTTCGAGGTCAAGCGCGCGGCCGGTTTTCCGGTCATCGGCGCGGTCGATACCGACGGTACGCTGCTCGGCTTCGCCAGCTATGGCGTGTTCCGCGAACGGCCTGCCTACAAGTACTCGGTCGAACATTCGCTGTACGTGCATCGCGAGCATCGCGGCAAGCGCGTCGGCGAAGCGCTCATGCAGGCAGTCATCGACGCGGCGATGCACAACGGCATCCACGTGCTGGTCGGTGGCATCGACATGCAGAACGCGCCGAGCATCGCCCTGCACGAGAAGTTCGGCTTCGCCCACGTCGGCACGATCCGCGAAGCCGGCTTCAAGTTCGGGCGCTGGCTCGACCTCGGGTTCTGGCAGCGCACGTTGCCGACGCCGGCGAATCCGGTCGACGGTTGACGCGCGACGCAATCACGCGGCGAGTCCATCGTTGCGACATGACTCGATCTTGCGCGCCAGAACGCCCCGTTCCACCCTCCGGCCTGCACTCCGTAAAACAAAAGCGGCTTCGGGCATCGTCATTTTCCTTCTGCGACGCATCGGGGAAGAGTGCCCACAGAGCGAAAGGTGGCACGCGATCACGTGAGAGCAGGTCGAGTTGCAACGATCAACCGAAGCGTGTGCGAGCGACTTCAGTCGCGATGCTCTGGAAACGTCAGGAGAATCGGCCGTGCCATACCCAACGCAGCATCCCTCTCAGGGCTTGCGCACCTCGAGCTTGAGTGCATCGGCGATCGCTTTCCACGGCACGATCTTGTAGTTCTGGTTCTCGACCGGCATCACGTTGCGACCGTCCTGCGCAACCATCGCGCCGTGTTCGAAGCCAGGTCCGAGGTTGCGGCTGCTGACGTCAAGCCCGTCGGTTTCGGAGATGCCGTCGATGCCGAGCAGCGGATCGGCAGCGACGACGAACGAGCCGAGGTACTCCTGCCTGCCTTCGCGGCGGAATACCGCATAACTGTCATTGCCCTGGCTCGACATGACCAGATAGCCGCGGCCCTTGCCCAGGTCGTACAGCGCGACGCCCTCGAAGTCATCCTTGAACGCAGGATTGTCGGTGATGCGCGCAATCATGGTCTTCGCATTGCCGCCGTTCGCTTTGGCCGAAAGCCGCCACAGGCCGACATCCTCCTCGCCGACATACAGGGCGTCCTTGGCGTCATCGACGACACAGCCTTC
>JBBSOU010000144.1:0-8527 GCA_038259445.1 Lysobacterales bacterium | reverse complement strand
GAGGAATCGGGCGCACATCATGGGGCTCAGCAGCAGCGCGATGATTGCCGAGACGGTCACCGCACCGGCCAGCGTGAAGGCAAACTCGGTGAACAGCGCGCCGGTCAATCCGCCCTGGAAACCGATCGGCACGTACACCGCAATCAGCACGATGGTCATGGCGATGATCGGGCCGGTCAGTTCACGTGCGGCGATGATCGAGGCCTCGAACGGCGTCTTGCCTTCTTCCTTGATGTGGCGGTCGACGTTTTCGACGACGATGATCGCATCGTCTACGACAAGACCGATCGCCAGCACGATCGCCAGCAAGGTGATCAGGTTGATCGTGTAGCCGAGCATGAGCATGATGAAAAACGCGCCGACCAATGACAGCGGCATTGCGATGACCGGGATCAGCACCGCGCGGAAACTGCCCATGAACAGGAAGATCACGACCGTGACGATGACCAGTGCCTCGATCAGCGTGATCACCACTTCATCGATCGACGTATTGATGAAGTCGGTCGAGTCGAAGGCGATGTTGGCGGTCAGGCCGGTCGGCAGCTGCGTCTGGATTTCGGGAAAGGCGTTGCGCACGCGCTCGGCGACATCGAGCACGTTGGCATCGGGCGAGGTCTTGATGCCGATGAACACCGACTGCTTGCCGTCGAAGGCGACGGACGAGTTGTAGTCTTCGGCGCCGAGGACGACGTTGGCGACGTCCTCGAGGCGCACGATCGCGCCGCCTTCGGCACGCACCGCCATCTTGCGAAATTCCTCGACCGTGTGCAGGTCAGTCGCCGCAGTCAGTGCGACAGTCACCGCATCGCCCTTGGTCGCGCCGACCGCGGCCAGATAGTTGTTTGCCGACAACGCCTGCGACACGTCGGCTGCGGTCACGCCCTGCGCGGCCATGCGCACCGGATCGAGCCACGCGCGCATGGCGAACTGGCGGCCACCGAGGATCTCGGCGGTCTGCACGCCCTCGAACGAATCGAGTTGTGGCTTGATCACGCGCAAGAGGTAATCGGTGATGTTGTTGGTCGGCAGCGTGTCGCTGTAGAAGCCGAGATACATCGATGCGGTGGCCTCGCCGATCTGCACGGTGATCACCGGCTGCTGCGCCTGCGGCGGCAACTGGTTGGTGACCGAGCTGATCTGGGTCTGGATCTCGGTCAGCGCGCGGTTCGAGTCGTAGTTGAGCTGCAGCGTCGCGGTGATCGTCGATACACCGCTCAGGCTCGACGAAGACAGGTAATCGATGCCCTGTGCCTGCGCGATCGCCGATTCGAGCGGCTGCGTGATGAAACCGGCCACGGTCTGCGCGTCGGCGCCGAAGTAGGCCGTGGTGACGGTGACCAGTGCGTTTTCGGTCTTCGGAAACTGGCGCACGTTGAGGTCGGACACCGAGCGCAGGCCGAGCACCAGCACGATCAGCGCGACAACGATCGCCCAGACCGGCTTCTTGATGAACGAATCAGTGAATTTCATGGCGGTTTGCTCGGTGTGCAGCGCCTGCGATGCGTGTCGGCGGCGCGAGATGCGGCGGCCTTGCCGGCCGCCCACGATGGTCGGAGCGGGCGTTCACCACGCTCATTCTTCCTGCGGAGTCGGTGCGGCCTCATTGGCCGGCATGCGACTGTTGTCGATGATCAACGATGTGCCGTTCTTGATCTTGAGCTGGCCGCTGGTGACGACTTCGTCGCCGTCCTTGACGCCGCTCAGGATCGCGATCTGGTCGCCACGGCGATCGCCGGTGGTCACGAACACCGACTGTGCAACCGGCAACTCGGCCTCTCCCTTCTCGTTCTTCTTGTCCGACGGCACCACCAGGAACACGGTCTCGCCATACGGATTGAACGTCACGGCGCCCTGCGGCAACGTCAGGTAGGTCTGCTCGCTGCCGACCTGCAGGGCGACATTGGCGAACATGCCGGGCTTGAGCAGCTCATCGGCATTCGGCACGCTCGCTTCCACCTGCGCATTGCGCGAGGATGCATCGATCTTCGGACTGATCGCGGTCACTTCGCCTTCGAACTTCCGGTTCGCGATGCCATCGATCGTCAGCATGAGCGTCTGGCCAACCTTCAGTTCACCGAGGTTGCGCTGTGGCACGTTGAAGTCGACGAACACCGGATCGAGCTGCTGCAGGGTGAGCACGGCGGCGCCGGCATTGACGTAGGTGCCGGGCGTCAGCGTGACGATGCCGATGCGGCCATCGAACGGTGCGCGCAACTGGCGCTTGCTGACCAGCGCCGCCTGTTGCGCGATGCCGGCCTGCGCGGCCTTCACGTTGGCTGCGGCGGTGTCGAATTCGGCCTGGCTGATGCCCTTGTAGGCAAGCTGCTGGCGCGCGCGTTCGAGCGTCGTCTTCAGCAAGGCGGTATTGGCCTCGAGACGACGCTGCTCGGCGATGATGTCGTCGGCATTGAGTTCGACGAGAATCGTGCCCTGCTTCACTTCCTCGCCGGACTTGGCGTTGACGCGCGTGACGATGCCGGCAACATCAAACGCGAGGTCGGCACCGCGGACGGCGCGCAGCGATCCGACGCTGGCCTGTTCCGGCTGCCAGTTCTGGCTGCTCGCCTTCATCGAGCTGACCGTCTGTGGCGGTGCGACCTGATTGGCAGCGGCACTTGCCTTGCCCATGCTGCCGAGCACGTTCCAGCCCACCAGCAGGGCCAGCAGCAGGCCGACGATGATGAGCATGATGACCATGCGTTTGGTCGTGCTCGGTTTACGATTGCTGCGCGGGTTCATGCGCATTCCTTTTTCTGCGGTTCAGTGGCGAGTGTGATGCGCCGTTAGCGGCGAATCCGTGATGGGTTTTCGTTCGGCGCGACTACGGGCTGCTGCGTGTGGCAATCGATTCGCGATCCCCGCGCCAGCCACCACCGAGCGCGGCGTAGAACGCTGCGGTATCGCTGAGGCGCGCGGCGCGGGCCTGGATCACGGACACGCGCGCCTGCTGGTAGAGGCGCGTGCTGTCGAGCACCTGCAGGAACGCCACCGAGCCGTCGCGGAACTGCTGGCGGACGATGTCGAGGCTGGCGGCGCTGGCGCGCTCCGCGTCGGCCTGTGCACGCAGTGTCTCGGCGCCGTACTCGAGGGCACGCAGGCTGTCGGCAACATTCTGGAATGCGGTCAGCACGGTGTTGCGGTAGTCGGCCGATGCGCGATCAAGCCCGGCTTCAGCGGCGCGCTTCTGCGCGCGCAACGTGCCGCCGCGGAAGATCGGCTGCAGCAGATTGAGGCCGAGGCTCCAGGCCGTGCTGCCGCTGCCGAACAGATCACTGCCATCGAGGGCTTGCGAGCCGTAGCTGCCACTCAGGGTGATGTTCGGAAACAGGTTCGCCGTGGCCAGACCGACCTGCGCCGTGGCCTGCTGCAGCTGCGCCTCGGCGGCGCGGATGTCGGGGCGCTCGCGCACGAGCGTCGAGGGCAGGCTGAGCGGAATGTCCTGCGGCAACGTCAAGGCATCGAGATCCAGCGCGGCAAGTTCCTGCTCGGCCGGAAAGCGACCGAGGTACACGGCCAGCTGGCTCTGCGTGCGCGCGAGCTGTTGCTGCAGTGCCGGCAGTTGCGCGCGCGCACTGGCGACCTGCGTTTCGGCGACCAGCACGTCGCCCTGCGAGCGCACGCCGGTCTCGGCCTGGCGCGTGGTCAGGTCGAGCTGCTGTTCGAAAATGCTGACGATTTCGTGGGTTGCCTCGATCTGCGCGCGCAGCGAGGCCTCGAGAAAGCTCGTGGTCGCGACGTTCGCGGCAAGGCTCAGGTATGTGCCTTCGAGCTGATAGGCCTGCGCATCGGCGAGCGCCGACTGCACCTCGATGCCACGGCGCACGCCGCCGAACAGATCCAGCGTGTAGGCGACGTCGACCGAAGCGTTGTACACCGTGAAGGGCGACCCGCCCGGCGCAACCGTGCCGGTCGCCAGCGCATTCTGCCGATTGGCGCCGGCGTTGGCGTTGATCGAAGGAAACAGCGAGCCGCGCGCGGCACCAACGTTTTCCTGCGCCTGACGCAACGCGGCTTGTGCGGAAGCAATCGTCGGGCTGTTGGCGAGCGCCTGCTCGATGCGTCGATCGAGTTCTTCGCTGGCGAACTTGCGCCACCACAACTCGGGAACCGGCGTGTCCTGCAGGAACCGCTGCGCGTCGCCGGTCGCGACCGGTGCGGACACCGTCTTCGTCGGCAACGGCCCGGCATAGCTGGCCTGCTGCGGCGCGTCAGGCGCGACGAACTGCGGGCCGACCGCACAACCACCGAGCGCGAGCGCAGCAACGATCGCCAAACCCAAGCGTCGGGCGCCGACCGCGGCAGGTCCAGTCCGGACGGGCAAGCGGGGGTAAACGGCAGTATCCATGCGAACCGTCCAGACAAATCAATACCGGGGAGTTCAATAATACGCCGGGCTTTGGTGCGCCGCAAGCTGACCAATGGCAGGGGCAAGCCGCCCACTCGACGCGGTGCACGCATCTTCCCGACTGACGCGACGCGCGATCGGTTCGTTGAGCGCACGCAGGATGCACGACAGGCTACCCAGCCGTTGGCGACAAACGAACAAGCGATCGGTGTTGCCAATCAATGGCTCGAATCTGCATCGACACCCACCCGCATCGACAAGGCCATCGGCGGCGTCCGCAAACAAACATGCCCAGCGCGTAGCGCGCCTCATCATCCGACGATTGCGCAGCTGCCACCGGATCCACGCGCAGTACGGCATGCGCATGATTGCTCATGACCGCGTAGGCGTGGAGTCCGAGGGCCAAGAGATCGGCCAGTCCCAGCAAACGCTCCGCGATCCAACCGTGCCGATGTTGGAAGGACAGCCCGGTCAGGCGATCCTCACTGCGCAGCCACGCGCGTCGTACGCAGACCGACAGGCAATGAACGAAGCCCGGAGCATCGGGGCCGACACGTCGGCTGCGTGGCGAAGTCATGGCAGCGAACGTGCCGCCAAGCAAGGCCAGTCGTCTTCAGGAAATCGCCGCGTCGCGTCGAAGGATTACGTGGGGACTTTGGGTGTGCCCCATCCCCCTCCACCATCCCCAATCACCCCACGTGCCTTCAGTCAAAACCATCGGCAAACAGATAGTCAAAGCCGTCGATGATGGTGCCGACGCCCTGGCCATTGGCAACAACGGCGCCGATCACCGGGGTGACGTTGACAAAAAAGGCCTTGCGCGGCGCACCCGAGGTGTTGCCATTGACTGGCACGGCAAACGTATAGGTACTGTCGCCCGCCGCAATGGTTTGGTTGGTCAAACTCGTCGCCACGTAGTCGAGCGGCGCCGTGGCGGTGCCGTCGGCGGTGGCGATGTTGAATGTGACGCCGCCTGGACCGGCTGGTGAGCTCAAGCTGACGGTAAAGAGTGCGTCAGTGGTGCTGCTATCGCCTTCGTCAATCGTGACGTCGTCGATGCTCAGGCTTGGGCCTACAAGGGGGCCAGCATTAACCTCGATGGTGGCCCAGCCAAACTTGTCACATGGCGCAGCAATCGTCTCGGAGCAGCGCCCGGTAAACCCGTTATCGTCCAAAGAAATCGTGATCTGGAAGCTGATGCTGCTTGGCGCGCTCCTGATATCCAGCGCCAGCGTTGACATGATCTGGTTGATTTGAGCTATGGGTACGCGGGCGGTGAACCCATTGCTATTGAGCATCACCCATCCCTCGTCTCCGGCGACACCGAAAGAGACGACGTTAATATTACCCGCGAAATTATGCTGAACCCTGAGGTCAAGAAATGCGCTTTGCAAAGCATCATCACGCACATTGAACGCGAGGGAACTGGCAGCGTCTCCGCTGATAAGCCGAAGACCCACGGATTGAAACTGGTCAGTCAGGAACGGGGCGCCAGGTCCGCCGCCCCGCCATTGAAGTTCGGGGGCTTGGTTGATTTGGCCAGTGCCAGTGATGACGTTCGCCGGACTGCGCCGAGCGGGCAGCAGTTCGATAGCCAAGGTCTGCTCGCAGGCAGCGAGGTCGGCCGTCGTGACCGACCCGCTATTGGCGACAGCCAGACCCTCGGTGGGACACAGTGGCGAGGAAGCCGCCGATGCCAGCGCGGGCCAAAACAGGAAGGAGAAGATCAGCCATTGTGAGCGCGTGAAAATGGCTGAAAGAGAAGCGCGCGCGGTTGATGTTTGCTGCATTTCAATCCCCTGAACTGAGGCCGGCAGAATCCAGCAGCCAATGGAAAAAAGACGCGACGTATCGTAGATCTTCAGCAATGTGCGATCTCGCTTTTCAACGGCGTTTTCAAACACTATCAAAGCAGCAGAGCATTGACAGTGACAACCGCTCAACGCCCGTCATCGAGATCCGCAACGTCCAACACCTCGCTTGCGCCGGTGCGACGACGAGGACTCTTGAGGATGCTCTGATCAGTCCACCGTCCAAATAGCCCTTCAGCCGCCTGACGGCACTTTCTGCATCATCCGCGCAGGAAACCGTGCTTTCGATGCCTTTCGCGGCCAATTTCCCGTCTCGTGGAAGCCGTTACCGCGCAGCCGCCACGCTGAGTCTCGCCATCCACAGGTTCGACAGCGCGAACAGCGTCTCGATCTGTGCGCCGTTATTCGCCCGTCCACGGTAGCGCGCCTTCATGTAGCCCAACTGCCGCTTGATCACGCGAACGGATGTCCGACGCGTGCACGGACCTTCGTCCGCAGCAGTTCGAGAAAAACGATACCCAGCTTGCACTCAGGTACAGGAAATTCGAACGCTCCTTTCGGGCATTCTGCGCGGCAGCAGAATGCGGCGCAAGCGTCGGATCGGTCTGATCTGGCCGCGGTTGGGTCCTCATCGCAGGGCGTTTTCGTCGGGTTGTGCGCGTTCGGCCGCGCCGTTCGTGACGATTCCCCGCCGGTTGCTGACAGTGCGCCGTGCGCTGCCCTGCGTGAGCGTTGCCGCTTTGTGTTGTGTCGCCTTGTTTCGCCTTCGGTATCGTGCCCGGCGGGGTGTCACGCGGCCCCAGCGGCCGGTGCGTGCAGCGCGGGTCGGCAGTGCGCGTTCTCTCGCGCGCCGTGATTGAAGCGGACGCTCACATCGTGAGGACGAGTCCCCCGTCGCCTGGAATAGAGAGCGGGTCAAGTCATGAATCTTGCATGGGAAGCCTGTGTCGACCGCGTGCGGGCTTGGCGGCGCCCCTTTGGCGAGGGCTGCCGTTGGATGCGAAGCGCCAATCGCCTGCGCAACGCGTTGCCAGACTTCTGCGAAACGTCGATCATCGAGCATCGCTGACAACAAAGAGACACCCGTGGCAATCCGCAATCCGTGTGTCGATGCAGCGCGCTGGCGCAGGGACACGCGATGATCGCCTCGGCGGATGCGCTCGGTGCGGCGTTTCGCGACCTTGATGCGCTCGCGGTGATGGCGGTCGGCATCGCCTTCTTCGCCTCGATCTATGCAGTCTGCGCGGTGGGCATGTGGGCAGCGACGCGCTGGCTGATGCCTCCATTCGGCTTCGGTCGCGTGCTCGATACGCGCGCGCTCGGGCGCGGGCAGATTCGGCGCGAGCTCACGGCATCGCTCGTGTCGATCCTGATCTTCGGCGTCGGTCTCGTTTTTCCGTGGGGCATCCTGCAGCTCGGCTGGGCCACGTTCGCGGTGGATGTGGCGGCATGGCGGGTGGCGCTCGAGATCGCCGTGTTGTTTGTCTGGAACGAAGCACACTTCTACGTGAGTCATCGGCTGCTGCACACAGCGGTGCTGCGACGCTTCCACGGCCAGCACCACCGCTCGACCGTGGCCACGCCGTTCTCGACCTACGCGTTCCATCCGGTCGAAGCGCTGATGCTCGGCAGCGTTCCGCTGATCCCGATGCTGCTGCACGATTTCAGTTTCGCCGCGCTGTTGTCACTGCCGCTGATGAGCATCGTGCTCAATACGCTCGGTCATTCGAACTACGAATTTTCGCAACATGCACCGGCACGCGGGTTCTTCGGCGCGAGCCGGCGCCATCACTTGCATCATGCGCACTACCACGGCAACTATGGTTTTCTGATCGGCACGTTCGACCGCCTGCTCGGCACGGCGCTTCCACTCGAGGTCGGCGAAGCGCACCGACGCACCGCGAACACGAAGGCGGTCGGCGATGCGCGCTGAATGCCGGCCGGAAACGGCCACGGATAGCGCGTCGGCACGGTTCGTTGTGGGCGGCACTTCAGTGCCGATTTCACCGTCACGCGCGACCACGCTGCGCTCGCTGCGCGACCTGCAAAGCCTCGCCTACCTGGCCGCCGTGCCGGCCGTGATGGCGTGGCAATGGCTGCACGGGTTCTCGTGGTTGCTGTATCCGATGCTGATGTTCCTGATGATCGGTGTCGGCGTGATCCATCACAATCACGCGCACCTGCCGATCTTTCGCCAGCGCACGCTCAATCGACTCACCGATCTGCTCATCACGCTGCTGCAAGGGCATCCGACCTTCGTGTTCCTGCCTGCGCATGTCGGTAACCATCATCGCCATCGGCACGGCGAACACGACATCGCACGCACCTACCGATTCGGCGGCGACAGCAACTCGATGCGCGGCTGGCTGCT
>JBBSOU010000143.1:0-8637 GCA_038259445.1 Lysobacterales bacterium | reverse complement strand
GCCATCGCCAGATTGGCGATGGCCATCACCGCGGTCGAGCCCTGCGAGTGTTCGGTCACGCCGAGTCCGTAGTAGATCGCGGCATTGCCACCAGTCGCGAACAGACGCGCCGCCTGGCGGACGATGGCGGCCGGTACGCCTGTGTGCACTTCGAGCGTCTCGGGCGAGCGCGAGGCATCGCCGACGAACCTGCGCCATTTGTCGAACGCCTCACCTTCGCAACGCAGTGCGACAAAGGCTTCGTCGACCAGGTCCTCGTCGACAATCACGTGCGCGAGGCTGTTGAGCAAGGCGACATTGGTGCCGGGACGCAGCTTGAGGTGATAGTCGGCCTTCACGTGCGGCATCCGCACAATGTCGATGCGGCGCGGATCGGCGACGATCAGCTTCGCACCCTGACGCAGGCGGCGCTTCATCTGCGAAGCGAACACCGGATGGCCATCGGTCGGATTGGCGCCGATGACGAAGATCACGTCAGCGTCCATGACCGAATCGAAGTCCTGTGTGCCGGCCGATTCGCCGAGCGTCTGCTTGAGTCCATAGCCGGTCGGTGCATGGCACACGCGCGCGCACGTGTCGACATTGTTGTTGCCGAACGCGGCACGCACGAGCTTCTGCACGAGGTAGGTTTCCTCGTTGGTGCAGCGCGACGAGGTGATGCCACCGATCGAGTCCTGTCCGTATCGGGACTGGATGCGGCGGAATTCGCTGGCCGCGTGCGCGATCGCTTCTTCCCACGAGACGATCTTCCACGGATCGCTGATCGTGCTGCGAATCATCGGCGTGCTGATGCGATCGCTATGGGTCGCGTAGCCGATCGCGAAGCGGCCCTTGATGCACGAATGGCCGTGGTTGGCCTTGCCATCCATCGACGGCACCATGCGCACGATTTCCTCGCCTTGAAGTTCAGCACGGAACGAACAGCCGACGCCGCAATAGGCGCAGGTGGTGATCACACTCTTTTGCGCCTGGCCTTTTTCGATCAGCGTCTTCTCGCTCAGGGTCGCGGTCGGGCAGGCCTGCACGCAGGCACCGCAGGAAACACATTCGGAGGCGAGGAACGCATCGTCCTGGCTGGCCACCACTTTCGACTCGAAACCGCGACCCTGAATGGTCAGCGCGAACGTGCCTTGGGTCTCTTCGCAGGCACGCACACAACGCGAGCAGACGATGCATTTGGATGGATCAAACGTGAAGTAGGGGTTCGATTGGTCCTTCGCCGAGAACAACGGATTGGCGTGCGTCGTGTGGGAAATGCGCTCAGCAAGGGCCGCTTCGTGACTGTCGCGACCAGGCTTGATCGCAGGGAATACATGGTTGGCGCCCTCGTAGCCGTAACGGACCTCGCGCAAGCCAACCACACCGGCCATGTCCTGCAGCTCGCAATGGCCGTTGGCCGGACAGGTCAGGCAATCGAGCGGATGATCGGAAATGTAGAGTTCCATCACGCCACGCCGGATCTCGGCGAGTCTGGCGTTCTGCGTGATCACCTTCATGCCCTCGCTGACCGCTGTCGTGCACGAGGCCGGATAGCCACGCATGCCATCGATCTGCACGAGGCACAGGCGGCACGAACCAAACGCCTCGAGCGAGTCGGTTGCGCACAGCTTCGGAATGCCAATGCCATTGAACGCAGCCGCGCGCATCACCGAGGTGCCGGGCGGCACCGTGACGGTGACGCCGTCGATGTCGAGGCGCACCGATTTCAGCGACTCGATCGACTGGATCGCCGGGGTGCCGTAGTCGGTTTCCACGATCGAACGCATGACGCCGCCTCCGTTACGGGTCGGCCGCGGAGATCGCGCGCGGCGCGAAATCTTCGGCGAAATGATTGAGCGCGCTGAGCACCGGGTACGGGGTCAGGCCGCCAAGCGCGCACAGCGAGCCGTTGACCATCGTGTCGCACAGGCTGCGCAACAGCGCCGTGTTGCTGTCGCGATCGAGCGACGCACGGATGCGGTCGATGACCTCGACACCGCGGGTCGATCCGATCCGGCATGGCGTGCATTTTCCGCACGATTCGATCGCGCAGAACTCCATCGCGAAACGCGCCTGCTCGGCCAGATCGACGCTGTCGTCGAAGACGACGATGCCGCCATGGCCGACCATCGCGTTGATCGCAGCGAATGCCTCGTAGTCGATCACGGTGTCGAACTGCGACTCGGGCATGTACGCACCGAGCGGGCCGCCGACCTGCACCGCCCGGATCGGACGTCCACTGGCGCTGCCGCCGCCGTAGTCGTAGAGCAGTTCGCGCAAGGTCAGGCCGAACGCGCGCTCGACCAGCCCGCCGCGCTTGATGTTGCCGCCGAGCTGGATCGGCAGCGTGCCACGCGAATCGCCGACGCCGTAGTCGCGATACCACTCTGGCCCATTGGCGAGGATGTCGGGCACCGACGCCAGCGAGATGACGTTGTTGATCACGGTCGGCTTGCCGAACAGTCCCTTGATTGCCGGCAACGGAGGTTTGACACGGACCTGTCCGCGCTTGCCTTCAAGACTCTCGAGCAACGCGGTTTCCTCGCCGCAGATGTAGGCGCCGGCGCCGAGCCGCAGCTCGAGATCGAATCGATGGCCGCTGCCGCGCACATTGCTGCCGATCCAGCCAGCGGTCCGCGCACGCTCGATCGCCTCGCGGAACACGCGGAATGCGAGCGGATATTCGCTGCGCAGATAGATGTAGCCGCGCGTCGCACCGACCGCCAACCCCGCAATCGCCATGCCTTCTATAAGGCGGTATGGATCGCCCTCCATGACCATGCGATCGGAGAACGTGCCCGAATCGCCTTCGTCGGCATTGCCGACGATGTACTTCTGATCAGCCGTCGTGCCGAGCACGGTCTTCCATTTGATGCCGGTCGGAAACGCCGCGCCGCCGCGCCCGCGCAGACCCGAATCGGTGACCGCCTGCACGATTGCCTCGGGCGCGAGCGTGAGCGCGTGTTCAAGGCCTTTCCAGCCACCATGCGCTTCGTAGTCGGCAAGGTCGATCGGATCGATGATGCCGTTGCGCGAGAAACACAGGCGCTGTTGCGTGGCCAGATACGGGATGTCGTCGACGCGGCCGTGCGCCAGCGCATGTGCGTTGCCGTCGAGGAAGCCGGCGTCGAACAGTGCCGCAACGTCTTCCGCAGTGACTGGTCCATAGCCGACGCGCCCGTTCGCTGTCGCCACCTCGACCAGCGGTTCGAGCCAACAAAGGCCTCTAGAACCATTGCGCACGACGCGCACATCGAAACCACGTACCCTCGCCTGCTTTTGAATCTCGCGCACTACGGCTTCCGCACCACACGCCAGCGACATCGTGTCGAGCGGCACAAACACCGTGACCGTCATGTCGCCTCCATGCAGGCATCGAGCAGGCGATCGATAGCTGGCAACGTGACGCGCCCGTGCACGTCGCCGTCGAGCAATACCGAGGGCGCGCAGGCACAGTTGCCGAGGCAATAGACCGGCTCGAGCGTGATCGCACCGTCACCCGTGGTTTCATGGAAGCCGATCGCAAGACGCTGTCGCACATGGGCTTCGAGTGTGCGCGCACCCATCGCCTGGCAGGCCTCGGCGCGGCAGATCTGCAGCACGTGTCGACCGGGCGCAGCGCTGCGAAAGTGGTGGTAGAAGCTGATCACGCCATGCACATCGGCACGGGTGAGATTCAGTGCCTGAGCAATCAGAGCGACGCTGGCCGGTGGCACGTAACCGAGTGCGTCCTGGATCGCGTGCAGGATCGGCAGCAAGGCGCCGGGCAAGGCATGCAGTTCTTCGAGCACGCATTCGATGTGCCGGCGCTGCGCGTCGCTGAGGGACGCGGCATCTACTGAAGAGTTGCTGGCGGCGGATAGGCTCATCGTGATCTCGTTGCGGGCGAGTCGCGTGTCGTGGCGGCGCCGGTGCGCGTGTTTCGGTTGCCCGTCGCATTTTTTCGACCCGTCGAGTATGGACCGCAGGCGCAACAGCGTCTGCTGCGGCGCAGCACCGCCCTGCCGGCACTTTCGCTCGTTGTGCACGGTGGCATCGCCGAAACCATCTTCCCGCTGCGTCACGGCAGCGAACGCCGGAGCCCAGCCCGGTTGCCTGGCGCGACGAAGCCCACGCCGCCGCCTGCCAGGCCCGCTTGCGCTCGCGGGGAACATGGCCGAGCGATGACCGTCAATGCCACCGACGCGCGCGCGACGCGTTGGGAGCACCCCACATTGGCCACGGCGAGCTCAGCCTCAAGCGTGTTCATGCCTGCCGCAACGCCGCTTGCGACACGCCGCAATGGCGTGCGGCCCGGGCGACGTGATGATCGCTCGCAAGCGCGACGAAAGCCTCGAGTTGGTGGATCAGAACGCCGTCAGCGCTGCCAATCGTGGTGATCGCGCGGTCCGGTCCAGCGCTCGAGCGCCTCGCGCGTACGCTGGCGACCCATTTCGATGGCCGCCTCGGCGCGATGGAAATCGTAGAACGCACAGATGTTGCGCGGAATCGTGATCAGCAGGTCGGGCGGTTGCGCGGCGAGCTTGAGCCGCGTGATCGTTTCCTGCACCGCGTCGAGCGAACGCGCGAACAATTCGAGCACGCCGGGATCGCGCGCGGCGGCCTGTTCGCGCTTGTCGAACAGTGAATCGACCATACGCCGGATGCCGCCGTTCGCTGCCGCGGCTGACGGCGGCTGCGATGCCTCTTCGGAAAGCGGCTCGGCCTGCCCGTTGACATCGACCGCGATGGTCGCGTCGGTGCGATCACGCAGGGTCGGCGACACCGGCAACGGATTCAGCAGGCCGCCATCGACGAGCAGGCGACCGTCGATGTGATGCGGACGGAACACGGTCGGGATCGCGATCGATGCGCGGATCGCGTCGAACAGCGACCCGCGCGAAAACCACACTTCGCGCTGCGCATCGAGGTCGACCGCGACGGCGGTGAAACTGATCGGCAGATCTTCGATGGCGATATCGCCGATGTAGGTGTTCATGGCGCGCAGGATGCGGTCGCCCTTGATGAAGCCACCGCCCGAAAAGGTCCAGTCGAGCATGCGCAGCACGTCGAGGCGGTGCAGCGGCAAGACCCAGTCGCGATAGGCATCGAGCTTGCCGGCCGCGTACACGCCGCCGATCAATGCACCCATCGAACTGCCGGCAATCGAGCGGATCTCGTAGCCATGTGCCAGCAGCTCCTCGATGACGCCGATGTGCGCATAGCCGCGCGCGCCGCCGGAGCCGAGCACGAGCGAGATGCTGGTCGGCACGACCGCCGGCGTCACCGACACACTCATGGCGGATCGGCAGTCCGATAGCTGCCGATGGCGAGCTGCAGAAGGATGCGCATTTCCTCACGCAAGGACACCGGCGCGACGACTTCGGCGTCCGGACCGTACTTGAGCACATCCATCAGCAGCTCGCGCGAGTTGCTGTAGGGCAACTTGAGCTCGTAGCGACCATCGGAAAGCCAGTGGCCCTGCTGCTGCGAATGCCAGCGCTCGTCGGCAACCCAGCGTGCCGCATGTTCGGAAAAGCGCAGCGTGGCCCACGCTTTCGGCGGGCCCGAGAAGATGCCGTAGCTCGAGGCCAGATGCTCGTCGAGCTCGGCCACTTCGCGATCGAGCGCTGCGGCGTCGAGTGCGAGCGCCGAGCGCATGCGGTCCAGCGCAAAGCTGCGCAACGCATCACGGCCATGATCCCAGGCGTCGAGATACCAGTTGTCGCGATAGTGGGTCAGGCGTTGCGGCGAGACATCGCGCGTGGTCAGCGACTCGGTGGTGCGCGCGCGGTACTCGAACTTCAGCCGCTTGCGCCCGAGCAGTGCGCCGGCGACCACGCGGAATACGTTCTGGTCGAGCGTGCGCGCACCGCTCGAAATGACGCGGATGCGCTCGATCGGCAGCGCCTTGCCACTCGAGTGATCCGACAGCAGCCCTTCGATGCGCGCGCGGAACGGCGCCAGCGCACCGGCCAGCACGCCCGGATCGGATCGACTCAGCAACTCGTTGAGCGCCAGCAGTGAAGCCAGCTCTTCGCTGCTCAGCCACAAGCCTGGCAGTTCGAAGCGATCACCGTCGCTGGCGTCGTAACGGATCGCGCTGCTGTCGGCATCGCTGTCGATCGGTGCACCGAGCGCATCACGCAGGAACGCGATGTCGCGATACATCGTCGCGCGCGAACAGCCGAGTTCTTCCTTGATGCGCGCCAGCGGCACCGGATAGCGCGCCGACTTGAGCATGCGATGCAGAGTGAGGATGCGCTCGTAGCGGTCCATGGCGCTAATTCAGACGGAAGACCACCACGAGTTTGGCACAACGCGCCAGGGCGCGGCAGCGTACACAGTCCGTTCGCTCAGTCGAACCCGTCGCGGAAGATGAACTGGCTGCGGTAGACGAACTGGACCGCGCCGGCATCAGCGTCGGCGCCGTCGTCGAAACCGGGGACACCGATGGCGAGATCGGACAGATCATCGCCGTTGAAGTCACCGATTCCAACCGAAGTGCCGAACGTATGGGCTGTTCCTGGTGGGCCGACACCGAGCCGGGTATTGGCAGTCCAGCGTTCACTCGCAGCCAGATCGAACGGGCCGGCGAATAACGATGACTTGTGCAGGATCCTCACGGCACCTGCAGCTTCGATACCGCCAACGGTCTCGAGATGGCCGGAAATCGCCACGCTGATGCGTCCCGAGCGCAGCTGCCCAACGGCGAGCTGGTTGCCGAAGAACGCCGATTGCAGCGCGCCGCCCGGCAGGTTGGCCAGCGAAGCCGTTTGCGCGCCGGTGGCGGACGGTCCCGAGATGCTACCCGGCAGGAGATACACCTCGCCACTAAGGACCACAGCCGCAACCGTGGACTCCGGCGCGCCGACGACCAAGCCGTCCTCGAACAGATTGAAGCGCCCGGCAGCCAGCGCCGCCCCGAATTTCCGGGTCGTCGAGCAATCGCCCGGCATGCCCGCGACGCCCGGCTGCAACAAGCGCGCATCCGCTGTCGTCAAGCCCGTACTCGAACCGCGCACGATAGCGACGGCACCCACCGCCTGTTGGCCCGCGCACGGGGCGAACGGTGCGCCGATCGCAAGGTCATCCTTGCCATCCCCGTCGAAATCGCCTGCTGCCAGCGCGGCACCGAGTTCGGGCGCGTTGCCGGCAATCAAGGCGAGGCCAATGTTCGCCGGCGTGACCATGCGGTCGCCGACGCCGGTGAGCCCGGTCGACGAACCGTAGACCACATGCACCGCGCCGCCGCCACTCGATCCAGGTGTCGCATCGGGCGTTTCGCGACGGACGCCGATCGCAAGATCATCGTAGCCGTCATCATTGAAATCGCCGACCGCAGCCGCGTACCCGTATTGATCGGTGTCTTCATCGATACCGGCGAAACTGCCAAGTCCCTGGCGGATCGTCTGCTGCAGCGACCAGACGCCGTTTGCGCCGCGCTGCATGATCGAGACGTGACCACCAACAGAAAGTCCCAATCCGCCGAAGCGGTAGCCGAGCGCGATCTCGTCGCGACCATCGCCGTCGAAATCACCCGCAACTATCGCCTCGACGAACCTCGGGGTCTGGACCGAGCTGACCAGGAAGGTGATGTTCGGTACCGTGCCGATCGTCCATGCAGCGCCACGGTAGATGCGCATGCGCTCGCTTGCAGAGAGTTCGACGACAGCCGCATCGTCGATACCGTCGCCATCGAAATCGCCGACGGTTTGACGGTAGCCGAACCCCTTGTTCGCCGGATTTGCGTGCGGGTTCGGTCTGAACTTCTGGCCTTCGGTGCCAAGTGCGGTTTGCGCATTCACTGGCAAAGCATTGCACGCGCTGAGAACGGCCAGCGCGGTATAGCGAAAAAGCGCTTGTCTGGCGTGCATTTCGGTTTCCTCTGGGCAGACTGCAGATAACCACGCGCAAGCGTGCATGCGGGGGCCACGCCATGGCAGTGGAGGCTGCAGCGCCCTCACCAAAGCCTGGGCGAAGCGGTCGCCGTGAGCGGTTTCGGACAACGCACGCAGCGCTTCCACTACCATCGCGGTTTCCTCCTGGCCGCACCGCATCACATGCCGCACGCGTCACTCGACCTGAACGCCCCGACCGGCGATGCCGTCAAGACCACGACGTGCTACATGTGCGCGTGCCGTTGCGGCATCCGCGTGCATCTGAAGAACGGTCAGGTGCGCTACATCGACGGCAATCCGGAGCATCCGGTCAACCGCGGCGTGATCTGCGCCAAGGGCTCGGCCGGCATCAAGCAGCACTACTCGACGGCGCGCCTGTCGAAACCGCTGTTGCGCGTGGGTGAACGTGGCGCCGGCGAGTTCCGCGAAATCGAATGGGACGAGGCGCTGGCGCTGGCAGCACAGTGGCTCGGCGACATCCGCCGGCGCAATCCGGACGAACTCGCGTTCTTCACCGGGCGCGACCAGTCGCAGGCGCTGACCGGCTGGTGGGCGCAGCAGTTCGGCACGATCAACTATGCCGCGCATGGCGGATTCTGCTCGGTCAACATGGCCGCGGCCGGCATGTACTCGTTCGGTGGCAGCTTCTGGGAGTTCGGCGAACCGGATTGGGATCTGACCAGGTACCTGATGATGTGGGGCGTGGCCGAAGACCACGATTCGAATCCGATCAAGCTCGGACTCGGCAAGCTCAAGGCGCGCGGTGCCAAGATCGTCG
>JBBSOU010000142.1:0-8728 GCA_038259445.1 Lysobacterales bacterium | reverse complement strand
CACATTTCGTTTACATGACAGCATCGTGGTCGTCAACAGGAGCTCGACAATGCCAGTGCGGCGCTTTCAGCGGATATCTCCGATTGGCATGAAGCCATTTCGCCCGGGAATGTGAGGAGAATGCGCTGTCGGCTTGGGGAACCGTGATCAGTTCGACTTCCCGGCGAAAGGCGGGATCCAGCGACACGGCAAGGCATGGAACGCGCTGATCTGGGGCATTCGCCAAAATTGCGGATTCGAGGCTGACCACACGTTGCCTTGAAAATCCGGTTTCGCGTGCTGTTCGCCGCGCGCTACCATGCCCGGCTTCGCGGTCGTGCCGTCGTGCGTTCCGTGCGAAACAGGAGGTGTCCGAGCCATGAAAACCCTGCTTGTCACCGGTGGCGCCGGATTCATCGGCGGCAACTTCGTGCTCGACCTGCTCGCACTCGGCGGCTACCGGATCGTCAATCTCGACGCGCTGACCTATGCCGGCAATCCGGACACGCTGGATGCGGTCAGTACACGCGACGACTACGCGTTCATCCATGCCGACATCGGTGATCGCGACGCCGTGATGGCGGCGCTGGCTGTGCACGCACCCACCGCGATCGTCAATTTCGCCGCAGAGTCGCATGTCGATCGGTCGATCGACGGCCCGGCGGCATTTGTGCAGACCAATGTGGTTGGCACGCTGAACCTGCTCGAATGCGCGCTGGCCTACTGGCGCGGCCTCTCGCTCGAGCGTCAGGACGCGTTCCGTTTCCTGCACGTGTCGACGGACGAGGTGTACGGCTCACTCGGGCCGGTCGGCCGGTTCAGCGAGAGCTCGCCGTACCAGCCGAACTCGCCATACTCGGCCTCGAAGGCGGCCTCCGATCATCTCGTGCGCGCGTTCCATCACACCTACGGCATGCCGGTGCTGACGACCAATTGCTCGAACAACTACGGCCCGTTCCAGTTTCCCGAAAAGCTCATCCCGCTGATGATCCAGAAAGCACTGGCTGGCGAGTCGTTGCCGGTCTACGGCGATGGCCGCAACATCCGCGACTGGCTGTATGTGAAGGACCATTGCAGCGCCATCCTGCGCGTGCTCGAGATCGGCCGTGCCGGCGAGGTCTACAACGTCGGCGGCGACGCCGAACGCGAGAACATCCATGTCGTGCGTGCGATTCTCGCGCTGCTCGATGAGCGCAAACCGCTGGCCGACGGACGCCGGCGCGACGACCTGATCCACTACGTCAAGGATCGCCCGGGACACGATCGCCGCTATGCAATCGACGCCAGCAAGATCCGGCGAGAACTCGGATGGCGACCCACGGTGACGTTCGAGAGCGGACTTGCGCAGACGGTCGACTGGACCCTCGCCAACCAGCCGTGGGTACAGCGCGTACTCGATGGCAGCTACCGGATGGAACGACTCGGCGCCTGATCGACAGCCGGCTAGGACGTTCGATCGACCGAGTAATCGGCGAGCACGGCCAGCGCATCACGCGCATCCGATGGCGGCAGGCACGTCAACGCGTCCTTGGCTGAAGCGGCATAGGCTGCTGCGCGAGCACTTGCGTAATCGAGCGCACCCGAATCGCGGATCGCGGCGATGATGTTGTCGAGCGAATCGAGGCCGCCACTCATGATCGCGCGGCGCAGGCTCGCCGACTGTTCCGGCGAACTGTTGGCGATCGCGTGGATGACCGGCAAGGTGGGCTTGCCTTCGGCGAGATCGTCGCCGATGTTCTTGCCGAGCGTGTCGGCGTCCGACACATAATCGAGCACGTCGTCGGCGATCTGGAACGCGAAGCCGAGGTCGAGGCCATAGCGTGCGAGCGCATCTTCCTGCTCGGCCGGCAATCCCGCCAGCACCGCACCGAGCCGCGTCGCGGCAGAGAACAATACGGCTGTCTTGCGTTCGATCACGTCCATGTAGGCGCGCTCGTCGGTATCCGCATTGCCGATGTTGAGCAGTTGCAGCACTTCGCCCTCGGCGATGCGGTTGGTGGTGTCGGCGAGGATGCGCATGATGCGCATGCTGTCGAGTTCGACCATCATCTGGAACGAACGCGAGTAGAGGAAATCGCCGACCAGCACGCTGGCCGCATTGCCCCACAGCGCGTTGGCGGTCTCACGGCCGCGGCGCAGGTCCGATTCATCGACGACGTCGTCATGCAGCAGGGTCGAGGTGTGGATGAACTCGATCAGCGCCGCCAGCGCGATGTGGTCGCGTCCTGCATATCCGCAGGCCTGCGCTGCGAGCAGGTGCAGCATCGGCCGCAGACGCTTGCCGCCGCCACTGATGATGTGACCCGAGATCTGATTGATCAGGACGACATCGGAAGCCAGCCGGGCGCGGATCAACGCGTTGACCGCGGACATGCCCGGCGCCGCAAGCGCCTGCACGTCACCGAGGTTGCTGATGGCTGCACCCGTGAAGGCGAGCGGGGAGGGCGAACTCACGTGCGGATGTCCGGTGAAAGCAGATCGCCAGTATAACCGCCCGTTCCGGCGATCACTTGGCGTGCCGCCACGCGTGCAGCTCGGCGGCGATGCTGAGCGCGATCGCTTCCGGACCATGGCCGCCGATGTCGAGCCCGATTGGCGAGCGCAAACGCGGCAGCAGGGCGGCGCTTGCGCTGACCGGCAGCACGCTGAACAAATCCTCGCGACGTCGGCGCGGCCCGAGCAAACCGACGAATGCGACACCATGACACGCCAGTGCGAACAGGGCTTCTCGATCGAGTTCGAAGTTGTGATGCATGACCAGTGCGCCGTCGATTGACTCGTCGTGCAGGCGTGCAAGCGCGGTGCTGGGCGTTTCGGCCAGCACACGGTTTGCCGCGTCGGCCGTTTGCATCCAGCGCTCGCGTCTGTCGACGACCGTGGTCATCCATCCGAGCGCGCGCAGCAATGGCACCAGCAGGGCCGTTTCCGGTCCAGCACCGAACACGACCACTGACGGTGGTGGCGAGAGCACAATCTGCCAGCGATCCGACTGCGCATCGCCGTCGGCCCAGCCCGGCGGCGCGGCGGCCACCTGCCATTCCTCGACGTGTGTGCCGCAACGCGCCGTGACCGCGCCACTCGATGCGATGTCGAGGGTCAACGGACCGTGCCGATTGAGCCAGGCCGAGGCCACGTGCTGCCATTGCGCGAGTGCCGCGAGCGGCAGCAGCGCGAGGCGCAACCGACCGCGGCAGCCGGTGGCCGAGCCGCTGAACAGGTCTTCGTCTTCGCGTGTGTCGATGTCCATCCATTCGATGCGCTGGTCGGCGCACGCCTGACGCGCGCGCAGCGCGATATCGGCTTCGAGGCAGCCGCCGCTGAGCCAGCCGACCTGCAGCGCATCGGAACCGAACAGGGCGATCGCGCCCCTGCGGACATAGGTCGAACCCACTGTTTCGACAACCACCACAAGCGTGCCGTCGCCGCCGCGCGAGGCATCGAGAACGGCGCGCGGACCCCCACCGGTCGCCATGCCATACGGGTTCGATGGCGGGAGCGCAGCGCATGGCGAGGAGTTTTCGTGGTTCATGCGTTCAGTCAGCGGCTGTGCGGGCTTGGCGCCCGCGGGAATCATCGCATCCACGCCCCTCGCTCGGCAGGCGTGCACGCGATCGAGCGATTCTCCTACAACCACTGGCGCTGATCGCCTGCCTCGGCATGTCGGGTCCGTCTGGTATTCTTGCGTTTATTCCGGACCCGGGTCCGCAGGCGATCAAAGGACATCCCATGGCACGTGGCGTCAACAAAGTCATCCTGGTCGGCAACCTCGGCGCCGATCCCGAAGTCAAATACACGGCCGGCGGCACCGCGATCGGCACGCTCAGCGTGGCGACCTCCGAATCGTGGAAGGACAAGCAGACCGGCGAGCAGCAGGAACGCACCGAATGGCATCGCGTCAAGCTGTTCGGTCGACTCGCAGAAATCGCCGGCGAATACCTCAAGAAGGGCAGGCAGGTCTACATCGAAGGCTCGATCCGCACCGACAAGTACACCGACAAGGAAGGCGTGCAGCGCTACAGCACGGACATCATCGGCAATGAAATGCAGATGCTCGGCGGTGGCAGCGAGGGCGGCGCGGGCGGCGGTGGTGGCGGTGGCGGCGGCGGCTTCAACCGCGATCGCGGCGAGCGTCCCGAGCGCGGCCCCGCCCGCGGACCGCAATCGGCACCGCAGCGCGACAATCGCCCGGCCGCCTCGCAACCAGCGCGCAACGACAGCTTCGAGGACGACGATATTCCTTTTTGATCGGACCTCGCAGCGCGCAGATTGCGTTCAGCGAAGGCAAGGAAAAACCCGCCCTCGAGGCGGGTTTTTCCTTCCAGGAACACCGCCGCGTTCGCAGCGATGATGCATCAATCGATCGAGCACGATGGGTGTGCCCGCCAGCGCCGAGACGTTCTTGCGCCCCACAGTTGCATTACTGCACATGCCACCCGCTACAACTGCGATTCAACCGGCAGCAGGCGCGCCAGCCAGGCCAGCAGGCGTTCGCCCGTGGTTGCTGCGGGATCGCTCCACAGCATGGCATTGCCATCGTTCCAGCGCAGTCTCGAGTCGATCAGTTCCACGCGCCACGAGCGTGAACCGCGCAGTTCGCGTTCGAACAGGCGCGACATTTCCGCGGCGAGCGCGGAGTGTGTGGCGAGCACGCCCTGCTCGGTATTGAGCGAGGTCGAGCGCGGGTCGAGGTTGTAGGAGCCGACGAAGATCGTGTCGTCGTCGACCAGCGCGGCCTTGGTGTGCAGGCTCGATCCGGATGAGCCGGCCAGGCTGAAGTTGCCCGGACTCGACCCGGTCGGCTTGAGCTCCCACAGCTGTACGCCGCCACGCAGCAGCGGGCGTCGATAGCGCGCGTAGCCGCCATGCACGGCAGCGACGTCGGTGGCGGCCAGCGAATTGGTCAGGATGCGCACGCGCACTTCGCGTTCGGCCAGTGCGACGAGCTGCTCACTGCCGCGCTCACCCGGAACAAAGTATGGCGAGATCAAGCCGAGCTCCTTCTTGGCGCCGCCCAGTGCCGGGCGCAGGGCCTGCAGCACGGCCGAGCGCTGGCCGCGCGGCAGGTCAATCTTGTTCGGCGCGTCACTGACGAACTGCCAGTCCGGTGTCCAGTGCAGGCTCGTTTCGCCGCTGACGACGTCGGCGACCGTTTCGTCTTCGCGCAGTACCTGCAGGTAGGTACTCTGTTGCAGCGCTTCCACGGCCTTGTCGAGTACCGCGCGCAGGCGTCCGAGATTCTCGACCGTGGCCGGTTCGGGCAGCAGTTCGGCGATCGGATAGTTCGAGGGTGAGTTCCAGAAGCGGTCAAACGTCTCGCTGGCCGCACGCACGACCGGACCGGCCATGAGGAAATCGAGATCGACGAAATTGGTGCCCTCGTGTGCATCGAAATACTCATCGCCGAGATTGCGTCCGCCGACCACCGCGATGCGGTTGTCGGCGATCCAGCTCTTGTTGTGCATGCGATGGTTCAGGCGCCGGAAGCTGGTGCCGAACTCGACCGCCTTGCCGAGCATGCCTTTGCGGCTGACCATCGGATTGAACAGCCTGACCTCGACGTTCTCGTGCACATCGAGTGCGGCGAAGCCGTCACTCTTGGCGCGTGCATCGAGGTCGTCGACGAGGATGCGCACGCGCACGCCACGATCCGCCGCAGCGAGCACGTGCCGCGCCATGAGTTTGCCGGTCATGTCGCCGTGCCAGATGTAGGTCTGGATATCGAGCGTCGACACGGCGACACGCGCCGAGTGCGCACGTACCGCGTAGGCCTCGGTGCCGGTGCTGACGAGGCGGAAGCCGGATTTCCCCGCATGACGCGCCTCGATCGGTGCGAGACGCTCGGCGAGCACGCCGGTGTTCGGTGGCGGTCGCGCAAGTTCATCCGCGAGTTGCGGTCGTGGCGGCAACTGCGCGCAGGCACCGAGCAGCAGCAGTGTTGCGATGACCAGCGCGCGCATCGACCTTCCCTTTTTGGAACACGGCTGCCGGCCCGCTTCGGGAGCCTCGGTCAGGCGTGCATCGTTGCGCGCACTTTAGTGAGGAACGCGCGTGGATGTAAGGCGTGCGAACGGCGCAGCCTGGGATCAACCGATCCCGGAATTGCCCGCGTGCGCGCTAAGCTTGGTGCGCGTTCTCGTGCACGGTCGTGTCTCGTGCATGTTGCGCTGGAGTGTGTGCGCACGCGTTATGAGGCGACAGTGCGGTGGCCTCGGCGTATCATTCCGGTCGCCTCTCCCGATGACTGTTCGGCCTGCAGCTACAGGGCAGTTGCGTTGCTCGAGAGAGCGCATACCCATTCACCACCAGACCCTGACCATGCCGCGACGACGGCCCGCCGAACACCTGACCTGATCCCACCGTGCGCTCGCAGGGTGGACTGCGAGTGACTGATGACCGAAGTCGAAACCAGCACGCGATCGGGCACGCCCCTGCAGGGTCATCTCGCGCGCGTCACCGAGATGCTGCGCAGGCACCGACTGGTCGAGGAACTTGCGCATCGCCAGTCGGGCGCGCACCAGGATGTCGTCGACAGTCTGCTGCATCGCCAGCATGTGGCCGAGCTGCAGCGCGAAATCGACAGCCTGCATCCGGCCGACGTCGCCCACATCCTCGAAGTATTGCCGCCGGAAGATCGGCTCAGCGTCTGGCATCTGGTCAAGTCCGATCGCGACGGCGAGATCCTGCTCGAGGTCTCCGATGCGGTGCGCGAATCGCTGCTGGCCGATATGGATGCGCCCGAGATCCTCGCCGCCGCCGAACAGCTTGACGCCGACGAACTCGCCGACCTTGCCGAGGACCTGCCCGACGACGTCGTGCACGAACTCATGCAGCGCCTCGACGCGCCCGAGCGCGAGCAGCTGCGCTCGGCGATGTCCTACGAGGAGGACCAGGTCGGCGCGATCATGGATTTCGAGATGATCACGATCCGCGAGGACGTCACGCTCGAAGTCGTGCTGCGCTACCTGCGCCGTCTCAAGGAAATCCCCGAGCAGACCGACAAGCTGTTTGTCGTCAACAACGAGAATGTGCTGACCGGCGTGTTGCCACTGCAATGGCTGCTCGTCAACGATCCGAACCGTGAGGTCAGCGCGGTCATGGCCAACGATGCCAACACCTTTCATCCGGACGAGGACGTGTTCGATACCGCGCAGGCGTTCGAACGCTACGATCTCGTTTCGGCGCCGGTGGTTGATGTTGACGGACGCCTGATCGGGCGCCTGACCATCGATGCAATGGTCGACGTGATCCGCGAGGAAAGCGATGCCGAGGCGCTCAGTCGCGGTGGTTTGCGCGAGGACGAGGACATCTTCGCCTCGGTCTGGAAATCGCTGCGCAACCGCTGGACCTGGCTGGCGGTCAATCTGGTCACGGCATTCGTCGCCTCGCGCGTGATCGGCCTGTTCGAGGACTCGATCGAGAAACTCGTCGCACTTGCCGCACTGATGCCGATCGTCGCCGGCATTGGCGGCAACTCCGGCAATCAGACCATCACCATGATCGTGCGCGCGCTGGCGCTCGGCCAGGTCAGCACGACCAGCGCGAAACGGCTGCTGCGCAAGGAGGTCGCGGTTGCGCTCGTCAATGGCGTGGTCTGGGGCGGCGTGATCGGCCTCGTTGCGTGGATGCTTTACGGCAACCCGGCGCTCGGCGCGGTGATGACCGTGGCGATGACGTTGAACCTGCTGCTCGCCGCACTGATGGGCGTGCTCATCCCGATGACCCTGATCCACTTCGACCGCGACCCCGCACTCGGCGCCAGTGTGCTGATCACGGCACTGACCGACAGCGGCGGCTTCTTCATTTTTCTCGGATTGGCGACGCTGTTTCTGGTGTGACGTTCGACTGGCGCGCAAATCGATCGGCAGGGATGCCGACGTAGCGCTCAGTCTTCGAACCCGTCTCGGAACAGCACATCCGAAATCGGAGCGGATGCCACGTTGTCCTTGAGGTCGAGTTCGGCGAACGGCTGCGCGGCGAAGGCGGATGCGTGGAGCGACGCGGGCGTCGACGAGTTGCCGGTCGCCCACAGTCGCACGGATCCTTCGATCCGCACGGTTGCGCCAGCCGGTATCTCGAAGTTCCCCTCGATCGAGTTCGCGGTCGTGATGGCACTGCACGACGCACCCGCAAGCTCGCAGCTCACCGAGTCGACCATCGTCCCCACCGGCAGCGAGAGCAGTGCGAACACGTCGTTTGCCGTCACGTTGCCCTCATTGATCGTTTCGAACACGAACGCGGTCGTGCCCGCACCCGAGGTGCCGGCAGGCGCGAGGTCGAGCGTCACGCGCAAGGCACCGTTCGTTGTGGACAATGGCGTGCCCCAATTGGCGTACACGAACTCGCTGGGTATTCCCGGGTCGGAATGTTGCCCGACGATGATCATTTCGCCATCCGCCGTCGTGCCCATCACGCCGGAGTCGGCATGCTGCGGAAGGTGCGGGTGGTTGAGCGGTGACGAGTACAGGTACGTGGAACCGATATGCGCGCCATCCACTGCCGAGAACGCACTGAGCGCGTACCCGTACGTGTGGAATAAGGGTTGCGTCGCGAAGATCTTTCCGTTGTGGACGGCTCTCGGGTTGACGCGGCTTCTCTGGTCGACGGGGCCCTGCTCGAGGCGATTCGCCCAGAGTATGTTTCCGTCAGAAAGATCCAGCCGCAGCAGAAGTCCATGATTGCGTGGCGTCGAATCGCGCCGCGTTCCGCCGACATAGAAATCCCCCTGATCACCGCGAACTCCGCCCGAGAT
>JBBSOU010000141.1:0-8753 GCA_038259445.1 Lysobacterales bacterium | reverse complement strand
GCGAGCCGATCTCGTGCTCGTGGTCGGGTCGCCGAACAGTTCGAACTCGAATCGCCTGCGCGAACTGGCTGGCAAGCATGGCGTGCCGGCCTATCTGATCGACGACGCCGACGACATTCGTCGCGAATGGCTTGATGGGCGTCAACGGATCGGCGTCACCGCCGGTGCGTCGGCGCCGGAAAGCCTGGTCAAGGGTGTCATCGAACGTCTGCAGTCGTGGGGCGCGGACAGCGTCGAGGAACTCGATGGCGAACCCGAGCACGTCACCTTTGCACTGCCGAAAGAGTTGCGCATCAAGGTGATTGCGTAGGCATGCTTTGGGCAAGCCTTCAGTCGATAGCTGAGTAATTCCGTCCCAAGTTCGCCGAGCTGACAGCTCGAGGGGTTCCTCGGTTGATGCGCCTCGAGAAGATAACTTGGGCGAAACGCCGAAGTTTAGATGTCTTTCGGCATTCGGTAGGAAAGCATCGCGTAGGCTTCAGGAAAGGATGCGGTTGTCGCCGCTTCCCACGAAAGCGGCGCATCGAGCGCCGGTGCGGGGCAGTCCGCGCACCTCCCGCGCCGCTCGTCCGGCAAACGCTACCTCGCACGTGCGCAGCGCTTGCCGGCTTTTGCGCACGCGCATACCGTGCCGTCTGGATTGGGTGAACTGCCGTCCGGGGGAAATCATGGGTGTGGGTACGAATTCGCGGACGAGCAGGGGCTTCGGCTTGATCGAGCTCGTCATCGTCATCGCCATCGTGGCGATCCTGGCCGCCATTGCGCTGCCGAGCTTCAACACGTCGATCCGCAGCAACCGCGTCGGCACGCAAACCAACGACCTGCTGAGCGCGTTCAACTACGCGCGCAACGAAGCGATCACGCGCAGTCGTGGCGTTTCCATCTGCGCGGCCGACCCCGAAGTGGATCCCCTGGTCTGTGGTGGCGACGCCGCCTGGAACCTCGGCTGGATGGTGTTCGTCGATACCGCCCCGGGCAGTTCTGTGCCGGTGGTCGATGAAGTGCTGCGTACGTGGGTCGCAAACCCCAATAACTCGATGATCCCGGCCGACGGCAATGCCTTCGTGCGCTTCAATTCACGGGGTGAGGCGTTCGCCAATCCGGCGCCGCCAGTGCAGTTCGCGCTGCGGCCGGAATCGAACTGCAGCAACGACCAGGAACGCACCATCGTCATCACACAGCTCGGTCGCTCGAGCTCCACCAGGGTTCCGTGCGCGTGAGGATGTCCATGCCCAAGTCTATTGCCGGCCACGTGCGCGGCTTCACTCTTCTCGAAGTGCTGATCGCTCTGGTCGTGCTCAGTTTCGGACTGCTCGGCCTTGCCGCATTGCAGGCCTATTCGGTCAAGGCCAACCAGAGCGCACATTTCCGCTCGCAGGCGACGGCATTGGCCAACATGATGCTGGACAGCCTTCGCGCCAACCGCAGCAGCATCGGCTCGTACTATTCCAACGAGTACATCGCGTTCGCCTGCACCGACGTGCCGGACAACTCCGGTACGCCGACCCTCGACATTGATACCTGGCGCCAGCAGATCGCCTGCCAGTTGCCCGAGGGACGTGGCGCAATCGCGCCGATCAGTGCCAATGAAGTGGCCGTGTGCATCCGCTGGACCGATGCGCGCTGGGAGCTCGACCCAGGTTCCGTCAGCGCCGACTGCACCGACGATGCCAGTGCTTTCGGCGCAACGCTCGATTTGAGCGGCCCCGGTGCCGGCACCAGTGGCGAATTCAGCGTTTTCGTTGTTTCCAGTCGCATGTGAGCTTCGATCAAACATGAAAAATCCGACGACAAGAAAATCCCCAGAGATCGGCCGTCAATCCGGCGTCTCACTGATCGAGCTCATGGTCGCGATCGTCATCGCCAGCCTGCTGGTGTTCGGCCTGATCCAGATCTTCGGTGCTTCGCGGGCCAGCTCGCAGACGCAGGAAGGCCTCTCGCGCGTGCAGGAAAACGGCCGCTTCGCCACGCAGTACATGCAGCGGCAACTGCGCATGATCGGATTCATGGGATGCGGTGCCGACATCGGACGCATCGCCCAGGACAGTTTCGTCAATCACTTCTCCATTTTTCCGGGCACTGTCGTACCGGCTGGCGATGCCTATCGTTTCCAGCGTCCGATTCAGGCATTCAGCGTTGGCGTCGGCACTGCGCCGGCGGAACTTTCTGATGTCGCCGCCACGTTCACGGCAGACAGCGACGTCCTGATCGTGCGCGTGTTCAGCGAGGAAAGTGCGCCGATCGTCAGCATCACCAAGACCGCGAACGTTCTCAACGCGGTGATCAGCCAGGCCGATTCGGCGTTTCTGCCCACGCCCGGATCGCAGGCCGTCCTCGGCATGCAGAACTGTCGTTCCGCCGATGTGTTCGCCGGGCAGCTCTCTGGAACCGGCGTCGGTTCGGAGGTCATCGTCAATGGCGAGGCCGCACCGAACCTCTACCTCGACCCGACCTGCGCCAACTGCGCATGGGATTACCGCATCTCCAACGCCAACATGAACGCCAAGACGCTGGTCGGCGATTCGAGTCTCAACGGCGAAATCCACCGCGCCGAGTACATGGCCATGTATGTCGCCCCAGGCGCCAACGGCAATCCGTCGTTGTTCGTGCGCCGCTTCGAACGCGACGGTGTCGGCCTTGGCGCGCCGGAGGAACTCGTCGACGGCGTCGAAAACATGCAGTTGCGCTTCGGCTACGACAACTCGCCGACCATCGACGGCATGGTCGACGAATACCGCGATGCGGCAGGCGTCACTGCCGGTGCAACCGACCCCGTGATTCTCGACGACAACTGGCGGCGCGTGCTCAGCGTGCGCGTCGGCCTGCTGCTGCGCAGTCCCGATCCGGCAGCAGTCGGAACACGTACCTACGACCTGCTGGGCGTCACCTTGACGCCAGCCGATGACGGCGCGATGCGCCAGGTTTACGAGACGACGATTGCGCTGCGCAATCGCCTGTTCAACTCTTGAGGTTTGCCATGAATCGCCGATCCTTCCGTTCTCCCCGGCGCAGTCGCGGTGCGGTGCTGTTTGTCGCGCTGATCATGCTGCTGCTGATGACCCTGCTCGGCGTCACCGCGATGCAGGTAACGCTTCTGCAGGAGCGCATGTCGGGCAACTTCCGCGCCCAGCAGGTGGCATTCGAGCGCGCCGAAGGGCGCATGTCTGAAGGTCGCGATCTGGTCAGTGATCCGTTGCGCGCCTACGACCTCATTTCGAACATCGCGGTGGGACTCACGCCCGGTGCCGACGAGTCGCCGTGGAAGTCCTGGCTCGACACGTTTCCACCGGCAATCGAGTTCCAGCAACGCGTGCGTGCCTGCGGCGGAGCGTGTCCCGAGCGCCGTGGCGGCATCGTCTCCGACGATCCCAACAAGAAACCCCGCTTCTACGTGATCTCAGGCCAGGAAAAAGATCCCGGCAGCGAAGAAGAGAACGCCGCATGGGCAACCGTGCAAACCATCTACGTGTTTTGATTCCGCCAAGCGGGAGAGGCCTCATGCGACTCATCAACCTGAAGCTGGCCACGACACTCGGCATGCTGTGTTTTGCCGCCGGTGTCGGCCATGCGCCTGACGTCTCTGCGCAGTCCGTGCCGGGCGGCATCGACATTGCCCAGCAGCCGCTGTTCACCGCCACCGGCCAGCCGCCGCTGAACATGCTCGTCATGGGCAAGGACCACAAGATCTACTACGAAGCGTACAACGACGCCTCGGATCTAGACGCTGATGGTGCGCTCGACATCGGCTACAAGCCGGCGGCGATCGACTACTACGGCTACTTCAATTCGTTCGCCTGCTACACGTGGTCAACCGACCGCTTCGTGCCCAATGGCGCCACCGCCAACAAGCAGTGCTCCGGCTCCTGGAGCGGCGACTTCCTCAACTACCTGACCATGTCGCGCATGGACGCTCTGCGTCGCGTGCTTTACGGCGGCTGGCGCCAGGTCGACGGCACCACTGACACCACACTGCAGGGCGCCTTCCTTCCGCAGGATGGCCACAGCTGGGGCAAGGAATACCAGAGCATCGCGCGCGATGGCTACAACATTGCCAACTACGCGCCGCTGACAGCACCCGGCCCGGGTCGCTACCACCTGTTTGCCGTGACCACGGTCACCGGCAATGCCAACACGTTTGCTGCCGGCTACCAGGCGCCGCTGTTCCGCGTGCTGAAGGACACCGACAAGCGCATCTGGAACTGGCTCTCGATCGAAGGCCCGGTCGCTGGCAACAAGTGTTTCACGTCGGCAAACTCGCGCGTTGACTGCGTGCAGCCGGCGGGCACGGCTGCCTTTCCGGGTCACCCGGCCAATCGCGGTTCGTTCGGCACGATGGAGAACAACTACGCGATTCCGGCGAACCTGTTCGGCAGCGGTCCTCTCGCTACGATCAACTGCGCGACAAACGCATGCAATCCATACGGTGTCGACGACAATTACCTGACGATCATCACGGGCACGTTTCGATCGAATACGACCACGTATTACCAGTTCCGCGTCGACGGCGATGATGCAATCGACGTCGACATCTTGCTTGCCGGCGTGTCGGTCGGAACCGCTGGCTGCTATGGCGGCCGAGGATTCGGGATTTGTGCGGGCGCTGAATTGACCGCACCGATCCAGATCACTGGCAGCACCAACTACACCTTCAAGTTCCGTCACGAGGATGCGGCCGGCGGCGATGGCTACCGTCTCGAGTACCGCACCTGCACCGGACCCGCCGCAGCTACCTGCACGGGCGGCTTCGCGGTCGTGCCGAACAGCAACGTCACCGGCATCAGCAATACGACGATCTCGACGTACAACCTCACGCCGACGGTTCCTGCCGTCACGCGCGACGACTATCTCGTGCGCGTGCAATCCTGTCCGGCGAGCAATGCCGCCCTGCGCGAATCGACCTGCAAGGCCTATCCGAACGGCCAGTTCAAGCCGACCGGCATCCTGCACGACTACGGCGAATCGGCGCGCATGTACTTCGGCCTGATCACCGGCACGCAGAACAACAACCTCGAAGGTGGCGTGCTGCGCCGCAACGTGTCGAACTTCGGTGAGGAAATTGATCCGGATACCGGGCAGTTCCTCACGACCGTCAACGGCATCGCCAATTCGATCAGTCGCCTGCGCATGATCGGTGGTGCCTACGGCAGCGGTACCAACAACCTGAATGCCGACAGCAACTGGAGCTGGGGCGGCGGCACCGGCAACTGTCCGTCCATCGGAAATCGCGCCATCGTCAACGGCGAGTGCCGCATGTGGGGCAATCCTCTCGCGGAAATGCTCTACGAGAGCATGCGCTACTACGCCGGCGCTGCCGGACCCACAGCGCGCTTCAACACCGGCGGTGCGACGCAGGGTGCGACCGAAGAGACCACCATGGGTCTGACGCGCCCGACCTGGAAAAATCCATACGCGCCGGCGCCGGATGGTGGCGGCTTCCTCGCCTGTGCCAAGCCTTACCAGACCATCATCAGCGACATCAACCCAAGCTACGACGGTGATCTTCCGGGCAGCGCGTTTGCCGGTGCGATCACGTCGGTGACGACGACGCCGCCATCGATTTCGTCCTTCAACGCTGCGGCGCAAGGTCAGCTGATCTGGACCGAGGAGTTCGGTGGTGCGCGCAGCGTGTTCATCGGTGACAACAACGTCCTCAACGACGGCGCACCGACGGCGAAGATTGCCTCGAGCTTCGGCAATATTCGCGGCCTCGCACCGGAAGAGCCAACCAAGGGCGGCACCTACTACTCTGCCAGTGTGGCGCGTTACGGTCGCGTTACCGACCTCAGTACGGCCGAGGGCGATCAGAACCTGAGCACGTATGCGATCGCGCTTGCCTCGCCATTGCCACGCATCGACTTTCCGATCGGCGCCGGCAAGATCACGCTCGTGCCCTTCGCGAAAACCGCCAGCGGCACGTTCGGTGATGGCACGCGCAAGCCGACCAACACGATCGTCGATTTCTATGTCGAATCGATCGCCAACCTGCCGGGCCAGCCGTTCAACGTGACGATCAACGAAGGTCGTCCGTATGCCGTGTTCCGCATCAACTACGAAGACGTCGAGCAGGGCAATGACCATGACATGGACGCCATCGTCCGCTATCTGATCAGCGCCAATGCTGATGGCACGGTCACGGTCACTCTCAACTCCGAGTACGCCGCCGGAAGTGCAGACCAGAACATGGGCTTTGTGATGTCCGGAACTACTCAGGATGGTGTGTATCTCGACGTGCGCGATACCGATTCCGGCGCGGGTTCGTACGTACCTTACTCGTTCAATACACCGAATCCGGTGTTGCCGGGTGGGTGTGGCATCGCTATTCCGCCCGCGGCTTGCGCGGCGCAACTGCCGCTCAACTCGACACGCGTCTTCACACCGGCTGCGGTCGGTGGGGGCGGTGGTGCGATCTTCCTCAACGACCCGCTCTGGTATGCGGCCAAGTACGGCGCGCCGGTACCTGGTGCGAACGACGTCAATGCCGATGGCGTGCCCGACAACTACTTCCTCGTGACCAACCCGGCCACGCTGCGCCAGCAGCTCGAGAATGCATTCTCGGGCATCATCGATACCTCGCAGCCGACCGCCAGCGTCGCCACCAGCGCACCGCGATTCACGCCGGGCGCCACGCTCGCCTACGAGGCCCAATACACCTCGACCGACTGGTCCGGTGACATCCGTGCCTATCGCCTGGCATCGGACGGCACCTACGATCGCGACACCGTGATCTGGAGTGCATCGAATGAGCTGCCGTCGGCGTCTGCGCGCAACATCTATACCTCGCAGTCGGAGCCGGGCGGCCTCGAAGCCACGCCGTTCACGACCGTCGGCCTCAACACCGCGGCCGAGGCGGCCGTTCTCGGCACGCTCGATCCCGCCATCTACGACATTGACGAACTGATCGCGCATCTTCGCGGCGACCAGAGCAATGAAGTCGGTGCGGCCGGGTGCAGCCTGACCGATCCCGAGGATTGCCCGTACCGCAAGCGCACGTCGCGACTCGGTGACGTGCTCAACTCGACGCCCGCGGTGGTCGGTGTCACCAGTTTCGGCTACGGCAGCATTCTGGAAACGGTCGCTCCGGGACCGGCGAGCAGCTATTCCGCCTTCGTCGAGTCGAAGAAGGCGATCTTCGGTGACAACGGTGAGAATCCGATCCTCTTCGTGGGCGCCAACGACGGCATGCTGCATGCGTTTGATGGCAGCGAAGGCGCCGGCGGCGGTGAAGAACTGTTCGCCTACATGCCGCATGCGGTGTTGCCGAACATCAATCGCCTGGCCACGCCCGGTTACGTGCACCGCTTCTATGTCGACGGTACGCCGACCGTGACGGATGCGTTCCTTGGCAGCTGGCGCACCGTGCTCGGCGCATCCGCCGGTGCCGGCGCACGTTCGGTGTTCGCACTCGACGTGACCAACCCGCGCAACTTCGACGAGAACGACGTCTTGTGGGAATTCAACCAGACCGTCGACGACGACATGGGCTTCTTCGTCGGTCGCCCCTACATCGGCATCACCGAAGGCGGTGGCTGGGTTGCTGCGTTCGGCAATGGCTACAACAGCGCGCGCCATCGCGCCGTGCTGTTCGTGCGTGATCTCGCCGATGGCTCGGAAATCGCCACCGTCGATACCGGCGTGGGTTGTTCGTCGCTCGATCCGAGTTGCGTCGAAGGCCCGAACGGCCTGTCGACCGCGGCGATCGTCGACAACGACGGCAACGGCGCCGGCGACACGATCTATGCCGGCGACTACCAGGGCAACCTGTGGCGCTTCGAGTTGAGCGGCGGCACATGGATCCTCGGCAACAACGACCAGCCGCTGTTCGTCGCGCGCGATCCGACCGGCAAGCGCCAGTCGATCACGAGTGGCGTCTACACGGTGGCGAACCCACTCGGCGGCACGATGGTCATCTTCGGCACCGGCCGTTACCTCAACACGCAGGATGCCGACGAGAACGCGCTGGGCACCGGTACGCGTGCCACCATGGATACCCTCTATGGCATCTGGGACAGCCGCACCTACGATCCGAACACCGGCGCCTGGACGGAAACGTTCCCGATCGCCTCGCGTCCGGTGACGGGTGTCGATCTCGAATACGCCGATCTTCAGAAGCAGGTGCTGTATTACTACGACGGCGACGGTTTCCGCAAAGCGACGCGCTTCCCGGTCGATTACCGTCTGACCGCCTCTGGCGTGGGCGAGATGGGCTGGTACATGGATCTCGAGTGCGATGCCGCCGGCGGTCCGGACGGCATTTGCTCGACCTCCATGGTGGGTGAGCGCGTGACAGCGAGCCCGCAGGGCATCCTTACCGACGTTGTCTTCAACACGTTCCGGCCGGAAGGCGACACATGCGAGCCGGGCAGCCAGAACGCGGTGCTGGTACTCGATGCCCTGGCTGGTGCGGCGAGCTACGTGCCGATCGAACCGACCGGCGGCTGGCCGCTTGGCATTGAGCCTCCGGGCCCGGGTCTGGTCGGTACCGATACGCTGCGCGGACCACCGCCAGGCGAGCCGCCGATCGTGATCATCCGGCCGCCGAACCCTGGCGTGCCGTGCCTGCCGGGCGATCCGAGCTGCACGGATACGTGCACGCCGGGCGACCCTGGATGCGCGGACTGCGTGACAGGCGACCTGAGACCGCAGTGCCAGTGCGATCCAGTCGCCAACCCGGGTTGCGATGACGTGCCGACCACGTGCAGCTGGCGCTCGCCGAACGCGGCGGGACGTCCGGCCGGCAAGCTCATTCCATGCGG
>JBBSOU010000140.1:0-8815 GCA_038259445.1 Lysobacterales bacterium | reverse complement strand
GCGGGTGCTGCGATCAATCTGGTCGGCATCCTCAATGAACGTGGCAACGACGGCAGCGGCTTCCAGAAGGCGCATGTCGAGCTCACCGAAACCCTGATCGCCGCGTGCAAAAAGAGCGGCGTGCGTCGACTGCTGCAGATGAGCGCACTGCGCGCCGGCGAAGGCGCCAGCCACTACCTGCGTACGCGCGGCGAGGCCGAAGCGCGCGTGCACGAGTCGCGGCTGCAGGCGACGATCTTTCGTCCGTCGGTGATCTTCGGACCGCGCGATGGCCTGTTCTTTCGCTTCGCCGAACTGCTGCGCATTGCACCTGTACTGCCGATCGCGCGTGCCGATGCGCGCTTCGCGCCGGTGTATGTCGAGGACGTGGCCGAGGCGTTCGCACGCGCGCTCGCACATCCGCACTCGATCGGCCACACCTACGAACTGTTCGGCCCGCGCACGATCTCATTGCGCGAGATCGTCGAATGGACTGCGCAACTGATCGGCAAGCGTCGGCTGGTCATCGGTCTTCCGGATTTTCTCGGCGCGCTGCAGGCGCGCGTCGGCGAGTTCCTGCCCGGCAAACCGATCTCGCGCGACAACTTTCGTTCGCTGATGCTCGATTCGGTCGGTGACAAGGACGGCCTCGGCGAACTCGGCATCGTCGCCACGCCGATGGAAATGATCGTCCCGGCGATGCTCGGCGGCGACAAGCACCAGGCTGACTTCGCACGCTTTCGCGAGGTGCGTCGGCGTTGAGAATGGCCTAGCGACGCGCGCCGGAGGGGAAAGCCGGTGCATTCCGTTGCGCCCTCGTGTCCCGTCGCGGGGTGCGCGTCGCGCAGACCGCGCGCATCCGCCGTGGCACACGTTTCCGCCAGGCCTCACGCTGCGACCCGCCATAGCCCGAGCGGTGTGCTCTGGCACAATGGCGTGATGCACATCTATCTGGTCGGCGGCGCGGTGCGTGACAGGTTGCTCGGCAAGCCGTCGAGCGATCGCGATTACGTGGTCGTCGGTGCCACGCCCGAGCAGATGCTCGCGCAGGGCTTCCGCGCTGTCGGCAAGGACTTCCCGGTGTTCCTGCATGCGCAAACGCACGAGGAATACGCGCTCGCGCGTACCGAGCGCAAGACCGGCCGCGGCTATCACGCGTTCGCCTTTGATGCCGATCCGTCAGTGACGCTCGAGGAAGATCTCGCTCGCCGCGACCTCACGATCAATGCGATGGCGGAGGACGCGAACGGCGCACTGGTCGACCCTTACGGCGGCGCGCGCGATCTCGACGCACGCGTGCTGCGGCACGTCTCGCCGGCATTCGCCGAAGACCCGGTACGCGTACTGCGTGTGGCGCGTTTCCTCGCCCGCTATGCAGCACTCGGCTTCACGATCGCGGATGAAACCCTTGTGCTGATGCGCGCGATGGTCGACGACGGCGAAGTCGATCATCTGGTTGCCGAGCGTGTGTGGGCGGAGACGCGCAAGGCACTGGCCGAGCCGACCCCCTCGGCGTTCCTGCAAAGCCTGCGCACGTGTGGCGCCTTGTGCGCGTTGTTCCCGGAGGTCGATGCACTGTACGGCGTGCCGCAGCGGGCCGAGTACCACCCCGAAATCGATTGCGGCGTGCATGTCGAAATGGTTCTCGACATGGCGGCACGCATTGCACCCGCTGACGATCTGATCGGCTTCTGTGCGCTCACCCATGATCTCGGCAAGGCGCTGACTCCCGGGCATGAATTGCCGAAGCACATCATGCATGAGGAACGCGGCATTGCACCGTTGCGGGCACTGTGCGAGCGACTGCGTGTGCCCGCCGAACACGCGGCGCTCGCCGAGCACTGCTGCCGACTGCATCTGCTCGCGCATCGTGCCTTCGAGCTGAAGCCATCAACCGTGCTCGAATTGTTCGAGAAGCTCGATGCATTTCGCAAGCCGCTGCGCGTCGAGCAATTCGCCCTCGCCTGCGAAGCCGACGCGCGTGGTCGACTCGGCAAGTCGGACACGCACTACCCGCAGGGTGGGTTCCTGCGAAATGCATTCGCCGCCGCATGCGCGATCAAGGCGGCGCCGTTCGTCGAGAAGGGCCTGCAGGGACCAGCGATTGCCGAGGCAATGCGCGCAGAACGCGTGCGCGCGATCGCGCATTTCAAAAGTGGGATTGCGCCTGCGCCCGTCGCGAAGGGTTAGTAGGAATCGCCTTCAGGCCTGATGCGCTTCGTCTCGTGGCTGCACCCTGCACCCTCGAATCGGCACGTGAAGATTCGAGTACACGAAGCGCCGCGCCGTGTCGACGGGCATCGCGGCTAAAGGCGTTTTCCTACGGCAACCCGCGCAGTCGCGACCTGCGACATCCTGCAAAAAGTCGACACCATTGCATTCGGCTGTGTCAGGGCGAGTAACCGAGATAATCGAGGCTGGCCTGCAGCATCGCCGCGGTGCCCGTCCTCAATGCGCCTTCGTCGACGAAGAAGCGTGGCGAGTGGTTGCTGGGGGCCGTTTCCGGATCCTGGCCCTTGGGCGTGCCGCCGAGGAAGAAGTACACGCTGGGTGCTGCGGCGGCGATGGCGAGGTGCGGGAAATCTTCTGCCGCGGTCCAGCGGCTGGCCTCGATCACATTGTCCTTGCCGAGTACGCTCTCGAGACTGGCGCGCACGCGCATGGTCAGCGCGGGGTCGTTGCGGGTGACGGGATTGCTGCCCGGCGTGACCGGAATCTGGGCCTCGATCGTCGCGCCGTGCGCGGCGGCGACGTGTTCGGCGACGTTGCGCAGGTCGGCCAGCGCCTGGTCGCGCATACGTGTATCGAACGCGCGCACGGTGCCGTGCAGTTCGGCGCGATCGGGCACGATGTTGAAGCGCTGGCCGCCGTTGAAGATGCCGAACGTGACCACGGCGGGTTCACGATTGATGTCGAGGCGACGGCTGACGATGGCCTGTGCCGAACCGACGATCTCGGCACCGGCAACGATCGGATCGATGCCTCGCCACGGCGTCGCGCCATGGCTCTGGCGACCAATCACGGTGATGCGGAACGTGTCCGAGCTCGCCATGATGCCGCCCGCGCGCAGTGCGACGGTGCCAACCGGATAGGCGCTGGTCACATGCATGCCGAACACCGCATCGGGTGTGAAATCGGCGAACACGCCTTCCTTGACCATCAGCGGCGCGCCGCCCTCTTCGCCCGGCGGCGATCCTTCCTCGGCCGGCTGAAAGATCATCATGACTTCGCCCGGCAAGTCGGCACGCAGGCTTGCCAGGGCACTGGCTACGCCAAGTGTGGTTGCCGTGTGCACGTCGTGCCCGCACGCATGCATGACGCCGGTCTTGCCGAGATCTTCACCGGTCGCTTTGGAGGCGAATGGCAGGTCGACCTCTTCGGTCACTGGCAACGCATCCATGTCGGCGCGGATCGCCAGCTTCGGGCCAGGTTTGCCGCCCTTGAGCACGCCGACAACGCCGTGGTGGGCAATGCCGGTGCGGACTTCGTAGCCCATTGTCGTCAGTGCTTCGGCGACCACCTTCGCCGTGCGCGTTTCGCGATTGCTGAGCTCGGGATGCTGGTGGATGTCACGCCGCCACGCCGTGATTTCGGCGAGCCGTGCGTCAACCAGCGCATCGGCCGACGCTGCGGCGACTGCGCGTGGCGCGATCATCGCAGCGCTGAACGCGGCTGCAAGAAAGAGGATTCGCATGGCGGCACTCCGGCAACGGAGTTGCAGTCAAGCGCATCGCACCCTGCCCGCGCAAGTGGTCCAGTGGTCTTCGTTCCGGCGATTCGCCCGCACGGACCAGGCTCAGGCCTGATGTTCGCGCGCGTGGTATTCCTCACTCTGCATTTCGATGAGACGCGATTCGGTACGTGCGAACACGGTGCGCAATCGCTGGCCCTGATAGAGCTCGGTGATCGACACGGCGGCCGACAGCACGAGATTGACACCGCGGTCGTACAGTTCGTCGACGCACTCGACGAAGCGTTGCGCGGCGTTCTCGTTCTGCCCGGTGAATTGCGGTACGCCCGAGATCAGCATCGAGTGATAGCTGCGCGCGAGTTCGATGTAGTCGGCGACGCCGCGCGGTCCGTCGCAAATGTGCGTGAAGTCGAACCAGATCACGCCAACCGACTCGCGGCGTACCTCGACCGCGCGCTCGTTGAGCATGAGCGGGAACGCCGACCGTTGCCCGCCGTGTGCAAGGCGTGCAAACGCGGCCGCCATCTCGCGCTCGGCGTGAACATCGTCCGGCGCGAAATACACCGGCGCCTGGCGCAGCGCGCGCAGTCGCCAGTCGGTCGGCGAGGCCAGTTCGATCACGTCGCAATGCTGCTCGATCAGCGCGATCGCAGGCAGGAAGCTTTCGCGCTGAAGGCCATCCCGGTACAGATTCGTCGGTGGCGTGTTCGACGTGGTCACGAGCACCACACCGTTGGCGAACAGCGAACGCAGCAGGTTGCCAAGCAGCATCGCGTCACCGATATCGAGCACGTAGAACTCGTCGAGGCAGAGCAGGCGCACGTCCGCGGCAATGCGCTCGGCGACCGTGTCAAGCGGATCGCGCTGTCCGGCCAGCGTGCGCAGTTGTGCGTGGATGTCCTGCATGAAGCGATGGAAGTGCACGCGCCGCTTGTGTTCGATCGGCAGTGTTTCGAACAGGAGGTCCATGACAAAGGTCTTGCCGCGCCCGACGCTGCCCCAGATGTAGGCGCCGCGGATGCCCGGCGTCGATCTCCCGCGCAGGCGCTGCCAGAGCGAGGTCGAGGGCACCGAAAGCAGTTCGTCGTGGATGCGATCGAGCGAGGCCAATGCATGCGCCTGTGCTGCATCGTGCCGCCATTCGCCCTCTGCGACACCGCGTGCATGACGCGCGCCCGGACGCTCGACCGGATCACTCATGCGTCGCTGCGCAACTCGGGCAGGTGTGCGCGCAGGCCATTCTTGACCGCACCGCGCAGGTCAAGCAATCGACGATGGAAGAAGTGTGTGGTCTCGGGCATGCGCACCAGATGCGGCGGATTTTCCAGACCCTCGACCCAGTCGAACACGACAGCCGGATCGACCACTTCGTCTTCCTCGCCCTGCACGACAAGCCACGGGCAGGTCGGCAACTCGATCGAGGCGAAATCCCAGCGCCCAACCGGCGGTGCGACGGTGATCAGCGCATCGGCGGCGAGCGCGTGTGCCGAGCGCAGCGCGACGTAGCTGCCGAACGAGAATCCGGCCAGCCACAGCGCATCATCGGGACACACCTTGCGTACCCAGGCAACCACGGCGGCGAGGTCGTCGCTTTCGCCGATGCCCTCGTCGAACGCACCCTGCGACTGTCCGATGCCACGGAAGTTGAAGCGCACGGTATCGAGCCCCATCTCACCGAGCGCGCGCTCGACGATCGTCACCACCTTGTTGTGCATGGTGCCGCCATGCAGCGGATGCGGATGGCAGACGATCGCGGTGCCACGCCGCGGCTCGGCCTCCGCATCGGGTGGTGATGTTGCCACTTCGATCGCACCGGCCGGTCCCGCCAGCAGGAACTCGGAAGATACGGACGGAAACGTGGCAGGCGCTGCAGGGAGTGTTGGTTCGCTCATCGGACACGATGATATCGCGAACCCTTCCTGCACTGGTTATGAAGTCGCACACTGCGCCAGACAAGGCCGTGCGGCGAGGCGTGCGATCGATCCTTTCATGCGCCACGGAGCCCGCATCGTTCATGAACCATCTCGCTCACGCCCTGCTCGCCGGCCACAACGACGACGTGCTGCTCGGCAGCCTGATGGGCGATTTCGTCCGCGGTGCGATCGATCGCGAGCTCGCCGTCGGCATCCGTGACGGTATCGCCCTGCACCGCGCGATCGACGTGTTCACCGACGCGCACCCGCTGATCGTCGAGGCGCGCGCGCATTTTCGCCCGCCGTTCCGGCGCTACGCCGGCATCCTGCTCGACATCTGGTTCGATCATCTGCTCGCACGCGACTTCGCGCAGTGGTCAACCACGCCACTGGCTACCTTCAACGTTCGCGTGATCACCGTACTCGATCGCGAACACGAGCGATTGCCGCAGAACCTGCAGCGGTTTGCGCGCTACATGCGCAGCCATGGCCTGCTTGCCACCTATGCGGATCGTGAGGTCATTGCACGCGTGCTGGCCGGCGTCGGCTCGCGGCTCAAGCGCGACAATCCATTGGCCGACGGCCTCGTCGAGATCGCGCGGCTCGAGCGTCTGCTCGGCGAGGTGTTCGCGGCGTTCTATCCGCAGCTCAGTCATCACGCCCGGATGTTGCGCGCGGCACAGGCGACGGGCGCTGATGCTGAACGAAACGCACGGATGCCGTGGCGAGTGCATGGCAATCGCGACTGAAGTCGCTCCCACGACGGGCACTGTGGCAGCGGCATCAATGACGACCAACCATGGTCGTTGCAACCCGCATCAATCATGCCGCGGTGAAAAAGCGCGGCGGCCGGAACACCCCGGTTCCGGCCGCCGCCACGCGCCCCCTGGACTCAACTCTCGTAAGCGGTCTCACCGTGATAGGTGATGTCGAGGCCTTCACGCTCTTCGTCTTCGCTCACGCGCAGACCGAAGATGACCTTGGCGATCAGGAACGACACGACCGATACCAGTCCGATCCAGCCGATCGTTACGGCCACCCCAATGGCCTGTATGCCGACCTGACTGGCGATCGAGTAGTCATCGCCCTTGACGCCGCCGAGCGAGGCCGCGCTGAACACGCCAGTGAGGATCGCACCGACAACGCCACCGATGCCGTGGATGCCGAACACATCGAGGCTGTCGTCGGCGTTGAGCAGACGCTTGAGTCCGGTCACGCCCCACACGCACAACACGCTGGCGATGAAGCCGATCGCGATCGCACCGAACGGACCGACCGTGCCGCAGGCCGGCGTGATGCCAACCAGTCCCGCGATCGCACCGGATGCAGCGCCAATTGCCGACGGCTTGCCTTTGCTGATCGCCTCGACCAGCGACCAGCCGAGCACCGCCGCGGCCGTTGCCAGCAAGGTGTTGATGAACGCGAGCGCGGTGCCGCCATTGGCCTCAAGGTTGGAGCCGGCGTTGAAGCCGAACCAGCCCACCCACAGCAGCGACGCGCCGATCAGCGTGAACGGCACGTTGTGCGGCTTGATCGCTTCCTTGCCATAGCCGAGTCGCTTGCCGACGAAGTACGCGCCGACCAGACCGGCCACACCGGCGTTGATGTGCACGACCGTGCCGCCGGCGAAATCCAGCGCGCCCATGTCGAACAGCAGGCCACCGGCCGCCCACACCATGTGCGCCACCGGCAGGTAGCCGAAGGTGAACCACAGTACGGCGAACAGCAGCACCGCCGAGAACTTCATGCGTTCTGCGAACGCGCCGACGATCAGCGCGCCGGTGATGCCGGCGAACGTCGACTGGAACGCGATGAACACGTACTCGGGCAACTTGAAGCCGGCCGAGAAGGTATCGGCGAGCGAATCGGTGGTCACGCCGGCAAGGAATAATTTGTCAAATGTTCCAATGTAGGCATTGCCGCCGGCGAACGCCAGGCTGTAGCCATAGACCACCCACAGGATCGTGATCAGCGAGAACACGATCAGCACCTGCAGGAACACCGACAGCACGTTCTTCGATCGCACCATGCCGCCATAGAACAGGGCGAGGCCCGGCACGGTCATCAGCAGCACGAGCAGGGTCGAGGTCAGCATCCAGGCGACATCGCCCTTGTCGACCACCGGTACGACGTCCGCCGCGGCCGCGACCGTTTCAACAACGGCCGCCACGGCGATCGGATCGGGAGGTGGAGCATCCTGCGCGAGCGCCATGCCGGCACTGGCGAGGAGGAAGGTGCACAGGGCGGCGATGCCGACCGTGTACAGACGATTCTTGAAGCGCGTCAGCGTTGCGTTTTTCATGAGGTCCTCGCGATGCGTTAGAGAGCGTCAGCGCCAATTTCGCCGGTGCGGATGCGGATGACCTGTTCGATCGGCGACACGAAGATCTTGCCGTCACCGGTCTTGCCGGTGGCTGCAACACCCTGGATCGCTTCGATCACGGCTTCGACGCGGTCATCGGTGACCACGGTTTCGATCTTGACCTTGGGCAGGAAGTCGACGACGTATTCGGCGCCACGATAAAGTTCGGTGTGCCCTTTCTGGCGACCGAAGCCTTTCACTTCGGTCACGGTGATTCCGGACACGCCGGCCTGCGAAAGCGCTTCGCGAACCTCGTCGAGCTTGAATGGTCGGACGACGGCGGTGATGAGTTTCATGGCCACTCCCGTGGTGTTGAGGGGAGCCGGTCGGCGTCGCGCCGGCCGGCACGAATCAGAAGGCTTTAGTCAAGGTCAGCACGCCGGTCTGCTTGCCGACGAACTTGCCGTAGGGATTGGTGTAGACGGCTTTTTCGGCATTGGTGTCGATGTACGCCGCCGCCAACGAGAATCCGTGCGGGAGGGCGACCGTCACGCCAAGCTTGTAGTCGGTGTAGTCAGCGTCGCTGAAGCCGTCTATGGTCTGTTTGCCGACGTGCGCGTTGAGCGTCCAGATTTCGGCGAACGGCTGATTCCAGTTCACTTCGATGTAGTCACTGTTCTCGGAATCGGTGAAGCCGAACGTGTCGGTGACGCTGTACCAGTACTTCGCCGAAAGGGTTTTCCAGCCGATCGATCCGTAGATTTCGGTGGTGTTCGGGCTGGTGAAACCGGACGGGTACTTGCCTGGATACTGATAGCGATTGAAGCCGACATCGAAGCTCCAGTCCTCGGCGAAGGTTCCCTTGTAGCCGCCGTAAAGATCGATCTCGACACTGCTCGACACGTCTTCGAGGTCCGACAGCCAGCTGAT